>CAZMLI010000001.1:0-8254 GCA_964566865.1 uncultured Planctomycetota bacterium
TAGACGTAGGCCAGGATTTCGGCCACTGCTTGCCAAAGTTCTTCGGGCACATAGTCGCCCACCTCGGTGGCGGCGTAGAGCGCCTGGGCCAGCTCGCGCTTCTCGATGATCGGCACGTTGTGCTCGAGTGCGATGGCGCGGATGCGCTCGGCGAGGGCGTCCGACCCCTTGGCCACCACCTGTGGGGCGACGCCATCTTTCGTATCGTACTTGATCGCCAGCGCCAGGTGGGTCGGGTTGGTGATCACCACGTCCGCCTCGGGCACCTGGCCCATCATCCGCTTCAGCGCCATTTCCATCTGGATCTTGCGCCGGCGCTGTTTGATCTGCGGATCGCCCTCCATCATCCGCATCTCCTCCTTGACCTCGTTCTTGCTCATCTTCAGGTCTTTCTCGTGCTTCCAGCGCTGGTAGAATAGGTCGATGATGCCAATCAGCAGCAGCATCAGCGAGGTGCGCAGCGCCAGCACGAAGGCCACACTGCCCATGTGAGCCAGGATCTGGCCGACGTCCATGCCCATCAACATGCCCATCCTGGGGAACTCATCCATCAGCGTCCAGGTCAACACCGAGGCAATCGCGCCCATCTTCAGCAAGGATTGGAGCAGCTTGACCCAGCCCTGCATGCCGAAGATGTTCTTCATGCCCGAGATCGGGTTGAGCTTGTTCCATTGCGGCATGATCGGCTCGAAACTGAAGTACCAGCCGACCTGCGCCAGGTTGACCGCGATCGCGATGACCAGCACCGAGAGCGACAGCGGAGCCAGCAGTAGGAGCAATCTCAGCAACCCGCGGGTGCCGAAGACGACGGCGGTGTCCTGGTTGATATCGAACTTGTGCATATTGCCGAAGACCAGCCGCATTAACTGCTTCATCTCCTCGACCATCGTCGGCCCGTAGAACCAGAAGACGAGCACCGCGGTCAGCATCACGGCGGCCGTGCTCAGGTCGGCGCTGCGGGCGACGGTGCCCTTCTTGCGGGCTTCCTCCCGCTTCTTGGTCGTCGCTGTTTCTGTTTTTTCACCAGAGTCGTCGTCGGCCATTGGTGATTACCCACCGGGCCCCATCATGTCGACGATCAGGTCGAGATCCCTCAGCAACTGGGCGAACAGCCCTTCGAACGCCACCACCATCAACGGCACCATCAAGGTGAAGCCGATGATGCCGATCACGATCCGCGCCGCGAAGCCGATGATGAACAAGTTCATCTCGGGCACCACCTTCGAGATGAAGCCGAAGGCGACGGTACTGAAGAAGATCGCGACGATCACCGGCGAGGCCAGCTTGACGCCGATGACGAACATCCAGGCCACCATCTTGATCGAGATCAGCTGCGGTAATGCAGCGGGGAAGCGCATGGTGCCCAGCGGAATGATCTGGAACGAGCGCACCAGGGCGGAGAGCAGCAAATGATGGCCGTCGATCGCCAGGTAGATCAGCAGTGCGAAGAGAAAGGTGAACTGCCCGATGATCGAGACGCGCCGGTTGGAGACCGGGTCGATCACGTTGGCCATCGCGAAGCCCATCTCCTGGCCCATCAAGATACCGGCCATCTGGAACGCGAGGAACAGGATCGTCGCCGAGAAGCCCATCAGCACGCCGATCGCGATCTCGGAGGCGGCCGCCAGCAGGTATGCGCCCGGGTTGTCAGGCAGCGCGACCGGCGGCAGCTCCATGATCGGCATCATCACCAGCGCAAGAATGAAGGCCATGCCGATCTTCAAGCTGCGGGGAATCACCTGGCTGCCGTACAGCGGCGCACCCATGAACAGACCGGCGAAACGGAAGAGGATCAGCAGGAAGGTCTTGAACTGAAGGAGGTGCCACTCGATCATCGATGGCTCGCCTGCGGGCTAACCGTCGAACAACGTCGGCATGCCGGTGAACAGCCGGATCGTATAGTCCATCATCAACGAGACGATCCAGGGCAGGATCAGCAGCATCGTGCCGACGACGGCAAAGATCTTCGGGATGAAGGTCAGCGTCTGCTCCTGCACACTGGTGGCCGACTGGATGATGCTGACAAATACGCCGACGCACAGGCCAACCATCAACAGCGGCAGCGAAACCAGCAGCGTCAGCATCAACGCCTCGCGCCCGAGGGCAATCGCAATTTGGGTTTCATCAACCATGGTCAGTCAGGGGGTCACCCGAAGCTAGAGACCAAGCTGCCGACGATCAGATACCAGCCGTCGACCAGCACGAATAACAAGATCTTGAACGGTAACGAGATCAGGATCGGCGGCAGGACCAACATACCCATCGAGATCAGGATCGACGCCACGACCAGGTCGATCACCAGGAACGGCAAGAACAACGCGAAACCCATCTGGAACGCGCGCCGTAGCTCCGAGATGACGAAAGCGGGCACCAGGATCGTCGTCGGGATGTCCTTGCGCCTGATCTGCCCGGGCGGACGGTCGATCTTGACCTTGGTCAGGTTGAGGAACAGCTTCACGTCTTTTCTTCGCGCATGCTTGAACATGAAATCCCGCATCGCGATCTCGCTGCGGCGGAACATCTGGCCCTGGGTGATCTCCTCGTCGACGTACGGAACGAGCGCGTTGTCCTTGATCTGGGTGAACGTCGGCGTCATGATCATGAAGGTCAAGATCACCGCAAGTCCCGTGACGATCTGGTTCGGCGGCAGGCCCTGGGTTCCCAGCGCGCGGCGCAGGAACGAGAGCACGATGACGATCCGGGTGAAGGCGGTGGTCATCACGAAGAGTGACGGCGCCAGGGTGAGCACGGTCATCAGGAACATCAGCTCCAGGACCGTCACCACCTCCTGTGGGTCCTTCGCCTGGCGGAAGCCCTCGAAGTAGGGCACCCCTTGCGCATAGGCTGCGGTCCCCATCAGCAACAAGCCGCAAAGCAGCAGGGGCAGCCGGACGGCCTGCCACGTGCGCCGCAAACTGCCCCGCAGGCGCGCGCCAGCCCTGTCGGTTCGCTCCGAACGCGTCATGCCGAGCCCTCCTTTCGACGCTGTCCCATCGTCTCTCGCAGCAGATCGGCCTCTCGCTCGAACTCGGGGGTCGGCTCGCCCTCGTACTGCGAAACCGCCTTCTTGAACAGGCCCTCGAATCCCTTGCCAGCGCCCGGGGCAGGCTCGGATGCACCGAGGATCGACTTCACGTCCTCCGGGTCGGTGATCGTCGACAGGGTGGTCATCTGGTCCGCGGTCACCCCGATCACCAGAATCTGGCTACCGACCTGCACCAGATAGATCTGCATCCGCGTGGAGAGGTGGCTGCGGCCGAGCACCGTGATCGCCGAATGCCCCATCAGTGCCTGACGCGCCGGCAGGAAGCGCCGCACCATCCAGGCGCTGGCGTAGAGCAGCCCGAGCACCAGCAGCAGGTAGAGCACCACCCGCATCAGCAGCCAGCCGATCGATTCGGTCTCCACCTTGGGGGCCGCGCGGGTGCGCTGGTCGCTCTCGTTCAGCGACCAAATCTTGTTCTCCTGTGTCTTGCCCCATTCGTCGACCTTGGGCTTGCTGGACTTCGGCTTCTTCGCAGCCTTGTCCGCTTTGCCCTGTGCAAATGAAGCGGGCTGCCCGAGAAACAGGCAGCCTAGTCCGACGACGATCCAGCAAAGACGAAGTTTCACGGTTTACTTCTTGGGAGACCCCAGCGCGGCCTGATCGATGATCTCGGTCACCCGGATACAGAAGTTATTGTTCAAGACCAGCACCTCGCCACGGGCCACGGGGCGGTCGTTGACCAGGATGTCGAGCGGGTCGCCGGCGAGCTTGTCCAGCTCGACGACCGACCCCTCGCGTAGCTTGAGGATCTCCTCTACGAACATCGAATTACGACCCAGCACCACTTTGACATCGAGATCCACGTCGTGCAGCGAGTCGATGTGCATCTCCTCGCTGGCCACCGCACCCTCGGCCAACGAGGGCAACTCGAAAGCCGTCGCCGCAGCCAGATCCGCGCCCGGATGCTGGTCCGCGGCCCCGGCCAGCAACTGGTCGATGTCGGTCTGCTCGATACCGGCGTCCGACGGGGCCTCTGCCTGGGCCGCCGCGCCCAGCAACGCTTCGATCTCGTCCTGGCTAATTTCGTCTTCGGCGCTGCTCATCTAGAAGTTCAACTCCATGAAGGCGATGCTCTTGATCGGCCCCGGTTGAATGGCGCCAGCCTTCTTCCGTGGGTCTATCAGCTTCTCCTTGTACTCCGCGATCTCCTTCTTGAACATCTTTTGGTACTTTTCCAGCTTCAGTAGCTCTCGATTGAAGATCGCCCTGACTTCCCGCTTGAGATAGGCGCGCAGCTTGGCCCCATCCATTCGCCGCCCGGCGCTGGGGGTCTGGATCTGCTCCATCAGCGCCATGATGCGATCGACGAACAGCGGCTTCATGTCGGTATTGATCAACATCGTCAGCGGCTCCAGGTCGTCTGCCGCCACCTCCAGCGACGCCATCAGCTGGTAAATCACGGGCGTCTTTTTCTGTGGTCCGCCTGGAATGTGTGCCGTGACCTTGTCGAACGGGATGTAGCTCGTCTTGACCACGACCGTGTCGCCGGTGAGGTTCGTGGCCTTGACCACGAGCATAAATGCCAGCCCTTCGGCCACCAGCAGCAAAACGATCAGCCCCAGGCCCCGGATCGACATCAGGGCCATTTTCGATTTATCTTCACCTTCGGCGGGTGCTTCGGCCTCCGCCGCGGCTGGTTCACCTTCCGCCATTGTCCATGCCTCCAAGCTGTGGTCGGCGCTCGTTCCCCATGGGTACTACACCCGCCAGGCCACCTGGTTGCGCCGGCCGTCCACGTTTCAAGTTCCTAGTTGAGCCGATCCCAGGGTATCAAGTCCTCTGTGACGATCAATTCTACCCGACGGTTGCGCTCCGCGCCTCCCGGCGAACCATCCCCCTCGGGGCTGGCCGGCTGGTACTGGGCCGCCGTGGCCGCTTCCAATCGGGCAGGATGTACCTTGTGGCCCTGAAGGTATTGCAATACCACCATCGCTCTGGCGTGCCCCAGCTTCCACTTTCCGTTCGGCCCGGGCAATCTGTCTCCCGCCGATCCCGCGGTGTGGCCCAGAATCCGGATCTTGTTGCGATATCCCGCGACGACATTGAGCAAGGTGCGCAGCACGGCCCGTGCGTCTTCGCGAATCTCGAACTTGCCCTCATCGAAGATCGGCCGGCCGCCGATGGTGATCTTCAGTCCGTCACGGACGGACTCGACGAAAACCCGGCTGCCCGGAGAGGCCTCGGTCTCGGACCCGCGGTCCTTGACCAGGTCGGTGATGTTCATCAGCTTGCGCACCACCTCCTTGGGCGTGATGTCCGACACCGGCGAGGTAATGGTCGAGCCTGCGCCGAGAATCGTCTGGATCGCGCCCAGCACGTCGGCAAACTTTTTCGGATCGATCGAGGCCATCGAGAACAAGAGGATGAAGAAGGTCAACAGCAAGGACATCATGTCCCCGTAAGTCAGCACCCAGAGGGGCGCACCTTCCTCGACATCTTCATCTTTCTTGGCCATTGTTATCTGTCTCCCGGCTTCTCGTCTTCGTTGACCCGCGAACCTGGCGGCAGGTAGATCATCAGCTTCTGCGCCACGATTCGCGGATTATCGCCACTCTGGATCGACATCACCCCGCGAATCACGATCTCCTTCAGCAGGCCCTCCTGCGCATCCTTGACCTTCAGCTTATCCGCGATCGGCAGAAAGATCAGGTTGGACATGATCGCCCCATAGAGCGTGGTCAGCAGCGCCACCGCCATTCCACCACCGATCTGGGACGGATCGTCGAGGTTGGCCAACATCGCCACCAGTCCGATCAGCGTTCCAATCATCCCGAACGCCGGGGCATACTTGCCCATCGCCTCGAACAGCTTGCGCCCGTCGCCATGCCGCTCGCTGATGTACTCCAGCTCGGTGCGCAGTGTCTCGTGGATCAGATCCGGGTCGGTGCCGTCCACAGCCAGCTGGATGCCCTTCAACAAGAACTCGTCATCCAGCTCGGCCGTACTACCTTCCAGCGCCAGGATGCCGTCCTTGCGGGCGATCTCGGCAAATCGCACCAGATTGTTGATCAACGTCAGCGGGCTGCGGCGCTCCTCGCTGAAGATCTGCTTGCCCACCCCGACCATCGCCTTCAGCCGCCACATCGGAAAGCTGACCAGCAGGGAGGCAGCTGTGCCTCCCATCACGACCAGCACCGATGGCACCGAGACAAAGATGATCGGGGTCGAGCTCGACGTCATGATCGTGACCGAGATCAAAATGGTCCCTGAGATCAGCCCGATGATGCTCGCTAGGTCCACGGATCAATCCACCCGAAACGCCCGGATCGAGCGATGGTATTCAACAATGCGTCCAATCACTTCCTGTAGGTCCTCCTTGACCACGATCTTTTCTCTATTCGAGAGCGTCACGACAGTATCGGGTGTCTTCTCTAAATACTGGATCATCTCGCAATTGAGGACAAATTCTCGATTGTTCAAGCGGGTCAGCCGAATCATCTTCAAACAAGATACACGGTCCTCCACATCGGGGCAACCGCTCTCACACCCTCCTCCTTTTGCCTAGGCCAGGTTGATCAGATCCCTCAACAGCTCGTTGGCGACGCCGATCGTACGCGCGTTTGCCTGAAATGCCCGTTGATTGACGATCAGATCGGTGAACTGCTCCGCCAGATCGACATTCGACTCCTCGAGGAAGCCCTGCCGGACAAATCCGCGGCCGAATGTTCCGGGGGTGCCAATCACCGGATCACCGGAGTTGACACCGGTCTCGAAGACATTCTGCCCGACCTCGATCAAGCCGTTGTCATTCGGAAAACGGGCAATCAGCACGCGTCCGATCGAACGCGTCAGACCGTTGGTGAACAGACCGGTGATCAGGCCAGAGCCGGAAATGCTGAAATCGTCCAAGGTGCCCAGCTCGAATCCGTCCTGACTGATCTGCTCCGAGGCCGACAGGTTGATCGGCTTACCCACCGCGTTGGTGGTCGAGGTGAAGCCCGAGAGCTCGGTGAAGTCCAGCTTGTAGAGCAGCGGCGTGGCCGCACCGGTGGCCGCCAGATCGAGACTGATATCCGTGCCGGTGGCGCTGACGAACTCGCCGTCCCTGCCGAAGGTGATCAAGCCCGTCCCGACCCCGCGGTCCTCGGTCACGCCCGGCACCTTGGTATTGTCCGCGCTCTCGACCCAGTAGCGCCAGAACGAGTTCGTATCGCTCTTGCCAACCAGCGCGAAGGTGGTCTCCATCCGGTGCGGTGTTCCCAGCGAATCGAAGACGACCGACTCGGTGTAGAAACTCTCGCCCGATGCCGCGACCGTCTCGGTGAAGGTGAACAACCGCGCCGCAGCATCGGTGATCTTGATGTTGCGGAGGCCGTTCTCACTGCCGATCGCGCCGGTAATGCGGAACGTGCCCGCCGGGCTGGCCGGATCGGTGCCGTCAGCCAGCGCGCCAGTCGAGCCGACGCCGATGTCGACTTCCGCGGCCTCGTGAATGAAGTACGAATCCAGGTCGACGGGCAGGGTATTGGCGCCCTCGGCCTCGAAGGTGATGGTGGTGTCGCTGGCCAGGCCGTCGGCCAGGCCGACGCCGAGGATGCGGCCGATCTGTCCGCCGTTGGGACCGCTGGCGAAGCGGATGAAGTCTCCCCGCTGCACGCCGGCCGCGGCGAAGTCGAGATCCGCATCGGTCAAGGTGATCGTCTGCGGATCGCCGCCCGTTGTCGCTACCGCGTCGATGCCCGCACCGCCGCCGGCCAGAGTGCCCACGCCGGAGACGACGATCTCGCCGCCCGCATCCGCAATCTCGGCCAGGGTCAGCGTATTGCCGGCCGTGCCCGCGAGTCGCGCGGTGACCGTCACCACTCCCGGAGCGGCCGTCGGCGCCGTGGTGGCGCTGACCAGCGCGTTGGTGGTGGTATTGGTATTGACCGCATCGGCCAGGTTGTTGGCCGCGGCGATCGCGGTCGTGCCGACGAAGAAGTCGGTCGCGCCACGCGGACCGCCCACGGCGATTGCGGTGAAGGTGACGCCGGCCACGGAGACCGAGCTGCCCACATCCGGCACATCCGCCGCGGTGACCAGGCTGAGGGTCACGGTGCCAGTCGCCGAGGCGCCAGTCAGATCGACCGTGTCGCCGATCAGCGTACCGGTGGGGTCGCGACGAACCGCGCCGTGCTGCTCGACGCCGGGCAGACTGCTCTCCTGGATCCCCAGTGAACGCTGGATGAACAGCCGCAGGTCGCCGACCGTCGAACCGCCCAGCGGCGG
>CAZMLI010000001.1:8354-14902 GCA_964566865.1 uncultured Planctomycetota bacterium
GTGAACGCTGGATGAACAGCCGCAGGTCGCCGACCGTCGAACCGCCCAGCGGCGGAGGACTGCCGACGATGAAGCTGTTGTTGATCTTGCGACCGCCCTTGATCGCCTCGATGTTGATCGTCTCGCCGGTGGTCAGCCCCAGGCTGAGGAAAATCGGCGGCGTGCCACCGTTGCTCTTGCCCAGCGAAGACAACAGCGTCAGGTCGGTCATCGGCGTGGTCAGCGCACCGTCGAACAGCGGCTCGCTCTCGAGCACGGTGCCGTCCGCTGCGATCGCACCGCCCGAGTTGAGGTTACCCGCGAACGTGGCGTTCTCGGTCGCCTTGGCGATCGTCAAGTCGCCGACCGGGATCTTGATGTTGGTCGGCGCACCGGCCGCCGGCACGGTAAAAGTGGTGAAGTCGGCCTGCAAACCCTGCACCAGGTTGCCCGTGGCGGGGTTGTGCAGGTTCAGCGACGGATTGAGACTGAACGTCCCGTCGCGGCTGAAGACCTGCTGTCCCAGGCTATCCCGCTGAACGAAGAAACCGCTGCCTTCGATCGCCAGATCTGTGTTCAGGCCGGTCGGCTTGAGCGCGCCCTGCGAGAACAAACGCTGGATCTGTCCGACCTGCACGCCGAGGCCGACCTGCACCGGATCGATCCCGCCGAGCGTGGCGGTCGGCGCCTGGCCTCGTCGTTCGGTCTGGGTCAACAACGTCATGAAGTTGGTGCGGGATTGCTTGAATGCAACCGTCGTCGCGTTTGCCAGGTTGTTACCGGTGACCGCGATCGCCTTCTCGTGCGCCTCCAACCCGGAGATCGCCGTGTTCAATGCTCGGATGAGTGCCATCCCTCATCTCCTCCTCTAAAAGTGGTCCGAAATTCGGACCGAGGGAACCCATGTTCCCCCGACCCCCTACGGGTCCAGTCGCTTCTGTCGGTCCACGACTGGGGGGCCTCCCGTCTCCGATTCCTCGGAATGGGTCCGGCCTTTCCCGTCCTCTGTCACGCTTTGTGCGATCACCGTACTGTCGATGTTGGTGACCACCTTGTCCTGCATGTCGTTCCGAGCCAGTGCAGTCAGCACCGTCCGGTTCTTGATGTTGACGATCAGCGCCAGGTCCCGCAACAAGACCAGCGAGTCCTTCGACCCCTTGGCTGCCGCCCGGTCGGTCGCCTCGGCCAGTGAGGCCAGGTCCCCTTCGGACAACGAGATGTTGCGTTGCTCCAATCGCTCGATGGCGTGCCCTGAAAAGCGCACTCCACCTTCCAGCTTTCGCGCCAGCAGCTCAGCGAAGTCTCCGCTGGGCTTCTTGCGCTGCACCGGCTGCGCATCGGGAAGCTCTCCGGGCGCAGGCGTTGGCTGGATCGGGGTTGTCATGCCGCGGTCTCGCCTTCGGCCGGGTTACGAATCTCCTGGATCTGCTCCAGCGCGATCTTCCGGCCATCGACGGTCAAACGCACCCCCTCGCGACCCGCAGTCAGACCGCTGACAATGCCCTCGATCCGCTGGCCCTCGCCATCGAATGCGCTGACGTGTTTGCCGAGCAAGTTCGCTGCGCTGCCCAGTGTTGAGGAACGCACCATCCCCTGCAGGGTCGTGGTCAATGTACCGGTCGCTTCCAGGTTCTCCAGCAGCGACAGCTGTTCGAGGATCTTGCCATTGTCCATCGGATCGGTCGGATCCTGCTGCTGCAGCTGCGTGGTCAGCAGTTTGAGAAACTGCTCACGCGTCAGCCGCCCCTTCTCGGTACGCGAGATGTTCTGCGGCGCGATGGTGTCGATCGTCGGTTGAACTCTTGCTATCATCTTGTTGACGCCTCCTTTCTGTTGGTTGCGGATCAGGCGAGGAAGTCGATGCTACCTTCGTGCCCGCTCCCGGTTGGTGTGTCCTGCTCGGACCCGTCGTCTTCGCCTTGCTCGGCGCTCGGGTCACCCTCAGTGCCGCCGCTACGATCCGAAGACAGCCTTTGCTGCGGGCCCTCTCCGCCGTCGCGCACGTTCACTTCGAAGCGACCGATCTCGAGCCCCTCGTCTGCCAGTGAGCCTCGCAGCTCGGCCAGATGGCCTTCCAGCAGATTCCGGGCAGCGATGCTCTCGACTTCCAGCTTGCCGTGCACGACACCTTCACGAACGGTCAGCTCGATCTTCACCTCGCCCAGCTCCGCCGGTTTGAGGCGAATCAGCGCGGTGCTCGTATCGTTGCTGCGCGTCACCCGCGCCATCCGGACGATCCGATCGATCATCTCGGCCTGACGTGGCTGTGCGGTCTGACGGGTTGCCTGTGCAGCGGTGGACTGCCCTCGCTGTACGCGACGTCCGGTGGCCTGCGCCAGCGCATCCGACTTGCTGGACTGGACCGGTTGTTCAGCTGCGCGAACTGACGTCACCCCCTGCTTGGCGGGCTGGCCCTGTCGCTGCTGCTGTTGCTGCTGCAAGGAACGGCGTGTGCCTTCCCCGGCCACCTGTAGCTGGATGCTCAGACCCGGATCGCCTGCTGCCTGTTGTGACAGCGGTTGACCACTCGTCTGGCCCTCGCTTCGGGTTGCCCCCTGGACCAGTTCTGGCCGCTGGGTGGGGTGGGTTTCGGGAAGCTCGGCGATCGGCCTGGCCTGATACTCCGTTCCCTCCTCCCGCACAAAAAGCTCCGGCCGCGGCGCGCTGGCCTCGGTCGTGGGCTTGAAGTTCGGGGCGGGGTCCGGCTTCGCCTTGCCAAAAAGTTCACCACGCGGTGCAGCCGTCTTGGCTGCATCCGGCTGCTTCTCGATCGTGCCCTGCTGCTCCGTCTGTTGCCCGACCTCTCCACCCTTCGCTTGCTGCGCGAGGTCGAGCGCCTGGCCTTTGACGGACTGCTGTCCGGTCGCTTCCGCCACCGTCGCCTGCCCGGTGGCCACCTGCGAGGCGGCCGCTTGCTGCGGGCCGGTCTGCGGTGTGGACGCCTGTGCTCCAGGCGTGGATGCGTCGGACGTCGCAACGCCGGTCAGCTTTGTCGCGGTTTGCTCCGGAAGCACCTCCAGCACCAGCTCGCCTTGCTGCGCGACTGCTGCCGAGCTCTGCGCCTCCAGCTCCGCTTGCGCGTCGTCCTTTTCCGCGCTGTCCGACGTGTCTTCCGATTCGTCCACCTTGTCAGACGCTCGCTCGTCGGTCGACTCCAGCTCGTCGGTGCCGTCACCGACCTCGTCGACCTTCGCGCTCTCGTCATCCGCACTCGACGACTCCATGCCGGAGACAGCCTTTGCAGGCTGCGACAGCTTGGCCGCATCGAGTAGCTCTCCCAGCAACACGCCGAACGGCACCGCCGCGGCCTGCGCCAGACGAGCCGTTAGCGGCGGCTCGGGTGGACTGACTGTGAGGGGTCCCTCAAGGGACCTGATGGGGTTCACTGGATCTCCTTTCTCATTCATGGTTTACGAAAACTACGTTCAATTCTTGTGTTCCAGGTATCTGAGGACCTCTTCGAAAATCCCCGCCTTGCCCAGAGCCTCGAGCTTCTGCTGCAGCGCCTTGAGCACCTTGCCGTCGTAGTTCGACTTGAATACCGAGATGTACTGGGCCATCTTCTTGGGCGGATAGCTGAGCAGAAACTGGGCGATCACCGTGGCGTCGTCCATCGCCTCGTAACGCTGGACCTGCTCGAGAAAGCCCTTCTTGCTGACCTCGTCCTTCCAGGTCTTCTTGTCCTTCTCCAGCATCTTTCGCTCTTCGGTGAGCGTCTTTTTCAGCGTGGTCAGCCGCGCTTGCTCGCTCTCGAGCAACCCCTTCTCCTGCTCGATCGCCGAGCGCCGCTGGGACAGCACCACCAGCCCGCGCTCACGTTCGGCCAGCACCCGCTGCTGAGACATGCGCAGCCAGGCCGAACGCTCCTCCATGGTCCGCAGCCGGTCGTACTCGGCGTCGGTCAGCTCCGGCTTGGGCTCAGGCTTCTTGAACGTCATCACGACCTTGCTGATCTGTATCAGCTTGTCCTTCGACAGGTAGCCCAGCTTGAAGCCGAGCAACCCCAGCACCAGCACCAGGGTGAAGTTGAGCGCTGCGAACTGCCAGTAAAGGAAGCCGCTCGACGAGATCAGTTTCTTCAGCTTGCCAAACATCAGGGCTCCTCTCTGGATCGCGACGCGATCTCATCCAGCGCCTTCTGCTCCAGTCGGCGCTCCTGCAGCAGATACTCGTCGAGTCGACGCTCGCGCAGCCGTTCGAGCGCCTTGCGATTGCGCGAGGCCTCGACCAGCGCGACGCGGCGCGCCTCCATCAGCTGTTGCCGTTTGTGCAGCTCGCCGTGCAGCTGTCCCAGCCGCAGCTCCAGGCTGCCGACGTAGCGCCGGTGCGCCATCAACTTCTCGATGTCGAGCAGGCCCGTCGTCCTTCCCTCGCCGGCCAGCTGCTCGCGTTCGCTGGCCAGCAGGGAGTAGATCCCGTCCAGCTGCAGCCGCTTCTCCTCGACCAGGCCGGCCGCCTCGGCAAAGATCCGTTGCTTGATCTGCTCGAGGCGCAGCCGATGGTCGAGCACGCCTTGCAACTTGAAGCTGAAGCGTTTCATGTGGCGATCGCCTCCGGCACCGGCATCTCGGGAAAGAGCGCCGAGAGCTTGACCAGCGTTTCGCCCCAGGACACCTGCTCATAGATCTCCTGGCAGAGGAACTCCTCGATCGCCTCTCGCTTGGACAGCGCCTCGTCGATCTCCGGGTTGCTGCCCGCGACGTAGGCGCCGATGTTGATCAGGTCCTCGGCCTCCTGATAGGCCGCCAGCAGGCGCTTGAGCCGCAAGACCAGCTTCTGCTGGTTGCGGTCGGTGACCTCGATCGCCAGCCGCGAGACGCTGGTCAGCGGATCGATCGCCGGGTAATGACCCCGGTCGGCCAGCTTGCGCGAGAGCCAGATGTGGCCATCCAGGATGCTGCGCGCGGTGTCGGCAATCGGATCGGCCAGGTCGTCGCCCTCGACGAGTACGGTGTAGATCGCGGTGATGCTGCCGTGCTCGTCGCGGCCGGCCCGCTCGAGCAGCTTGGGCATCATCGAGAAGATCGACGGCGGGTAGCCCTTGGTCGCCGGCGGCTCGCCGATCGACAGGCCGATCTCGCGCTGTGCAAAGGCCATCCGCGTGATCGAGTCCATCAGCAGCAAGACGTCCTTGCCCTGGCTGCGGAAATACTCGGCGACCGCGGTGGCGGTGAAGCCCGCCTTGACGCGCAGCAACGCCGGCTGGTCGCTCGTCGCACAGACCACCACCGAACGGGCCAGTCCGTCCTCGCCCAGGCTCTGGTCGATGAATTCCTTCAGCTCGCGGCCGCGCTCGCCCACCAGCCCGATGACGGTGATGTCGGCGTTGGTATTGCGCGCGATCATGCCCATCAGACAGCTCTTGCCCACGCCGCTACCACTGAACAGGCCGAGTCGCTGGCCCTTGCCGCAGGAGAGCATGCCGTCGAGCACGCGAATCCCGACCGACAACGGCTCGTCGATGCGTGGACGGGACAGCGGCGGCAACGGCTTGTTCCAGATCGGCCAGCGCGCCTGGCAGCCAAGCGGCCCCAACCCGTCCATCGGCTTCCCCCTGCCATCGAGGATCCGACCGAGCAACTGGGGGCCGACCTGCACCTCCTGGCGCTGCGCGATCAGTTCGATCCGGTCGCCGCGCATCAGTCCGCGCGCGTCGCCGTAGGGCATCAGGATCGCCGCGCCGTCGGTGAACCCCACCACCTCGGCCTCGATCGAGTCCTGCTTGCGGGTGGCGTGGATACAGCACAGACTGCCCACGGGCGCGCGGAAGCCCTCGGCCTGCAGCGCCAGCCCGACGATGCGCGAGATGCGGCCGATCAGCCGGTAGGGCTGCACTTCGGCCAGCAAAGTCCGCTCCTCTTCAAAGAAACCGACCATCAGCCCGTCGACTCCTCGGTCTCATCCGTCGACACCTCGGCGGTCACGACGGCCTCGGCCTCTTCATCTTCATCCTCCACGCGGCTGATCAGCGCGCGCCCGATCTCGTCGAGCTGGGTGCTGATCCGCCCGTCGATCTCGCCATGTTCGGTCTCGATCACCGCGCCGCCGCGATCGACGCTCTCGTCTGACTGGACGGTCCAGATGGCATCGCTCAGCGCCGTCTCGACTTCCGGAAAGGCCTGCGCGACCAGATCCGCGTCCTGCGGATGCAGGCGAATCGTCAGCCGCTGACGGTCGAGCACCAGCGCGACTGCGCGGCGCACGGTCTCGGCGACCAGCTCCGGATCCAGCTGGATCTCGCGGCCGACCACCTTGCGGGCGATGTCGATCGCCAGCTCGACCAGCTCCTCGTGCACCGCCGCGTCATAACGCGCCATTGACTTCTGCATCTGCGCCGAGATGACCTTCACGACCTCGATCACTGGTGCCAGCGCCGCAGTCGCATCGCGCAGCGCCTGGGCCTGGGTCTGCTCGATCACCTCGACTCGAGCGGCATGCATGCCGGCCTCCCGGCCCTCGGCCAACCCCTCGGCGCGCGCCACCTCGCCCAGCGCATCCGCTTTGGCTTGTGCCTCCGCCAGCAGCGCATCCGCTTTGGCTTGTGCCACCGCAATGGCCCGAGCCGCGAT
>CAZMLI010000001.1:15002-27135 GCA_964566865.1 uncultured Planctomycetota bacterium
CCGCCAGCAGCGCATCCGCTTTGGCTTGTGCCACCGCAATGGCCCGAGCCGCGATCGCATCGAAATCTTCGAACTGAATTTTCCGGCTGCCGCTTGCGCCTCCCTTGACGATGCGATCCCTCACTCGATCACCTCCTCACCACCGCCGCGGCCCTGAATGATCACGTCGCCAGACTCTTCGAGCCTGCGCACCACATCGACGATCGTCTGCTGCGCGGCCTCCACATCGGAGACACGCACCGGCCCCATGTATTCCATCTCCTCGGCCACCAGCTCCGCGGCGCGTGAAGACATGTTGCCGAAGATCTTCTCCTTCAGATCCTCGCTGGCACCCTTGCAGGCCAGCGCCAGCTCCTCGTTGTCGATCTCCTTGAGCACGTTCTGAATGCCGCGGTCGTTGACCAGCATCAGATCCTCGAACACGAACATCAGTCGGCGAATCTGCTCGACCAGCTCGGGATCCTCTTCCTCGATCGTCTCGAGGATTCCGCGCTCGGTCGCGCGATCAGCCAGGTTGAGCATCTCGGCCACCGTCGGCACACCACCGGCCTGGTGGAATTCCTGTGCGATGAAGCCGGAGAGCTTGCCCGAGAGCACCTGCTCGACCTGTCGGATGACGGTCGGGTCGGTGCGCTCCATCACCGCGACGCGTTTGACCACCTCGACCTGACGCTCGGCCGGTAGCCGGGCCAGGATGTCGCTGCCCAGCCGGGGGGAGATGTGCGAGAGGATCAGCGCGATCGTCTGCGGGTGCTCCTCCTGGATGTAGGTCGTCAGCGTGTCCGCCTCGGCCGACTGCAGGAAGACGAACGGCTTCTCCTTGCGATCCGCCTCGAGCAATCCGAGCACCGCGTTGGCGACATCGCTGCCGAGCGCCTTCTCCAGCAGATTACGCGCCTGGGCAATGCCGCCCTGGTCGACGTACTGACGCGCGAGGTTGAGCTTGTAGAACTCGCCGAGCACCTTGTCGCGCTCTTCCTTGGTGACCTCGGTCAAGCGGGCGATCTCGAACGAGATCCGCTCCACCTCGTCGCGCTCGAGGTTGGACATCAACTGCGCCGCGTAGTCCGGCTCCAGCGAGACCATCAACACCGCGGCCTTGCGCAGGCCGCTCGGCCCACTGAGTCCGAGTAGGGGGTCATCGGCCATTAGTTTCGCCCCCTGCTGTCGACTACCTGTCTATCCGCTCTGTTCGCCATGTCCACTATTCTCGTTTCACCCAACGGCCGATGAAGAGCGCCGCACCTTGCGGATTCTCGCGGATCAGATCCTGGATCCGATCGCGCAGCCCGGCTGATCGTTCATCGAACTTCGGCGGCACCTGGCCTTCGAGCAGATCCTTGATCTGGGCGTCGAGATTCTCCATGTCGGCGCGCAGCAGGTCGTCCAGCGAATCCGGCACCGACTTGCGCAGGTTGCGCGCCACGCTCATCAACGCGACGAAGAGGATCAGCCCGAGGAACATCTGCGCCCCGTGATCCCGGGCGAATGTCAGCACCTGATTCGAGATGCCGGAGGTCAGCGGCTCGCCCATGGTGAGCTCGGCGTCGGTGGTGATCACCACCTCTTCCGCCTTGTAGCCCAGCGCCATCACGCTCTTCTTCCAGCGCGCGATGTTGACCGTGATGTTCTTCTCGGCCGCGGCCGTATCGGCTGCGATCTCGCCCGACTGCGCGCGGCCGGCGAGCCGGTAAGGGATGTTGATCGAGACCCGCTTGACCATCACCTTGCCCGGCGGCTCGATCACCTTCTCGTAGTTCTGCTGCTGATTCTTGCGCCAGATCTCGCTGGTCTTGCGCGTCTCCCGCTGGGTCGCGGCGCCGCTCTGGGCGCCCTGGTTCTCGGCATTGATGCTCACCCCGGGGGTGCCACCGCGCGGCTTGATGCTGCTCTTGTCTTCACTCTTCTTCAGCTCGTGCGACGGAGGCGAGCCGATCGGCACGCCCTTCTTCTCGCTGATCTTCGACTTGCGGTCGATCTCCAGCTCGAGCGCGATGTGGGACGCCCCACCCACCGGCCCGAGCGCACGGCGGATCATCGCGGTCTCCTGCTCGTTGTAACGCCGCTTCATCGCCAGGTATCCGGACAGCACCTCCTCGGCGCTATCCGGCTTGGGCACGCGGTACAGACGATGTCCGTCCGAGACCTTGACATTGTGCGGCTCGAGGCCGCGCACCGCCCCCGAGATCATGTGGGCGATCGAGACGACGGAGGGCTGGGGCAGCGGGTCGGAACCCTTGAGCGCCAGCATCACCGAGGCCTTCGCCGGCTTCTCCATTTCGAAGGTGTCGTTCTGGTCGCCGGGGGTGATGACGATCCGCGCGTCGGCGATCCTCGGCCACTTGCGGATCACCGCGCGCAGTCGGGCCTCGTTGGTGCGCAGGATCTTCTCGCGGGTCTTCATGTCGGTGCTGGTCCAGTCCGGCTCGAACATCCACTTCCAGAAGTCCTTGCCGTGCATCGACAGCTTCTTGTCCCGCCCGAGCTGCATCAGGATCTTGTTGCGCGAGTCGGCCGCCACCATCACCAGGCCGTTGCGCAGCTCGTACTTGACCTGCATCGAGTCCAGTTTTTCAAGCACGTCGCCCTGCAACGAACCCTCGAAAGGCTTGTAGTTGAGTGGCTCCCACTTGGACTGCATACTCCAGGCGAGCAACCAGCCCATGCTGATCAAGCCTGTCAGCGTCAAAGCAGCCAACGCCATCAGTTGCGGACGGGTCATCGCTAACGCGAGGCCCTTGATCCGCTCGATCGATTGTCTCAAGTAATTCATGACGATTAGCCGGGCAGCGCCCGGCTCCTATGGAAAGTCTCGGAAACCTCTTACGCCCTTTGTCTCTTGGCACTTCGTGCACTTCGGATGAACCCTTGCCGGCGCAAACCACCGGCGCCCTGCCTTACCCGATCTGCATCCGGTTGATCTCCTCGTATGCAGTGAGCAACTTGTTTCTAATTTCCATCAGCGCGCGGAAGGCCAGGTCCGCCTTCTCGACCGCCATGAACACCTGGTCCATGTCGCCGCGCTTGCCGGTGGCCAGATCCTCGACCGCCTGATCCGCCGCGACCTTCATCTGGTTGACCTGCTCGATCTGGTTCTTCAGCAGATCGGCAAATCCGGGCTTGGGTGTCTCGCCCAGCGCTGGACCCTTCTTCAGCGGGCCGAGCAGTCCTTCGCCGATTTTCAGCATGGGATCGGTCATGCGCGTAGCAATCCGAGTGTGGATGTCGCCATTGCCTTGGTCATCTGGATCACCGACAAGTTGGCCTGATAGTTTCGGGTGGAGGTGATCATGTCGACCATCTCCACCAGGGTATTGATATTGGGCAGCAGCCGATTCCCCTTCTCGTCCGCGTCCGGATGATGGGGATCGTAGATCTTCTTCGGCGGCGCGCCATCATGCACGATATCATGGACATGCACGCCGGTGCTATCCTCTGCATCCGGGGAGCTGCCGGTGTAGAACACCGCGAGCTGACGCTTGAACGGCTCGACCTTGCCATCCTTGTTGTGGGTGGTATGGGCGTTGGCCAGGTTGTTGGCGATCACCTGCATCCGGATCCGCTCGGCAGCAAGCGCAGAAGCGCTGATGTCGAAAGCACTGACACCCATCTTAGCCCACCCTTCCGCTGATCGCCGACCGCAGCTGGCCGATTTCCTTCTTCAGCAGCTCGACCATCTGGTTGCGATAGCCCGCGTTCTTGGTCAACCGGGTCATCTCCTTCTCCATCGACATCTTGCTACGGTCGTGGAACAGCAGTGAACCCGAGCTTTCCTCGATGACCTCGAGCACCATCGACCCGCCTTCTTCATGAATCGGCGCGCCTGCGGGCATCTCGAAGGTCTTGATCGTCTTGCGCTCCCGATTCTCGATCGCCTGGCGCATCGTGGCCCTGAAGTCGCCCACCTTGAGGTCGCTGGGGGTGAAATAAGGGGTGTTCGCGTTCGCAACGTTGTTGGCCAGGACCTTGTGCCGGCGGCTGCCAAAATACATGGCCCGCTCGAGAATCGGCATCGTGCCCTTGGTGAACATCTTCTGTAGCAACGTCTTCTTCTCTCTGATGTTAGGGTTCCCGCCGCAGCACGTGGCTGCGACGGGAGGGTCTGAGACTTTCCAGCAGGCTCTTATGCAAGCCGGATGCCAAACCGCTGCACGACCCTCACATGTCGACCTAAGCATTTTGCCAGGAACCACTTGCGTCAACAAATCCGAGACGCAGCGGGACCCATCGACGACCGTCTTTCTTTCCTGCCGGCGGAATTGCTTTCCCTTGCGACAGCTAGACATGGCCCTGTTCAGCCCACTTATTCAGTTTGTTTCGCAAAGTGCGCTCAGTGACCCCCAGGATGCCGGCGGTGCGTTTCTTGCTCCCGCCGTGCGCCTCGAGCGTCTGCAGGATGTAGCGCCGCTCCAGCTCCTCGAGCTGCATACCCTCCGGCAACGCAGACGCGGGCCGGGCCGGGGTCTTGCCGAGGGAGATGTCATCCGGACGTAAGTTCTTACGGTCACCGAGGATGAGTGCGCGCTCCAGGGTGTTTTCCAGCTCCCGCACATTGCCCGGCCAGTCGTACTGCTCGAGGATCGAGATCGCCTCGGGCGAGATCTCGATCTGATTGCCCATTCGCTGGCCCGCCCGGCTGACGAAGTGGCGCACCAGATCCGGAATGTCCTCGCGACGCTCGCACAAGCGGGGCAGGGCGACCGTCACCACCGCCAGTCGGAAGTACAGGTCCTCACGGAACTTACCCTCAGACACGCAGGTCTCGAGGTCGCGATTGGTGGTCGCCAGCACCCGCACGTCCGCGCGACGTGCGCGCGAGGAGCCGACCCGCTCGAACTCCCGCTCCTGGAGCACGCGCAGCAGCTTGGCCTGCAGGTCGAGGTCGATCTCTGACACCTCGTCGAGCAGCAGCGTGCCGCCCTCGGCCAGCTCGAAGCGTCCACGCCGCACCGCATCAGCGCCGGTGAAGGCGCCCCGCTCGTGGCCGAACAGCTCGCTCTCGAGCAGACCGGCAGCCAGCGCGGCGCAGTTGACCGGCAAGAAGGTCCGGCGAGCGCGCGGGCTCTGGCGGTGAATCTCGCGGGCCACCACCTCCTTGCCGCTCCCGCTGGGGCCGCTGATCAGCACCGTGGCGTCCGAGTCGGCGACCTTGCTGACCAGCGCCATCACCTCGCGGAACCCCTGGCTGCGAGGCAGGACCAGCTCGTGGCGCGGCTGGTCCCCGAGCGCGACGCGCAGGGACTGGTTCTCGCGCACCAGCCGACGATGGGCCAGCGCGCGGGCGGCGACGAACTCGATCTGGTCCGGGCCGAACGGCTTGGTCAGGAAATCGAATGCGCCCTTCTTCATCGCATCGACCGCCAGCTCGACGGTGCCGAAGGCGGTGCAGAGCACGACCGGCATATCGGGCGTGCTCTGGGTCAGCGCCTCCAGCAACTGGACGCCGTTCATGCCGTCCATCTTCAAATCGCTGATCGTCAGGTCGAAGGGCTGACGCTCGGTCGCCTGCAGGGCCTGCTCGCCGCCACAGACCGTCGTCACCTGATAGCCGGCGCGGGTCAGCGTCTCGTTGAGCGAGTCGCGCATCAGGTCATCGTCGTCCACCACCAGAATCGACTCGCCGGTCATGACGCGGCCCCCGGTAGGTGTACGGTCATCTTGGCGCCCTGCTCGGGTACGCTGTCGACCGAGATCGACGCGCCGTGCTCCTCGAGGATCCGGTGGACGAGCGCCAGGCCCAGGCCTGTGCCGCGGGTCCGGCTGCTGAAGAACGGGTCGAAGATGCGCGGCGTATCCTCAGGGCTGATTCCGCAGCCGTCGTCGACGACCCGGATGTCGACACCGCTGTCGGTGCGCAAGCCGCCGATCTCGATCCGCCCGGCATCGCCCACCGCCTGGATGCTGTTGAGCAGCAGATTGAGCAGCACCTGCCCCATCTGGTGCGGATCGCAGAACACCTCGAGCCCATCCTCCGGGATCGTCGTCACGATCTCGATTGAGCGGCCGTTGATCTCGCCGGCGACATAGATCAGCGCCTCTCGCACCAGCCGCGAGAGCAAGCAGTTCACCGGCTCGATCGGCAGATGGCGCGTGTAGGCCAGCAGCTGTTCGACGATCTTGTTCAGCGTGCGGGAGCCGGCCAGCAGCTTGTCGACCAGGCTCTCCTGCGACTCGCGCCCGGCCACCTCGCGCTTGAGCAGTCCGGCGTAGAGCTGGATGCTGCCCAGCGGATTGCGGATCTCGTGCGCCACGCCGGCCGCCATCTCACCCAGCACCGCCAGACGATCCTTGCGCGCCAGCTGCCGGTTCTTGTCGGCCAGTTCAGTCTGCAGCTCGGCCACACGACAGGTCAGCGCCTCATGCGAGACCTGCAGCCCGGCGGTGGCCTCGTTGAAGACCTCGAACGCCTGGGCCAGATCCTCCGCCGACAGGCCGGCTAGATTTTCGCTCTCCGCGTTCCCCATTCCACAATTCCTACTGCATCTCGTCGAAGTGCTGCGAGTCGTTCGCGCCGGCCTGCCGATAGGCCGATGGCATCTTGCGCGCCTTCTTGACCGTATCCATCTCCCCCCGGAGCTGCAGCTTGCGACTGGAGAACTGAGCCAGCAGCTCGTTTTCATCCTCGATCAGTGCTTTCAGCGCCGTGCGCACACCGCCCATTGCCGTCTCGAGCTTTCCGACCCAGGCCGGATCGAGCTGCATGCGATAGCTCGCCCAGCTCTTCTTCAGCGGCGCCAGCAGCTGCTCGTGCTGCTCGATCTCACCCATCAACCGGGCCTTGTCGGCTGCGAACTGCGCCAGCCGCCCCGCGTCTCCGGACAGCGCATCCCCATCGTTGGTATTCATCGACACCATCTGCTTGTAGCAGTTGAGCTGGGCGACGAGTGCGTCGAGCATTTGTTGAAGTTCCGCGTCAGTCAATTACTTACCCTTGCCCTTCTCCGCCGATTCCGGCGTCAAGACCGCCATCTTCCAGTTCACCCAGCGCCCCCAGAATTCAGCGTCAAAATGGTCTTTCTTGCCGACCTTCTTGGCCAGCCAGACGGCGCGGCGTCCCACCCGGGTCGCCTGCGGATCGTCCCCGACCTGATGATACAGGCCGACCAGTGCGCTGCTGGCCCAAACAGCCTGTGGCGTCACGTCGAAGCGGCTAATGGCGGTCTCGAGCAGTTCGATCGCCCGCTTCCACTCCTTGGGCCCAGGCGGAGACTTGGCCACCCGGATGCTGCGCAGGTAAGCCACTGCATGCAGATAGGTGGACAGCCGGTAGATCCGCCGGCGCCGCGCGACATCGGGCTCCTCGTCATACACCCGCGTCGCGGACAGACGGCCAAATATCTGCTCCGCGCGCGCCCACTTGCCCATCGCCAGCCAGGCCAGTCCCTGATAGAAATCCGCCCGCCTCACCATCGGGTGTGTCTTGTAGCGCTCGTTGAACTGGCGGAGCACCGCGACCGACGCGAGCAGGGTCGCGTCGCGGGTCTTACCGGTCTGCGCCAGGCCCGAGAAGGTCAGCGTCACGCCCTCGCGATACAGCGCGTCGCGCCAGATCGGCGCGCTGGGGTCGAAGCGGGTGTCGCCCTGGATCTTGCGGTAGATCTTCAAGGCCTGCTCGGTCTCGCCGATCTCGGCATACGTATCGCCGATGGCGAGCAAGCTGGTGTAGGCTTGGAATGTCCTTCGGCCCGCCTTGATCGTCTGCTCGAAGGCCTCGATCGCCTCGGGTCCCAGGCCCAGCGAACGCAGCAGTTGCCCCTTCTGCAGCAACACCTGCGAGATATTCGAATCCTGCACGCCGGTATCGAGATAGCGGTCGCAGGCTTGTATGGCGGCGGCCGTGTTCCCGGTGCGCTTGAACAGGTCGAGTGCGCGCAGGGCCGCCTCCGCGGCGCGTGTGTGGGGCTTGATGCGTGTGGCCCAGAGGTACATTTCAGCCGCCTGCCGGTTCCAGCGAGCCTTGACGAGCGTCGTCTGCGTCGCGGTCAGCTTGCGCAACTCGGCCAGCTGCTCCGCCGTCTCGGCCCTGCGCCGCGCGGCCTCGATCGCTTTCTTGAGTGCGACGCGATGGGCATCCAGACGTCGGTCGCGATAGGCCTCGAACATCACGGCCAGCTCGTATTGTTGCCTGGGGTCGCCTTGCGCCAGGACCGTCAGCCGGGGTGCGGCACGCTGGAACTCGGCCCAATCGCCGCGCTCCATGCTGATCTGCGCTTTGCCCCGCATCGAAAAATAGAGCGCATCGATCTGCGGCTGATCGCTGTACTTCTCCAGCTTGCGAAACGCCTTCAGCGCCTCGTCGCGGTGACCCAGCAGGCGAGCGCTCTCCCCGATCATGAAGTAGGCCCGTCCCAGTTGAGACGAGGGCTCCGCTTTCTTGACGTAGGTCTGCAGCTCCTTGACCGCGCTGTCGAGTCCCTGCTTGATCCGAGCCCGCAGCTTGACCGCCACCTGCGGATCCCGGCGACTGGAGCTCTTGCGCCCGTAGCGCAGCAGCTTGCTGAGCACCCGCGCCTCGCGAAAGGCCAGGCGCCCCAGCTCGAAGCGCTGGATCAGTCGCTCTTCGTCGGTCGTGGCCTCCTTCAGCAGCCCCTCGCGCAGCTTGCGCTCCCGGCCGTAATCGGCGCTGATCCGCTGCGCGATGCCCAGCAGGTGGTCGAATGTCCGAAGCCGACCGGTGCCGCCGGCCAGCCCCAGCTCCAGATCCTCCGCGCGCAGCTGGTAGGTCAACGCCTGTTCGCTCAGGCCGATTCGGCGCTCGTCCTTGCTCAGCTTCTTCAGCGCCAGGTAGCGCTCGATCAGCCGCAGCGCCTCGTCCATGCGGCCTGGGCGCTCTCGCTCGATCGCGGCTTGAACCAGGAGCAAGTCGGGCCGGTCGCCCTGGAGGCGAGCCAGTTCGCTCAACGCCGCCAACGCCTCCTTGTGTCCATTAACCTGCTTGAAGGCCTCGATGGTCTCGAGCCAGAGGACATATAGCTCTTTTGGCACCGTCTTCTTGTCTGCGGCCAGATAGCCCTCTCTGGCCTGCTCGAGCAGTTCGATCGCCTCGCGGATGTCCCCGATCGTCAAGGTGCTGCGATCCTGGTTGCGACGCAGGATCAGCTCCGCCATCAGCCAGCGTAATCGCGCCTCCTGCTCCGGCGGCAGCTCTCTCCAGGAGCGATGAAAGCCCTCGAGCAACGCCAGCGCCTCGTCGTACTCACCGTCGTCGATCCGGGCCTTCGCAGCCTCGATGTCCGGGCTGTGCCAGATGTAATACCCGCTTCCCACGATCAATGGGATCAGCAGAAAGGCCAGCCAGTTGTCGCGCAGAGCGGCAAGGAAGCTCTTCATCGGTGTGATCGGACCATGGGCACGAGAATGGGGCTCTGGAAAGTACGCAGGTTATACTTATCGGACATTCGCAGTCAACTTCTTTAATCACATATACCCTGGCCCCATAAGGGGGTTTCAACCATCTGCGCCTGCGCTGCTCCGGGGATTATCTACTTGGCAATTGCGGGCCTCAGGTGCTAGCATTGCACAGGCCGATGTCGATCCGCAAGGTATGGATCATCGAGGGGTGTATCTCGTGCTGTTCCTGCGAAGAGCACTGCCCTGAGGTGTTCTTGGTAGAAGGGACGTCCAGAGTGCTTGAAGGCGTGGAGCCCAGCATTTTTGACGAACAAGTTCGCCTGGCGGCGGAAGTGTGTCCCGTATCGGTGATCAAGCTCGCCGAAGTTGAAGCTGAGCGCGTCTTGGAAGGCAGATAGGTAAATGAAGGGCAAGATCTTCACCATCGAGGAAGCACGTGCGACCCTCCCCCTGGTAAAGCAAATTACCAACGATATCGTCGCGCTGGAAACCGAACGGCTACAGAAAGCCGAGCGCTACAAGGCGCTGTACGTCCGGGAACAGCTGACGACGGAGGAGGGAGAAGAGATGGCACGCCTCGAGGCGGACATCTCCAACCTGCGCAGTCTGATGCTGACCCACATCGAGGAGCTCGAAGATCTCGGCTGCTTTCTCAAGAGCAGCCAGGAGGGCTTGGTGGACTGGTACGCGGAGGTAGAGGGCCGCATCGTCTATCTCTGCTGGAAGCTCGGCGAAGACGACGTCCTGTTCTATCATGACCTCGAGTCCGGTTTCGTCGGACGCAAGAAGATCCCCACGGGGTCGCCGATCTAACCACTCCAATGGGGCTGTTCACCAGGGTCACCCCGGAGTCCCTCAAGCCCATTTTGCTGCGAATCTGCCGGCTCGAAGGCGCCCGTCACGCCACCGAGAAATTCCGCAGCCGCTCACCCTTCAGCGAAGAACGAACCCGACTGTTCTCGCTGATGGCGCAGGACCAGCAGATCTCGCCCGAGACGCTGGCTTCGCGCGTGGCGGCCGGTTCGGAGGCGCTCACCGAAGCGGCAATCGCCTGGCAACAGTCCATCGACGTGGCGCAAGAACAAGCGACCCTCGACGGCGAGATTGCCGCGCTCGGCCGCAAGTTCAAGAAGCTGCTGCCGGTGGTGAGTCAGTACGTCTCGTCCGCGGGCAAGTTCGGGCCCAAGGTGGCCGATCAGATCCAGTTCCGCTTCCGTCAACTGGGCTGCTACTTCTCCTTCTCCCCGGCGCGACGTGGGTTCCTCTTCGGCCAGATCCGCCAGACCGAGATCGCCGGCCAGCCGATCGAAGTGCTGGACAACGAGGTGATGAGCGGCCGCTACAACCACACCTTCATCGGCCACTGCGACAAGGTCTGGCAGGATCTGACCTACTTGCGGCCGTCCGCGCTGGCCTATTCGCAGGCGCTCGCGCGCCAGGTCCTCTCCGGCGACTGCTCCGTCGAGACGGTCTACCTGCGCAAGGCGCTCGGACTGTTCAATCAACAATTCGCGGGCGACCACGACCAGTTCGCCGCGGATCTGGAGTGGTGGGCGATTCGTGAGCTCCGGGCCCGGCAAGGCCAGCGGCAGGAGATCAGGCGCCGGCGCACCTCGGAGCTGATCCAGCAGGAGACGCTGGCCGAGGCGGGCTATCAGGAAGACTTCTACTGGATCTTCGAGGGCGCGATGGCGGAGCTCGAGGTGCTGCTCGAGCTGCAGTCGGACCCCAGCGGTGAACGGCTGCGCACCGCACGCTGGATCGACCGCTTGATCCACTTCGAACCTCCGATTTCGGAGGCGGCGTTCTATTACGACCAGGGGCTGTTGCTGCTGCACGCACACCTGACCGACGATCCCGCGCGCACGCTGGCCGATCAACTGCGTGGACTTGAGGATTTCGAGGAGTACCATACCTTGATGCGAAATGGCTGGGACCGGATCCAGGCGCAGCTGGGCTGACGGATGAAACCGCTCGCGCTCACCGGACTACTACTGACGGCGCTGGCGCTTCCGGGCCGGACCCAGGAGGATCCGCAGGGACAGCCGATCCGCATCGGCATTCAGCAGGAACCGAGCAGCCTGTTTCCACGGATGAGCAGCATGGCGGCCGCCAGCGAGATCAGAAAGCTGCTATTCGCCAGCCTGGTGACGATGGACGAGAACTGGCGGCTCAGGCCGATTGCCGCCGAAACGCTGCCCACGCGGCGCAACGGGCTGTGGAAGGTCTGCAAAGACGACAAGGGACGCGTCGTCGGCATGACCGTGACCTGGAAGCTGCGGCGCACCCTCAAGTGGTCCGATGGCAAACCGGTCACCGCGGCCGATTACATCTTCGCGCACGAGGTGCTGACGCACCCCAAGGTCCGGGTCACCGACCGGACGGTCGAGGCCCGGATCGAGCGGCTGGTGGCGCAGGATCCGTACACGCTGATCGTGCACTGGAAGGGGGCCTTCGCCTACGCCAACTGCTTCGGCATGAAGGCGCACCTGGCGCTGCCGCGCCACCTGCTGGAGAAGGCCTTTCGCGCCGCCCCCGACAAGCTGCACGAGCTGCCCTACGCCACCCGTCCAGTCGGAAACGGCCCGTTCATCCTGACCGAGTGGATACCGGGCAAACGGCTGACGTTGACGGCCAACCCACACTGGTACACCGGCACGCCCCCCACCCCGAAGATCGTCTACCAGCTATTCTCCAGCTCGGCCAAGACGTTCGCGGCGCTACGCGAAGATCGGATCGACGCGATCAGTCCGCCGAGCGCGCCCGTCGCACGGATTCGCGC
>CAZMLI010000001.1:27235-41570 GCA_964566865.1 uncultured Planctomycetota bacterium
ACGCAGCGGCTGACGCTCGAGTTCGTCACGACCTCCGGCAACGCCAGACGCGAGAAAATCCAGCGACTGCTCAAGGCCCAGTGGCGCAAGCTGGGTGTCGAGATCGTGATCAAGAACGAGCCGGCGCGTCTGCTGTTCGGCAAGACCTTGCGGCAACGGCGGTTCAAGCATCTGGCCCTCTACGCCTGGATCATGGGACCGCTGTCTGACGGCGAGGATCTCTGGAGCGGGTCCCGCATTCCAAAAAAGAGCAACGGCTGGAGCGGCCAGAACTACCCCGGACTGCGGATCGCCCAGATCACCCGACTGCAGCACAGAATCCCGCGCACGATCAACGGCGGCAAGCGCGCCGAACTGCTGCGCAAACAACAGGTGCTCTGGATCGAAGCCCTGCCCGCCATCCCGCTCTACTTCCGCCCCATCGCCTCGATCTGCCGCAAGCGCTTCGAGGGCTGGAAGCCGACGCGCACGATGGTGCCGGTGACCTGGAACGCGCACGAGTGGAAGCTGACCCGCAAGCGGTGACAGGAAAATGAGGCGCAGATGACGCGGTTGTGACCGCGCCATAGCAGAATCTGGCCTTCGATTCCCCTGCACTCTGGAGATTCCGATGCGCCGCACCACTCTGCTGCCCCTGCTGACCCTGCTGTTGCTCGCCGGCTGTGCGAGCTCCCCACCCAAACGCTGGATCGTCCAGACCTCGCTCAGTCCGATGACGCGCAAGCAGGTCAAGGCCAGCGAGGGGCTGCCGCTGCAACAACTCGAGCAACTGATCCTCTCGGACGACGACCCCGCGATGACCCGTATGCTGATCGCGCTGCACGCCGCCGAGACCGACGCGCGCAGCGCGGCCTATCTGAATGCCGGCAAAACGGCCTGGGTCGCAGGCCATCCGGAGATGGCCCACACACTCTGGCGCGCCGCCCTGGACTGCGGCCCGCGCAAGTCGCAACGGATTCAGCTCTCGGACAAACTGGTGCTGTTCACCTATCGTCCCGCAGCGCTATTCCAGCCCAAGGGCGGCAAGTTGACGGACTTCGAGCCCGCGCTGACCGGCCGGCAGACGTTCACACCGTCCGAGCTCGAGGCCCAGTTCTTGCGCGAGCTGTTTGCCGTGCTCGACTTGCCTCAAGCGAATGACACGCTGATCCACAAGGGCTGGGTGCTCAAGATCTGCTCGCCCGAGCAGGCCCAGGCCGAGCTGGACGCGATGCGCCAGCTTGCCGCGCTGCAGTCGTCCAAGCTGATCTCGATTCAGACACGACTCATCGCGGCTCCGCTGGAGAACATCCCGCAGAACCTGCGGTCGATCTTCCTGCTGCGCGAGCCGAAGCAACTGGAGGACACAGTCGTCCAGCAGCTCACCCGCTGGAGCGCGGCCGAAGACGGGCCCCGACTGATCGGCGCCCCGCGGTTGACTTGCTTTCCTTTCCAGCGCGCCTCTGTCTCCATCCTCCAGCAACATGCCTACATCCAGGACTACGCGTTGACCAAGCAGGACGGATTTCTGCTGACCGACCCCGAGATGGCCACGGCGGTCGATGGGATCCAGCTCGGTTTCCGGTCGGTGCGCTTGAGCCAGACGAAAGTCCTCTGCCAGATACAGCCGCAGCTGATCCTGCTCGAGCACCCCATCCCACAGATCATGGTCAACCTGCTGAGCAAGCAGCAATTGCCACTGCAGATTCCCCAGCAGACCAGTCTCAGCGGTGTGTTCCACCTTCAGCTGCCGGTCGGCCTGTCCCATTGGCTGCCGCTGGGCGTGATCCATGAGGACGGTGCGCGCATCGGACACGGCCTGCTGGTCACGCTGAAGCTGATCGAGCGGGCTAACGGCGCGGCGAAGTGAACCGCTCGCGCACGAAGCGGGGGAGCAAGGCCAGCAGGACCAGCCGCTGAAAGAGCAGCGCCGCCACATAGGCCAGGTAGATCTGCGGCTCGCGCGAGAACCAGTGCCGGTGCTCGCGTAGCTGGTCGAACAGACAGACCAGCCCCAGGTGCCAGTAGATGATGACCAGCGGATCGCGATGTTTGCGCTGCAGGTAGTCGGCCGGGTCCTTGTGAAACAGGATCAGCTCGTTGCGCCAGATGAAGGCGCGCCGGATCAGCTGCACCGGCCGCGTCGGGATCGGCGGATGAATCACCACCGCCTCGGCACAGAAGGGGAGCGGCCCGATCCGCTGGACCCGGATCGACAGGTCGGTGTCCTCGTGGCCGTAGGGAAAGGCCTCGTCGAAGCCATCGACCTGCTCGAGCACTGACTTGCGGTAGGCCATGTTGCAGCTACAGAACAGCCCGCCGGTCAGGTTTTCCAGCTGGTGCGTGAAGGGCGTGATGCCTGCTCGCTCGGTGCGGGTCAGCCCCTCCAGGCCCAGGTGATCCTGGTTGGCGGCCAGCCGCGTTCGGATCGCCAGCAGCCAACCCTCATCGGCCACGCAGTCGCCGTCGATCAATGCCACGATCGACGCGCGCGCCTGGCGCCAGCCCACATTCCTCGCGGCCGACGCCCCCCCGCCGACGTTGCGATAGCGCACGAGCCTCAGGTCGAGCTGGTCCCGAAACTCGGCCGCCGCCAGATCCGCGGGATCCCCTGGCGCGGTGTGCACCAGGATCACCTCGAAGCGAGACGCATCCAGCGTCTGCCGCGCAAGCGATGCCAGCAGGTTGGACAGCAGCGTCTGAACCGGGATCCCCGTTCGCCGCCAGTGCCCCCCTCGATAAGCCGGAATGACTACAGAAATATCCACGGGCAGGGCGATTGTGAATCCGCAATCGACAATCCGCAATCGACAATTCCGATGTGGTACTCTGAAGAACAATGCACATCCTGCTGATCGCGCCCAGCTTTCCGCCCGAGCTCTGCGGCGTCGGCGATCACACGGCCCGAATGGGACGCGAACTGAGCCGACTCGGCGCCCGGGTAGATCTGCTGATCGCGCAGCCGGGACCCATCTACCCCGCGCACCAGCTGGCCAGCGCCGTACGCCTGCAGCGCCCCGATGCGCTGGTTCGCACGGCCCTGCAGCTGGTCCGACGGTTGCAGCCCGATCTGGTATTGCTGCAGTATGCGCCGTTCACTTATTCTCGCTGGGGACTCGAACCTTTGATGGTGCGTCTGCTGAGCTGCCTGCGCAGCCAGGTCCCCGTCGTGCTGTTCGTTCACGAGCTGTTTGCCGAATGGACCGGCGGCCCCAAGGCCCGCCTGCTCTCCGCGCTGCAGGCATTGCAGTTTGCCACGGTCTGCCGCATGGCCGCCGGTGCGGTCGTCACCAGTGAGGAGCGGCTGGGGTTGGCCCGCCTGGCGCTCGGTTCGCGCCGGCCGGTCAGCCTGGTGCCCGTCGGCACCAACCTGCCGGCGCCCGACCGGCCCGCCGGCGATGCGCTCTGGTCGCACCTCGAGCTGACGGACAAGACGATCGTGGCCGTCTTCGGTCGCCCCCGTCGCGCCAAGAACGAGCACCTGCTCGCGGCACTGGCCGATCGAATGGGTCCAGACGAGCGCTTGCTGATCCTGGGTCCGATCGACACGACCCGCCAGGATCTGTTCGGCCGCCACCCGCAGGTGGTGCTGGCCGGCGTCCAGCCGGCGGGCACCGTCGCCGACGCGCTGCTACGAAGCACTCTCGTGGTCGCACCCTATGGCGACGGCGCCTCGACCCGCCGCGGCAGCCTGATCGCCCCGCTGGTGCTGGGCTGCCCGGTCCTCTCGACCCGCGGAAAGAACACGGGCAGCCTGCTCGCCGATTGCGACGGCCTGCTGCTTGCACCGCCTGAGAAGGCCGCCTATCTGAGCGCGGTTCGCCAGCTACTGGACGATCCCCCCGCGCTGACCGCGCTGCGCGAGCGTGCAAAACAGAACATCGTCCAGTTCGGCTGGCCCGGATTGATGCAGAGACTGCTCGCCTTCCTGGCTACTCTTTCTGGACGCTGACCCAGGCCCGCGCCAGCAGATCCGAGCGCTCGAGCCAGTCGGGATGGCGACTGGCGACACGGGTCATCAAGGCCCGCAGCTCCGCGGCATCGCCGGACAGCTCGGCGGCCAGTAGCTCGGCCGGTTCGATCGCGCTCTCGGCGAGCTTGCGCAGCAGCTTGCGCTGTCCGGACAGCGCGCCCCGCTCGCGAGCGGTTCGCCAGAGCACCGCGTCGAACGCGTCTGCCAGACCGTCGCGCAGCAGCTGATCGGCCTGGCGTTCGTGGCCCAGCAGCAAGCGCGCCTGATGCATCCCGAGCCAGAGCTCGCGCGATCGACAGCCCAGGTCACGGGCGCGGGCGAACCGACTCAGCGCTTCGCCCGGCTCCCCCGCGAGCAGCCGCGATGTGCCGGCCAGGCGCCAGTGCACCGTGTCGGGCAGATCGCTGACCTGTCGCAACCGTTGCTCGACCTGCGTCAACAACGGCTGCCGCTGCGCAGCGGGCAAGCGCGAGGCGACGCCAAGCAGCGCCCGGATGCGGGCCTCGGCAACCGACGCCTGCGCGGCTTGCCGCTCGTCCTGCCGCGTCGCGACCTCCGCGCCGGACTCAGGATCGTCGATCTGAATCGGCGGACGACTCTCGCCACTCCGGCGGATCGCCGCCCAGCAGAGCAGACTCAGCGCCGCCAGGCAGACCACCACGAACGGCGCCCAGCTCGGCAGGCCAGTCGGTCGCTCCCCGGCTCTACCCACGCCTGCCTTGGCCAGTGCGGGACCGAAAGTCTCGCTGGGCGTCGGCGTGGCCCAGCGCAAGACTTGCGGCTCGCTGTCCTCGGCAGGCATCGGGGGCTCGCTCGCTTCGACGCGCACCCGCGGTGCATCCGTCGCCAGCGGAAAGCCCGCGGCGCGCAGAATGGCCCGCGCCGAGGCGTCCGGAAAGAGGTTGCGCTGAAACCGCAACAGCTTGAGCGCCTTGCGCAGCTGCTCTTCGTCTTCTCCGCTCAGACAGTCTCGCAGCTCGGCGAAGACCTGCTCGTCCTCCTCACGAAACCACTCGGGCCATGCGCTGTCCGGCGCCATGCGAACATTAGAACAGGCTGTGGCAGAATCGCACGGCGCCGTGTTGCAAAAGCGCACTCTAACATCGACCTTACTCGCCTAACCCACGGTCCCGTCTCGCCTTATAAATTCCCCTCGAACGGCATACCGCTTGCTCTCTGCAGGCCATGCGCACTCCTCTGGTCAAAGGCGATTCGATTGGTCCGTTCCTGCTCAGAAACGAACTCGGCGCGGGGGCGATGGGCGTCGTGTATCAGGCGCTCGACCCCAACCTGCGTCGCGATGTGGCGCTCAAGCTGCTCAAGCGCAGCCCGCAAGAGGCGTCGAGTGAGGTGACGCGCTTCCGCATCGAGACCTGGGCCGCATCCCGACTGCGACACCCCAACATCGTGCGGATCTACACCGTCGGCGTGGATCAGGGGCGGCACTACTACACGATGGAATACGTGCCCGGCCAACCGCTCTCCAGCCTGCTCGAGAAGGAGGCGTTGACGCTGGAAGCAGGCGTCCGGTTGCTGGTCCAGATCGCCCACGCGCTGGCTTATGCGCACACCGAAGGCGTGCTGCATCGCGACGTCAAGCCGGCCAACATCCTGGTCGACCCTGCCGGTCGCGCCCAGCTGACCGACTTCGGGCTCGCGCGCCTGTGCGACGAGAACCTGCGGCTGACCGAGTCCGGCGAGCTGCTCGGAACCCTGAGCTACATGAGCCCCGAGCAGGTCGTGGCTGCCGCCACGGTCGGACCGGCCAGCGATCAGTACGCCCTCGGGGCCATTCTCTACGAGCTGATGCTGGGCAACCCGCCGTTCTATCGCCCAGGGGTGATCGACTGCCTGAACGCGATCCTCAACGAGGATCCGTTGCCGCCCCGCTCGGTCCGACCCGAGCTGCCGCGAAACCTGGAAGCGATCTGCCTGACCGCCCTGGCGCGACGCCCCGCCGATCGTTATGCCGACGCCGCCGCGCTGGCGGATGATCTCGAGCGCTGGCTGGCCGGAGAGCCGGTCGCGGCCCGACCGCCCGGACGGCTCAGCCGTCTGCGCCGCCGGCTGACGCGGCGCGCCCCGCTGCTGCTGGCCGGTTGCACCACCATCGGCGCGGCGCTGCTGGCCCACAGCCCGCATCCTGCGCTGCATGGCTCGCCGGTAAGTGCGCAGCGCGCAGCGGCCGCCGCCCCGGTCACCCGACTGGCAATCGCCCGGACCCAGATCGCCGCGGGTCAGACCCACGCCGCACTGACCGCGCTCTCGCTCTGCCTGCGCCAGGACCCCGCCTGCACCGAGGCGCTGAGGCTGCGAGCGCGGCTCCAGCTCTCCCGCGGCAACGGTCCCGGCGCGCTGGCCGACCTGGATCGTCTGCTGCAGCTGGGCTCGCCGGTGCCGGCGCAATGGCGGGTCCGCGCGCTGATCTGGTCGGCCCGGCTGACAGAGGCCGCGACGATCCTGCAGCAGATGCAGGGCGGCCAGGCGCGGGCGCGCGTCGCGAGCCTGCTCGCCCTTGCCCGTGGACAGCTCAGGCGCGCCGCGCACCTGGCGGCCGAGGCCGGGGACGCTCCGCTGCTGCGGGCCAGTCAGGTTCTGCTCGACAGAGGCGCCGGGGAACTGCGCTGGGATCGGCCGATTCCGCTACTGCTGCGTCGCGCACGGCGAGCCAGAAACAGCGGCGCGATGGACCGCGCCGCGGTCTGGAGCCGGCTGGCCCTCTTGCGCGACCCCAGCGATGCCCGCCCGCTGCGTCTGCTTGCCCGGCTAGCGGCGGACCGTCGCCAGGTGGCCAAAGCCGAACGACGCTATCGTCAGCTGCTCAGACGCGCGCCTGGCTGGCGCTCGATTCGCCTCGAACTCGCGCGGCTGTTGCTGGATGCGGGACGGCCCCGCTCCGTGGCCCGACTGCTGCAGTCGCTGGACCTGCCACAGTCGCATCACCTGAGTGGCCTGGCCCAGCTCGCGGCCGGAAAAGGAACCGCGGCGCTTCGGGCATTCGATCGCGCAGTGCAGGCCGCACCCGGGCAGCCCGAAAACCACCGCGGGCGCAGCAGCGCCTTGCGCCTGCTCGGCCGGACTGCGGAGGCCGCACGCGCCCTGACCCGCTGCAAGGCGCTGATGCGCGAAGCCGCGAAGGCGGACGCCAGGCTGCAACGAGCCGCCCGGCAGGCCGGCCAGCGCGGGCGCTGGAGCGAGAGCATCCGCCTCTGCAGCTTGTTGATCAGACGTGACCCGAGCAATGCGTACGCCTTTTACCAGCGGGCAGGCTACCGCTTGCGCGCGCTGCGCTGGCACGAGCTGGGCGCGGCGCTCGACGACTGCGCCCGCGCGGTCGCGCTGGACCCCGACCTGCGCCCCAGGATCGATCGCGACCTCTCGATGATGGGGCTGGTCTTGCCTCGTCCGGTGCTGATGCAGAAGCTCGAGGCGCTGTCGGGCACGGACCCCGCGCGACTGGGTATCTTGGCCTACATCTACTGGCGCCTGGCGGAGCCCGGGGCCGCGCTGCGTAGCTGCGACGCCTCGCTGGCGCGGGATCCCGACGGCTATCTGGCCCGGATGGTGCGCGCCCGCCTCCTGCTCGGCGCGGGGCAACTGCTCTCGGCAGCGGCCGACCTGGAGTTGCTGCGCAGCAGCGCGCCGCGAAACCCGGAGGTCTGGTTGCTCTGCGCCGCCCTCGCGGCAGTGCGCCAGGACGGCGAGGCCACGGCCCACCACCTGGCCCAGGCCTTTCGCCTCGGACTCGGGCCCGACTCGCTCGAGCACGCGCGACCGATGCTCCGGGCAGTGGTGGACCATCCGCGAGTCCAGGCGGTTCTCTCGACAATCCGCGATCACTGAAGACGGGCGCCTCCCTGGCTCATTTTGTAGAGGGGGCGACTGCGGTTTCATGGTAAATAGCCTGAAACCCACGCTTACCTACTGCGAGAGGAGTCTGTCCATGGCGGTGCTGGCACCCTTCTTCATGATCATGGTCGAGTTTCTGGTCTACCTGCAGGTGGCGCTGGGCATGGCGGGTTCGCCGTTGCCCAGCCGATTACCGCTGGATCCGGCGAAGTTGATGCCGGCGAAATCGCTGGGTTTCATCACCCTCAGTCGCGACGCGGCGCTCAACCAGTCCTGGCAAAAATCGCTGGCCAGTCTGTCCGACGGCGAACGGGCGGAGCTGACCCAATACCTGACGCGCAACTTCAACCTGATCGAGCAGATCGGTTTCAAGCGCGAGGCGCTCGCGACGCTCGGTCGCAAGCTGGCGCACCTGCACTTCTGCTTCGATGGCATCGACCAGCACAAGGGCCCCTCAATGGCGTTGCTACTGGAGACCGTCGACGAGCAGACCGCCAAAGCCTGGATCAAGGACCCCGGCGCGCTGCTCGACTTGCAGAGCAAGCCACGCGAGCTGGACCGCGAGGGCATGAAGCAGCTGAAGCTGATACTGAAGAGCCGGATGCGGCTATGGGTGGCGCGCCGGGGCCACGTGCTGGTGATCTCGGGCTCGCCACACGCGGTGGCGCGGTATGTCGGGCTGCTCGAAAAGCAGCCCGCAAAGAACCTGGCCGGCACCAAGCGCTACAAGCAATCGATGTTCGCCGGCGACCGGCGTCCCTCGACCGGCCTTTACGTCGACGTGCCGAACATCCTCGACGCCACGCGCGGATACATTTCGCGCAGCCAGGCGATGAATCTGGACCGGATCGACTCGATCCTCGGCCTCTCCGACATGGGCGCCCTGGTGGGCGGTCTGCGGACCGGTGAGCAGGGCACGGAGCTGGCGCTGGCGCTGGACTACGACGCCGAGTCCACGCCGCTGACCACGCTCCTTCCCGCAGGCAAGAAAGCCGATCCCGCCCAGCTCGCGCTGTTGCCCGCCAGCACCGGGATGTTCTTCGGTCTGGCGCTCGAGCAATCGCACTCGCTGGTCAAGCTGAAGCAGTTGATGCTCAAGGCCGGCAAGGAGATGGAGACCAACGACTTCGAGGAGTTCTTCGGGATGGTCAAGCAGTTCCTCGGCGATCCGCTGGAGACGGTGACCAAGGAGCTGAATGGACAGGCCCTGATCGGCGTGGGCCAGCTGGACCTCGGCGCAATGCTCAACCTCGAGCGCAAGAAACGTCCGGCCTACCCGGGGCCCCCGCTGACTTTTGTCGTCGGCTTCAAGGACCCGCAGGCCGGCATGGCGCGCTGGAAGAAGGTCAGCAAGTTCGTTCAGCAGAGCTTCGGCGGGCAGGCCAAACTCGTCGAGAAGACCCATGGCAAGACGCGCTACCTGGCCGTCGTCGATACGTTCGAGGTGGCGGGCGCGATGCTCGGCCACAACCTGGTGGTGGTGGTGCCCGGCTCGCGCATGCCGGCGATGATCGACCGCTTCGAGAAGCAGACCGGCGGCCTGAAGATCGGTCACCTGGCGCACAGCCTCGCGCGACCGTCACTGCTGCGGCTGGGCTACTCACTCTCCGGCGGCATGATGTGGACGGGCATGTTCGTGGGGGCTCGCTCCAGCGCGATGGGCGCGCGTATGGGCGCGCGTCGCATTCGCCCCGGCGGGCAGCAGAAAAAGCCGTTCAAACCGAAGAAGGTTCGCCTGATCCGGCATAAGAGCCCCGCGCAAACGGGCCTCTCGAGCAGCCTGGAGCTGGCCCGCAGCGGCGACAAGCTCACGCTGCGCTCGGCCTTCTGGGGAGGCGGCTATGCCCGCGACATGCTGACCGCCTTCCGGCACGTCGGCTACATGCAAGGAATGACCTGCCAGCAGAACTACCGTCAGCTGTATCTGGCCTACCAGAAGTACCGTCACGTCAAGGAAGCCGTGCCGGCCAGCTTCGTGCAGATCAATGCGGCCCGCAACGTACTGCAGGTTTACTTCTCCAACTGCCCAGCAGCGAATTCCCGCAGATGGGGCAGAGGCGACGGCTACTTGATCAACCCCAAGCCCGACGCCAATCTTGACCAGAAGGCTCGCATCCTGTTTTACGACCACGGGCAAAACCACGTTAGCGGTCGCTTCGTGATGTTCGCCGACGGCAACGCGCGCTGGGTCAAGACCGCCGAGTTCGCCAAGCTGGCCGGCCGCAATGCACTGCAGCCCGACCCCAAGCCTGAATCGGAAGGAAAACGCGGCAAGTGACAAGTGCAAGCAAATGCTTCGCGGACCGGCTGTTCGACGCGGTCCGCCAGAAAGACTCGGTCGTCGTCGCGGGACTGGACCCGCACCTCGACCGCTTGCCCGGCCCCGAGGCGGGCTCGATCGAGCAGGCGGCCGAGCAAGTGGTCCAGTTCTTTGGTCGCCTGATCGAGCTGGTCGCCGAACATGTCGTCGCGGTCAAGCCGCAAGCAGCCTTCTTCGAGGCGCTCGGCCTGCCGGGCTGGCAGGCCTATCAGCTGCTGCTGACGAAGGCACGCGAGCACGGCCTGCTGGTGATCGGCGACATCAAACGCGGCGACATCGGCTCGACCTCGGCAGCCTACGCCCGCGCCCATCTGTCGGACGCGGCGGGTCAGCGATCGGACGCGGTGACCGTCAATCCCTACCTCGGCACCGACGGCATCGCGCCCTTCGTCGAGGTGGCCGCCGCCGAGGGCGGAGGGCTGTTCGTGCTGGTCAAGACCTCCAATCCCTCCTCGGCGGAGTTCCAGGATCAGATCTACCAGCAGGTTGCCGCCAAGGTCGTCGAGTGGGGCAAGGGCCTGGTCGGCCAGTGTGGCTACAGCGCCGTCGGCGCCGTGGTCGGCGCGACCCATCCCGAGCTGACCGGCCAGCTACGCGCCATGCTGCCAGGCGTGCCGATCCTGCTGCCCGGCTACGGCGCCCAGGGTGCCGGCGCCGAACAGCTACGCGGCTGGTTCGACGACGAAGGACTGGGCGCGGTCGTTCCCGCCTCGCGCAGCCTCGCCTTCGGCTGGACCGACGAAAGCGACTGGGAAGATGCCGTCGCAGCCGCGGCCATCGAGATGAAGCAGGCGATCAACCGCGTGCGCTGAACCGCTCGCGCAGCCGCTGACGCTGCAGCTTGCCCAGACTGTTGCGCGGCAGTTCGGCCAGCCGCAGCAACTGGCGGGGCAGCTTGAATCGCGCCAGGACCTCTTCGGCGACCGCGAGAATTTCGCCGTCTGTCGCCGCCCGATCAGACATTACCAGCGCAGCAGCTACCCGCTGTCCCCAGGTCGGATCGTCGAGCCCCACCACGCAGGCCTGGTCAACGGCCGGATGGCGCAGCAGGGCCGCCTCCACCTCCGCCGGCGTGATGTTCTCCCCGCCCGAGACAATCAGATCCGTGCGACGACAAAGCACATGCAGGTTGCCCGCCTCGTCGAGCCAGCCCAAGTCCCCCGTACGCAGATCGTCCACCACGATCTCACCGTCATCGATCGATAAATTGAAACCACCCAGCGGCGGTCCGCAATGCCCCAGCGTGGGGTCACCCGGCCGCACGCAACAGACCATCGAGGCTGTCTCAGTCAGACCGTAGGTCGCCAGCACCGGCCAGCCCCTGGACAGCGCTTCACGCTGAAGTTCAACCGATAATGGACCGCCCCCCACCAGCATCGCGCGCAGCGCGGGCGGCGGCCTGCGATCCGCCTCGATCAGACGCTTGAGTTGCGTCGGCACGACCGAGACCAGCGTCGCCTCCTCCAGTCGCTCGAGGCCGCCAAGCAACGGCGTCGCTCCGGCCAGCTCGCATCGGATCAATGGCTGCAGCCCGCCGATGTGGTACAGCGGCAGGGGACACAACCAGCGATCGTCGGGCCCCAGCGACAGCAGCTCGATCGTCGCGCGCGCACTGCGGCACAACGCGTCCGTCCCCAGCAACACGCCGCGCGGGCTGCCCATCGTCCCGGAAGTGTAAACCAGCAACGCTGGTCGGTCAGCCCCAGCCAGCCAGCCAGCGGCGCCCTGCGGCGCGGTCTCCGTCAGCGGAATCCGGCCGGCCAGCCCAGCAATGCGCGCGCGCGTCGATGGCTCGACCAGGATCAGCTCCGGGTCCACCTCGGCCAGACAAGCGGCCAGTTCCGCATCGCTGAGCCGACGATGCAGCGGCGCCAGCACGTCTCCGCCCGACAGACAGCCACGCAGCGCATCGGCAATCAGCGCCGGACTATCCGCGTAGACAGCAAGCACCCTCACACCGAACATGCTACCGCCTAGCAGCCTGTGGACAAAGTGCCATCAGGTCCTCCGCTGGGACGGCATCGCGTAGCGATGCGTCGACCCATCCCTCATCGGGGCCTACTCAGCCTCCTCCGTCAAACGCAGCTCGAGCTCGACGCGCTCGCTTTCGAGTTTCCCGCACTTGGCGCTGAGCTTCTCGAGGTTCTGGCCAATGCGCTGCTCCTCCTGCTCGACTAGCGAGACTGCTTGCTCAGCGTGGCCGACTTCGCAAGCGGCTTTCTTCTGTCGGCTTAGCGCGGCGTGGCAGCGATTGCTCGCAGTGTCGAGATCGCTGATGGAATACGGCGCATCGAGGACAGAGCGGTCGAGGATCCCGCCGGCAATGCGCGCCGACGCCGCCTTGAAGATCTCGGATTCGACACCTGTCACGAGCGCTGCAGCCCGGTCGACCTCCAGCGCTGCGGCGGCTGCAAGAGCCTCGGCCTCGACAACGGCGCTGATCGAATTCGCGCGCGCCGCGGTGGCCGCCTCCAGCAGTCCGTGCTGTTCGACCATGCAATGCTCGAGCTTGGCGACGTGCTTCTCGATCGCCTCGAGCCGCTTCTCCGACTGGGACTGCTTCTTCCTCGCCATCTGTTGTCACTCCTAGGTTCTCGAGCAAGGCGCAGCTGACCACGAACGTGCGTTTTCACGGTTTCGATCACTCGCACGGTCACCGGTATGCCCGTTTGGCGTTGACTGCGTACTGGGTACTGGGTAGGATTTGATCGGTGGCTGAACTATGACAGCTCAGGGAAGAGTTCCTCAGGCCTTACCTCAAGGGCTTTCGCAAGAGCTGCAGCCTGGCTTGTTCGAGGCGCGAAATGGCCGCGCTCGAGTTGGCTGATGGTCTGCTGGGCCACACCAGACTTTTCTGCGAGCTGCCTTTGAGTCAGGCCACGTTTCAAGCGAGTAGTCTTGACATTGGTCATGACAGACCCTCAATACAGTGAATAATACCCTAATTATAGACATACACAGTACCGGGTCAAGTATTAACTCACGTTTTTCGGAGAACCGTGATCGCTGCACCCTCTGAAGTCGGGAAGCGACTGAAAATCCGTCTCGCTGAGCTCGGCATGAGGCAGTCCGAGCTTGCGAAAGAGCTCGGCACTCATCCAAATCGAGTGAGTGACTGGGTGCGTGGCAAGACCAAGCCGCGCAAGGCTTCGATAAAGCAGATGGCCGGTGTGTTGGGCGTTTCTGATGAGTGGTTGGCCGCAACGCATCCAATTGAGGCAAAAAATGGCCTGCATCCCAGGGCAACCGAGCTCATGGGTCTCCTGGAGGCCCTCGAGGAGCTCGTCGGGCCAAGCGCAGTCGATACGCTGCAAGCTGTGGCTCGCAACTGGATCGAACTCGCGCAGGCTGGAGGCTCGGAGCGGCGCACTGTAGAGCATAATCCTCCGAGAGAAGCGAAAGCAGCGCCTGGATCCTCAATGGAGGCACCGGTTCGGGGTTCGCTTCCCATGCTCCAAATGGCGAACCGGACGGAGGCCCGTGTTCAACCGCAGCCCATGTTTCTCGAGTTAGCCGCGGGCGAAGGGCGCGTTCTGGAACGAGTCGAAGCAAGCAGGTACATTCCATCGATGGAGGGCAGGCGGGGCATCTGCCTTACGGTGATCAAGGGAACGTCAATGTCTCCCGCCCTACGCGACGGAGACACGGCGGTGTTGAGCTATCACGACCACACGGTCGAGCTTCCACCGCTTGGCAAGGACGAACAACGCGCCACGCTGGACCATATGCGTTCGCTGGTGCCGGACAACTCGATTATCGTTTTTCGGATCAACCACGAGCCGCCAGCGGTCAAGCGGATCAAGTATCGCCACAAAGAGAAGTGGTATGTCGAGCTTGGCGCGGATAACGAAGCGTGGGGTCTCGAGAACAACTATCCGCGGCTCGTGAGCCACGAGGACCATCTGTACATCTACGCACGAGTCATCGGGGTTGGGGTTTGACGCTGCCACCTTGCACCCCACCTCAATCCTTGTAGTCGCTTATCCCAGACGCTCCAGCCTTCCAGGCACTGGCTGCACTCCCAGACCCACACCGGGCGGGCAGGTCAACCTGCCGTCGACCGGTCGCGGGCCGTCGTCGTGACCCTCGGCAAAGGGCGGCAGGCCCAGGCCGTGGGCCAGGGGCTCTGCGACGGATCCATCCGCGGCCAGCGCCACTTGCAGCGCCATGCCGCGGCCGACCGGGCCGTCGATCAGGTGGGTCACGACGCAACG
>CAZMLI010000001.1:41670-49841 GCA_964566865.1 uncultured Planctomycetota bacterium
TCGCCGTTGCAATCCAGCCGTAGCTGGACGTTCGGCGCGGCTCGCCGCAGACGCTGTAACAGCGCCCATTCGTCTGACCAGTGAAAGATGCCGACCTTGATCTTGAAGCAGCGCAAGCCGGCATCGAGGCCCTTCCGCAGCTTCTTCAGCGCTTGTTCCGAGGCCTCTCCGAGCAGGCCGTTGACCGTGATCTGCGCGGCCGCCGCCGGATCCAGCCAGTGGCACAGTGGCAGACCTGCTTGCTGAGCCGCCAGGTCGGCGAGGGCGGTCTCGAGCGCGGCGTGGGTGGCGGGCGGGGCATCCGGGATTTGCTGGGACAGCATTTCGGGCGTGCTGGCCAGCTCTGCGGGCAGCGCGCGCGCGGCTCGCAGCAGATGTTCGGGCACCTCCGTCAGCGGCTCGCAGCCAAAACCGGGCAGCGGCGCGGCTTCGCCCCAGCCCTCGCGTCCTTGCGCGTCGATCAGCTGCAGCAGGAATCCGACCCGTTCGACCACGCACTGCGCACCGAACCGTAGGGGCTGCGTCAGCGGCAGCCGATAACGGTAGAGCGCGTGGTCGACGATCTTCACACGATACCCATCACCTGCAAGAGCACCCGACGTGGACGCGCGCCGTCCAGTTCGACGAAGAAGATCCGCTGCCAGCAACCCAGCGCCAGCTGTCCCTCGACGATCGGCACGACCTTCGCGCCACCCAGTAGCAGGTGCTGCAGGTGGGCATGCGCATTGGCCGGCTCGTCGGGCACGAGGTTGACGTTGCGCACCGTCAGATCGTCATGACGGTAATCGGCATCCCGCGCCGCGAGGCGGTCCAGAAAGGCCGGGGCATCCTGCTCGAGCAGCAGCGGCTCCTTCTCGTTGATCACCACGGCCGCGGTGGTGTGGAGCGAATGCACGGTCAGTTGACCGACCTGGATCTCGGAGCGTGTGACGAAATCCTGGATCTGTGCGGTCAGATCGATGAACTGCGGGGCGCCGGTCGTGTCCAGTGCGATGGTCTCGGTCACAGCCTGCAGTTGCCCGCTGCGCCGCCGCGGGCTGTCGAGATCGGGCAGCGGTGGGTTGCGATGATAACGGGGCGCCGCCTCCGTGGTCTGCATCAGGTGCTCCTGGAAAAAAAGTCCGGGTCAGGCTTTCATCGATATCATAATACTCATATAATACAAATGATTCAAGAAAGCATGAAACTTCTGACACAGGTGACAGCGATGCCTCTGCTAACCACGCACCAGGAAGTGAAACGGGCCGCAAACCCGCAGAACCAGGCTCTCGAGCGCCGTCCGGAGGTGGGCTTTCCGAGCGTGCCGGAGGACGTCAAGCGCGACCTCGAACAGGTCAGCGAGTTGCTCGCGGCCAAGCTCCGCAGCTCGGTCCCGGCGGCCGAGGGCGTGGCGCGCTACGCCGTCGAGGGCGGCGGAAAACGCGTTCGCCCGCTCGTGCTGTTGCTCTTCGCCCGCTCGCTCGGCGCGCCGACCAAACGCGCGGTCGACCTGGCGGCGGTCGCGGAGTGGGTCCACGCCGCGTCGCTGCTGCACGACGACGTGATCGATGCGGCCGATACCCGGCGGGGCAAGCCGGCGGCCTACCTGGCCTTTGGCGTGCACGCGGCGGTGATGGGCGGCGACTACCTGCTGGCGCGCGCACTCGAGCAACTGCTGTGCGACGGCGACGCAGATGGCGCGGGTCGCCGGCTGGGCGAGGCGGTGGCCAAGCTGGCCGAGGGCGAGTTGCTCGAGGCCTGCCTGCGCGGCGACTTGACCGCCACCCGCGAGCAGGTCGCGGCGGTGGCCGACTTGAAGACCGCGGCGCTGCTGGCCTGGGCCTGTCAGGCCGGCGCCCTGGCAGCGCGCGTTCCGCTGGCCGTCTCGGACGCGGCGCGGGTCTACGGCATGGCGCTGGGTCAGGCCTTCCAGCTGGCGGACGACGCGCTGGACTATGAAGACGGCCCGTCGACCGGAAAGACGACGCTGACCGATCTGCGCGCCGGACTGCCGACCCTGCCGCTGCTGTATGCGATCGAGCAACGTCCCGCATTGCGCGAGCAGGTCAGGCAGTTCCTCGAGGGCGAGACGGCGCTGGCCGAGTCGATCGGCGCGCAGGTGCGAGAGCTGGGCGGTGTTTCATATACACGAGGCCAGGCCCGCCAGGCGGCGAGACGCGGAATCAGCCAGCTGCGCCAGTTGCCAGCCGGCCCTCACCGCGCCGCGCTGGCCCGACTCGCGGGTTATGTCGCGCGACGGTGGATGTGAGCCATGAGCCAGGCTGTGAAGGAGATGTTCGACGGGATCGCGTTCCGCTACGACCTGACCAACCGGGTCCTCAGCATGGGGACCGACATCGGCTGGCGGCGCGAGGTCGTGCGACAGTTGAACCTGTCGCGCCCCGCGCGGGTGCTCGACCTGGCCACCGGCACGGGCGACCTGGCGCTGGGTCTGGCACGCGCGCTCGGTCCTGACAGCCAGGTGGTCGGCTGCGACTTCTCGATGCCGATGCTGGCGCAGGGGCCGGACAAGGCCCGCGCCGCCGGGGCCAAACAGTGCAGCTGGTGCCAGGGCGACGCGATGGCGCTGCCGATGGTCGACGACGCCTTCGATGGCGCGACGATCTCGTTCGGCATTCGCAACGTCGATGACCCGCTCGGCGCCCTGCGCGAGTTGCGCCGGGTGCTGCGGCCCGGCGGTGTGCTCGGCGTGCTGGAGTTCGGCCAGCCCAAGGGCCGGGTCTTCGGACCGCTCTACCGCTGGTACTCGCGGGTGATGATTCCGCGCATCGGCGGCTGGTTGACCGGCAAACGCGAGGCCTACGAATACCTGCCGCGCACCTCCGCGGCCTTCCCCTGCGGCGAGGACTTCCTCACGCTGATGGCAGAGGCCGGATTCAGCGAGCTGACCAAGCGTCGATTCTCCTTCGGCATCGCCTGGTGCTATCGAGGTGTCGCATGACCCTGCTGGACGACCTGACGCTGGAGCGGCTGGCCAGCCCACACCCGCTGGTGGATGCCGCCGCCACCACGGTAACGGTTGCCGGCATACCGATTGGCGCAGGTGCGCCAGCGGTATTGTTCGCGGGTCCCTGCGCAGTCGAGAGCCCGGAGCAGATCGAACAGACGGCGGAACTGGCCGCAGCCGGCGGGGCGCGCTTGCTGCGCGGCGGTGTCTACAAACCACGCACCTCCCCCTACAGCTTTCAGGGCGTGGGCCAGCAAGGACTGCTCTGGATGCGCCGCGCGGCGGATCGTCATGGCCTGGCGATGGTGACCGAGGCGATGACCGACCGCGACTTGCCGGCGGTGGCGGAGCTGGCCGACATGATCCAGGTCGGCTCGCGCTCGATGCAGTCCTACGGGCTGCTGAAGCAGATCGGCCAGACGGGCAAGCCGGTATTGCTCAAGCGCGGATTTGCCGCGACGGTGGCTGAGTGGCTGCTGGCGGCGGAGTATCTGCTCCAGGCCGGCGCAGACGGGGTGGTCCTCTGCGAGCGAGGCATCCGCACCTTCGAGACGACCACCCGCAATACACTCGACCTCTGCAGCGTGGCCTACCTGCTCGAGCACCATGGTTTGCCGGTGATCGTCGACCCCTCGCACGCCGCGGGCCGCCCGGAACTGGTGCCGCGCCTGTCACGCGCAGCGCTGGCGACTGGCGCCCACGGGCTGATGATCGAGCTGCATCCGCAGCCGCAGTTCGCGAAGAGTGACGGCGCGCAGGCGCTGACACCGGAGGCCTACCTGAAGCTGGCGAAGGCGCTGCTGCGATGAGCCTGCTGACCCGACGCCCGACGCTGGAAGAGACGCAAGAGCCGGTAGCCGCCGAGGACCTGCTGCGCCGGTTCTCCGAGCGTGCGACGATCTACTGGGCGCATCCGGCGGATGATCTGGAGCTGATCGGTCTGGGCTGCGCGATCCGGCTGGAGGCCGAGCGAGCCGAGGATCTGCGCGACGCCGCGCGCGAGGCGATGCAGGGCGCAAATCAGCAATTGAGCGGACCGGACTGGGCCCGCCCTCGCTGGTTCGGCGGGCTGGCTTTCGACCGCCGCAAGCCGACGGGCGACTGGGCCGGCGCACCGGCCGCCACCCTCTTGCGACCGGAGGTGCTGATCGTACGCCGGGGCGACGAGGCCTGGATGACCCGCACCCGTTGTGACGGCACAGCGCAGCCGATGACCCCAGGCGGCGCGCCCGGATCGGCGCACGAAGAGGGACGCAGTGACTGGACCACCCGTGTCGCGCAGGCGTTGGTCGCGATCGGCGCCGGCCAGTTACGCAAGGTGGTGCTCGCCCGCAGAGTGGCGCGCCAGCTGAACAGCTCGCCGGTCGACCTGCTGCACCGGCTGCGCGAGGCCTTCCCCGACTGCGTCACTTTTTGCCTGCGACTGGGCGCCGACGCACTGTTCCTGGGCGCCACGCCCGAACGGCTGGTGCGCGTCGCAGATGGACGCGTCAACACCGCGGCCGTGGCCGGGTCGGCGCCGCGCGACGCCCACCCGCGGCAGATGCTGGACAGTCCGAAGGAACGGGCCGAGCACCAGCTGGTGGTCGACGAGATCGCCGACGCGCTGGCGCCGCACGTCGACGACCTGCAGCAAGCGCAGCAGCCCGAAATCCTCCGCCTGGCCAATGTGCAGCACCTGATCACGCCCTTCGAGGGGGCCGTCCGGCCCGGTCGTCACGTGCTCGACCTGGTCGACGCGCTGCACCCGACACCCGCTGTCGGCGGGGTACCGCGCGCGGCCGCGCAAGCCTACCTGACGCGCCACGAACCGCTCGAGCGCGGCTACTACGCCGCCCCACTGGGCTGGTGCGACGACGAGGGCAACGGGGACTTCTGGGTCGCGATTCGCTCGGCGCTGATCCGCGGTCGTACGCTGTGGGCTTACGCCGGTGCGGGCATCGTCGCCGGCTCGCAGCCCAGCGCGGAGCTGACCGAGACCGAACTCAAACTCGACGCAATCCTGGAGGTGCTCCGATGATTTGGAGCCGACACCTGCTGGCGGAGCTGCGAAGAGGCGGAATGCGCCATGTCTGCATCTGTCCCGGCAAGCGCTCGCTGCCGCTGACCCTGGCGGCGCTGGCGGATCCGCAGCTGCAGACCAGCAGCCATGTGGACGAGCGCAGCGCGGGCTTCTTCGCCCTCGGACTGGCCAAGGCCACCGGGCAACCGGTGGGCATCATCACCACCAGCGGCACGGCGGGCGCGCATCTCTACCCGGCCGTGATCGAGGCCGACCTGGGTCGCGTGCCGTTGATCGTGATGACGGCCGACCGACCGCCGCGGCTGCACGATTGCGGCGCGCCGCAGACCATCGATCAGCAGCGGCTGTTTGGCGATGCGGTGCGTAGTTTCGTCGACCCCGGCCTGCCCGGCGACCCGCGCCTGATTCGCCGGGTCGCAGCTCGCGCGGTGGCCCGGGCCTGCGGTCTGCCGGCGGGACCGGTCCATTTGAACCTGCCGTTCGATGAGCCGCTGACCTGCGACGAGCTGCCGCCGATCGACGAGATCGACAGCGACCAGCCCTGGATCGAGCACGCAGCTTGTCTGCCGGAGATGACGGCCGCCACGCTCGAGCGGGTCTCGGCGCTGGTCCACCAGCACCGGCGCGGCATGATCGTCTGCGGTCCGCTCGACCCCCAGAGCGGCCTGGCCGCGGCGGTGCGCAGTCTGGCCTGGCGCAGCGGCTACCCGGTGCTCGCCGACTGCCTCTCGCAGCTACGCTTCGACCCGCAATGCGAGCGAGACATCCTCGGCGGTTACGATGCGTTTCTGCGCGTCCCGGGACTGGCCGACGCGCTGGCCCCGACGCTGATCATCCGCTTCGGCGCCGCGCCGACCTCCAAGAGCCTGAACCAGGCGATCGTCGCCTGGGACGCGCAACAGATCCTGGTCGACCCGGCGGGCGAGTACCGCTCCCCCGAGCACAACCGAACCCTGCTGGTGCAGTGCGACGAGCGCGCCTTCTGCCGCGGTCTGGCCGAGACGATGATCAAGCCGCTGCAGCCGGACTTGCGCTTTCGCGGGATGCTCGATCGGGCGGAGCAGCAGGTCTGGTCGGTCGCGCGGACGATGCTGCAAGAGGAGTGGTTCGAGGGCGCGCTGACCGCGACGACCCTCTCGGCAATTCCGCCCGAGGGCACGCTGTGGGTCGCCAGCAGCAAGCCCGTGCGCGAGATCGACACTTTCTGCCGGCCCGGCCAGCGTCCCCTGCGCGTCCTGGCCAGTCGCGGCGCCAACGGCATCGACGGCATGCTCTCGCAGGCGCTGGGCGCCGCCTGGGCGGGTCGCGGCAAGGCGCCGGTGGTGCTGCTCTGCGGCGACCTGGCCTTTCTGCACGACATCGGCGGGCTGCTCGCCGCCAGGCGGCTGGACCTCGACCTGACGATCGTGGTGGTCAACGACGACGGCGGGCGGATCTTCGACTTCCTCGATCTGCGCGGGTTCGGCGAACAATATGACCCCTTCGTCGCCACCCGGCACGGGATGCAGTTCGAGCAAGCCGCCGCACTCTACGGCCTGGACTACCGGCGCGTCGACAACGCCGCCGAGCTGACCGAAGCCATCGCGGGATCGATCGAACAGGGCGGCACGCGCATCATCGAGGCGCCGCTGTGTCCCGAACACAATCTTCAGATACACAAAGCGTTCCACCGCGCCGTCTCCAGCGGCGCCCACACCGATACCGACCCACAGAAAGGGCCGCGGTCCGATGCAAACGACAACAACCGTGAAGAAAGCCGTCCAGTGGTCCAGCGCGAGCACGTTTGAGGACATTCGCTACGAGAAAGCAGAGGGCATCGCGAAGATCACGATCAACCGGCCAGAGGTGCACAACGCGTTTCGGCCGCAGACGATCGTCGAGCTGCAGCAGGCCTTCTCGCTGGTTCGCGACGACCCTGAAATCGGCGTGGCGATTCTCACCGGCGAGGGCCCGGACGCCTTCTGCTCGGGCGGCGATCAGCGCGTGCGCGGCAAGGCCGGTTATGTCGACGACCAGGGCGTGCCACGGCTGAACGTGCTCGACCTGCAGCGGCAGATTCGCACGCTGCCCAAGCCGGTGATCGCGATGGTCGCCGGTTACGCCATCGGCGGCGGCCACGTGCTGCACGTGGTCTGCGACCTGACAATCGCGGCCGACAACGCGCGTTTCGGTCAGACCGGCCCCAAGGTCGGCAGCTTCGACGGCGGCTTCGGCGCCAGCTATCTGGCGCGCATGGTCGGGCAGAAGAAGGCCCGCGAGATCTGGTTCCTCTGCCGCCAGTACAGCGCCGATGAGGCGCTCGAGATGGGCATGGTCAACGCGGTCTTCCCGCTCGAAGAACTGGAAATCGAGACGGTCAACTGGTGCCGCGAGATCCTGCAACACAGCCCGCTCGCGCTGCGCTGCCTGAAGTCCGCGCTCAACGCCGACTGTGATGGCCAGGCCGGCCTGCAGGAACTGGCGGGCAACGCGACCCTGCTGTTCTACATGACCGAAGAGGCGCAGGAAGGCCGCAACGCTTTCCTCGAGAAGCGCGCGCCCGACTTCGCCAGCCGGAACAGGCTGCCGTGATCAAGATCTGGCTCCAGGCAATCCGGCCGCGCACGCTGCCGGCCGGGGCGGTGCCGGTCGTCGTCGGATCGGCCGCCGCTTTCGCCGTGGGCGGCTTCCGGCCGCTGCCGGCGCTCGCCGCGCTCGCTGGCGCCCTGTTGCTGCAGATCGCGGCCAACCTGGCCAACGACTATCACGACTGGAAAAACGGCGCCGACACCGACGCCCGCAGCGGTCCGGCGCGCGTGACACAGCAGGGGTTGATCCCGCCCAAGCTGGTCCGGCGGGCCTACCTGCTGGTGCTGCTGCTGGTGCTGCCGATCGGCGGCTATCTGGCGACGCTGGGCGGCTGGCCGATCGTCGCGATCGGCCTGGCCGGGATGCTCTGCGCGGTCGCCTACACCGGCGGGCCCTGGCCGCTGGGCTATCTCGGCCTGGGCGATCTGCTGGTCTTCGTCTTCTTCGGACCGATCGCCGTGGCCGGCAGCTATGCCGTGCAGGTCGGCCGCTGGGATGCGCTCGCGCTGCTCGCCGGCGTGCCGCTCGGCCTGCTGGCGACCGCGATCCTGGTGGTCAACAACCATCGCGACGCCGACACCGATCGCGTGGCGGGCAAGAAGACGCTCGCCGTCCGACTCGGCCGCAGCGCGA
>CAZMLI010000001.1:49941-52583 GCA_964566865.1 uncultured Planctomycetota bacterium
ACCGATCGCGTGGCGGGCAAGAAGACGCTCGCCGTCCGACTCGGCCGCAGCGCGATGCGCGGTTTCTACATCTTGCTGCTGCTCGCGGCCTTCGCCGCACCCGCCGCGCTGATCGGCCGTCCCGGCGCACTGGTCCTGCTGGCAGCGCCGCTGGCGATCGCGCCGCTGCGATCCATGTGGGGCCAGGTCGATGGCCCGCGTCTGAATCGCGCGCTGGCCCAGACCGCCCAGCTACTGCTGGTCTTCGGCGTTCTCTTCTCAATCGCGCTAACCGCTCGCTAGGATTTGATATACTGCCATGAGTCCGTCCCTCAAAACAGCAGCAGGAGGCGCCCGGTCGGTGTCTGACGTACCCGAACCCAATGCCAGCGACGTGGTCTGTGCCGCTGTCGGCTCCATTATCGAGTTCTGGGGTTTCAAGCGCGTCATGGGTCGCATCTGGACCCTGCTCTATCTCGCCGACCGACCGCAGTCCGCCGCCGAAATTTGCGAACAGCTGCAGATCTCCACCGGCTCCGCCAGCACGAACCTCCACGAGCTGCTCAACTGGGGCGTCGTGCGCCGCGCGGTGGCGCCCTCGACCCGGGTCACGCTCTACAGAGCCGAGACCAACGTCTGGCAGATGGTGACCAAGGTCTTCCGCGAGCGGGAGCGCGACCGGCTCGGCCGCGTGGCCGGCCAGTTGCGCGAGGGCAGCCAGAAGCTGCGCCTCGAGGCAAAGGCCAAGGGCATCTCGAAAGAAGAGAGTAGCCTGAAGAAACGTCAGGCCGACCGCACCGACCGCCTGGCCGATCTGACATCGCAGGTCGTCGGCATGCTCGAAGCGTTCCTCGATTCGCCGCTGGTCGATCTCGGCCCGATCCTGGACGTACTGCGCGACCCGGACGAGAGCCAGGACTAGCAGTCCTGTGGATAAAGTGCCTAGCGGCCTGATGCAGGAGTCCTGAGCTGCCGCTGCACCCCTGGCTCCTCGGCCTGTTCCCGATCATCTCGCTCTACTCGGCGAACGTCGGCTATCTGCACCCCAAGCAATTGTGGCCCGCGGCGGCGACGATCCTGCTGGGGATCCTGCTGGCCTTCCTGGCTTGCCTCGCCGCGCTGCGCGATCGGACGCGGGCCGCGCTGATCGTCTCGTTCGGCTGGTTGCTGACGATTTCATTCGGCCCGCTGCACGAGCTGCTCTGGTTCAACCCGTTCTTTCGGGTCCGGGGCCGTTACCTGATCGCGGCCGAGGGGCTGCTCTGGCTCGCGGCCTGGGTTGCGCTGCGTCGCACCCGGCGCAACCTGCAGGCGCTGGAGCGAGGCCTCGATCGCTTCGCCGTGACGGCGCTGCTGGTCGCCCTGGCCTGGGCTGGAGCGGCAGCCGCACGGCAGCAAGCCGCCCCGACGATCGAGCGCAGGCCCATCCCGCCGATCCTCTTCGAGGACGCGTCTGCCGACCGAGCGCCGGCGCCGGACATCTACTTCATCATCCTCGACATGTACGCCGGCGCGCAGGTGCTGAAGCAGCTCTACGGCCACGACAACTCGCCATTGCTAGCCTACCTGACCGGCAAGGGGTTCTACCTGGCTCGCAACTCGACGAGCAACTACACCGGAACCTGGCACTCGATTCCGGCCACGCTCAACATGGAGTACCTGCACACCCTGCTGCGTCCGGTTTCGATCGACGGGTCGCGGGGCAGCGGCTCGCGCAGCCTGCTGCCGCTGCGCGATCTGGTTCGCCGCAGTCGCGTGGTGCAACTGCTCAAGCAGCACTTTGGCTATCGATTCATCGCCTTCCAGAGCGGCTTCAGCTTTACCGAGTGCCCCCAGGCGGACGAGTACTTCTCACTCGACCGCAGGCCGCTGGGCGAGCTGGAGGAACACCTGCTGGCACAGACCCCCGTGCCGCATCTCTGGCGGGGTTTGCAGGTGGGCTGGGACCCGTTGGTCCAGCGGCGCCAGCGGGTCCGGTTCACCCTCGCCGAGCTGCCACGAGTGGCCGAGATCGCGGGACCGACCTTCGCCTTTGCGCATATCCTCTGCCCCCACCCGCCGTTCATCTTCGACGCCCAGGGCGGAATGCCGAACAGCGGGTCGTTCCAGCAAAAGTACGCAGCCCAGGTGCAGTACATCGGCCAGCAGGTGCAGCAACTGGTCGAACAGATCCTGCAACGCTCGAAACGGCCGCCGATCATCGTGATCCAGGGCGACCACGGTCTGGACTGGCCCCGCCCGAACCGGTCGGTCGACCCCGTCCTGCGCCGCGAGGCCAGGCTCTCGATCTTGAACGCGATCCTGCTACCGAACCGGCGTTACGGCTGGCTCTACCCGAACATCACCTCGGTCAATACCTTCCGCGGCATCCTGCGCAGCAGCTTCGGCGCGCGCATCGAGCTGTTACCCGACCGCTGGTTCTTCAAGGTGGGAGGCGTCACCTCCTACAGCTTCGTCGAGCGGCGGTTTGCCCCGCGGTTAGCGCAGGCGCTGGAGCGTCTGGGGGACTGACTCACCCGACTAGAGCAGTTCGGCGTAGCGCTTCTTGAAGGCCCGCAAGGCCAGACCGCGGTGGCTGATCTCGTTCTTCTGCGCCAGGTCCATTTCCGCATAGGTCCGGTCCAGCGCGGGCACGTAGAAGACGGGGTCGTAGCCAAATCCGT
>CAZMLI010000002.1:0-33232 GCA_964566865.1 uncultured Planctomycetota bacterium
GACTGATCTGGAGCTCTACTCCGCCGGCAAGACTATCAACGCCTGAGCTTGAAGAACTTTCGGTATTGTTTGCCATTGCGCGTGTAGTGAACTCGGATGGCGTTGGCCCTGCGCAGATGGTCCTTCAGAATCCAGATCTGCTCCACGACTTCAATCTTGAATGTATTTACCATCGTGATGATGTCACCACTGCGTAAACCACGCTCGTAGGCGTACGATGTCGGGGGCACCTTGGTGAGCAGTAGGCCTTCGGGTCGTTTGCCCTCTCCACCCATGGACTCCATCCGGACCTCATTCAGGTAGGCCGCCAGATTCTTGAAGACGCGGTCTTGCTCCGCTCCGCTGATATGCCATTTGTGTTCCGCAATCCGCATGGTCCTGTCGTATCTGGTGCCGCGCATGGCTTGCCGCGGCTGCTTGACCGCAACCGGCTTCTCGGCCGAGGGCGGCTTCGGTGATCGCTTGCGCTTGGCGGGCTGACCAGGAGCAGCGACTGGCGTTTTTGAGCGGGCAAGTCGTTTGGCCTGAGCATCCCTCGCACGTCGCACGCGCTGAGTCAGTCCCCTGATGAACTGCGCCTCCTTGCGTAACCCGCGCTGGTCGCTCAGCGCTTGGACTCCAGCCAGCACACGCTTGAGATCATCGAGCGCAGCATCGTAAGACTGCGCGTGGAATCGCAGCAGTGCTCGCAAGTACCGCTCTCGGATGGTCGCAGGCACCTCTCGGGAGACCAGTTCAGACTCTGCGAGTTGAAGAGCCTGCTGTGCGTCCAGATCGTCGGCTACTCTGTGGCGGGGTGTCACGCTGCGCTCGTGCGCGCCAGAGTTTGCGACAGTGGAGTTTGCGACGGACTTGGCTGGCACCGGCTCTCGGCCTACATCCGGCGAACGAGCGCAACCGTTAGCCAGAAGTAGCAAGAAGATGAGGAGACGCGACATCTTCCGGCAATGATACACGATCAGTGCCCCGGATACCGGCTGTCTTGACCAGGCTACAGGCGCGGTCTGATGGACTGGAGCGAGTGAATTGCTCGAACGAGCAGCTGCTTCTCGGTATGATTGTAGTCATGACGCTCTCCAGACCTTCTCGCGAACGCTTCCTGCCGGGCGCGAAGGCGTGAAGCCCTGGCAGTTAGCCATCTCGGCAGCTGCCCTTGTCCTGCTGGTAATCACGACAGCCTCTACCCGTGGCCGCGATGAGGCGCAAAGCCCAATTGCGCCCCCCGGCATTCTCCTTGAGCATCAGGACAAGAACAGTTCTGCCGAGAGAAGGCGGCCGGCGACGGAGAAGGCCCCCTCTCGTCCCGCGAGGGTACGAGCCAAGAGCGCCAGAAAACGCGCCCAAGAGCAAAGCCGACGGTTCTTGGCTGAGCTGGAGAGAATGGTCAGCTCCTCCAAGCATCGCACTGCCGGGAGCCTGCACCAGCGGGTTCGACAACTTGCCCTCAAGGACAAGTGTGTGGTCGAGAAGTTGATTCGGCTGTATCGAAGCCTCACCGATCCGGCCCTGAAAGGGCAGCTGATCCTCATGCTGGGCGGGCTTCCTTACCCCGAGGTGCTGCAGCTAGTCATCGCGGAATTCACCAAACAAGGTGGTGACCTTTACGTGAGGCAGCTCGCCCTTTCCGTGGTTATAAGCCACGAGAAGAGGTGGATGACCAAGGAGCAAGATCGACGGCTCCTGTCGGAGCTAGCCAACATCATCCGTAATGACGCAGAGCCTGGTGGCCTCAGGAATCTCGCTCTGTCGAAGCTTCAGTTTGTTGGACACCCGGAGCTGAACGAGATTCGGGATCTGATTGGGATCACACTCTCCGGTTCGGATCACGAGTTAATAACGACCGCATACTGGGTTGCGAACCTGCTCTCGCTTGACGACGAGCAGTTCCTTTCCGCGGCCACCAAGCTCCTGAGAGAGACCCCCGGGGCAGACCTGACGCGTGTCCTCGTTGCGTATCTATCCTCCAACGGAGGGCCAGCAGTGCAGCAGGCGATGTTGATAGAGCTCAGCGCGAACAGCAGCTCAATATACCGGGCGTTTGTAGCAGAGAATCTCAGCGCCAAGACAGGCGACAGAGCCGTAAGAATGAAGCTCATCCATGCGCTGTTCAATGATCCAGATCCGGACGTTCAACTCGTCGTTATCGAGTCTTTACGATTCGGGGTGTACAACGACTCAGCTACCGTGGAAGCGCTGAAGAAGAAGGTCCAGGACCACACAGCGAAGGCAGATGTCCGCCTTTCTGCCGCAAGTGCGGCACTGTATCGCAGCCGGGTCGAGTTGGTTGATTCAACGAAAGCAGTTCTCTCCTTTCTGAGAACCGTCTCCGAGTCCGAACAGGATGCAGCTGTCCGGAAGGGACTTCAGGCACTAGGAGGACATACTCGATGAAGTTGTTTCTCGTCATTGCACTGCTGCTCCCGCTAGCTCTCGAGGCTAACGCCCAGAAACCAGAGTGGGTAAAGACGAATACTCTGGTCTATGGGCGCGGGGATGACTCGCTCAGCCTCGACCCTGCGTATGTCGACGACGGCGAATCCGTCAAGGTGATCGAGACCATCTACGAAACCCTGCTACGCGTCGGCGCCGGCGGACGGCTCGAGCCCTGGCTAGCGACGCGCTGGTCCGTGCTGGACGGGTTCCACGGTTACGTCTTCACCATTCGCAAGAACGTCTGGTTTCATGACGGGACGCCGATGACCCCCGCCGCGGTTGCTGCGAGCCTCAATCGTCTGCTTGCCAGTCGCAGTCCCTACCTCACCTTCTACCAGACCATCAAGAGGGTCTCGGCCGCGGGGCAACAGGTGCGTGTCGAGACCAGCAAGCCCGATGCCACACTACCGTACAATCTGGCAATGTTCCCGGCTTCGATCGTCAGTTCGGCCGCGGTCAAGAGGCACGGCAGACTGTTCGGCCCCCAGGTCGCGGTCGGAACCGGCCCGTTCAAGCTGACCCGTTGGCAGAAGGACGTGGTCGTCGAGGTCGCACGGTTCAAGGGTTACTGGGGCAAGAAGGCGCGCGTCACGCGCATCGAGTTCCGCAAGGTCCGGGACGACCGCAAGCGCCTGGCGCTGCTGCGCAGTGGGCACCTGTCCTATATGGACGGGCTGAACCCACGGGACATCAAAGGCGTGATGTCCGACCCCAAGCTGGTACTCAAGATGAGCGAGCGCGGCCACGAAACCAGCCTGCTTTACCTGGCGTTCAACACCCAGAGCCCCCCCCTTCGACAACGTCAAGTTCCGCCAGGCGGTGGCCCATGCGCTGGACAAGAAGGCGATCGCCGGACTGTACAACGGCTGGGCCAGTCCGCTCGACCTCCCGGTCCCACCAGGCATCAATGGGTACTCGAAAACCGCGCGAGGCCTGACGCATGACCTGGCGAAGGCGAAGCGACTGCTGGCGGAGTCGGGCGTCAAGCTGCGCAAGCTGACGCTGGTGCACATGAACAATCCTCGCCCGTACATTCACTACCCACAGGCTGTCGCCAGGTCAGTCGCGGCCAGCCTGGCGAAGATCGGCATCACCGTGACAGTGACAGGGATGCCATGGGCACGCTACTTGGCCTACGTTCAGCATGGCAAGCACCAGCTGTGTCTTCTCGGCTGGTCGACCGACAACGCAGACGCCGACAACTTCCTCTCGACACTCTTCCACTCCAGCAATACGCAGAAGGGCCGAGCATCCAACATCTCGTTCTTCAAGGACGACAAGCTGGACCGCCTGCTCCTCCAGCAACGTCGAGAGGTCGATCCCACCAAGCGCGCCCCGCTGCTCGACCAGGTCTACCGATACGTCGTCGCCCACTCACCGATCGTGCCCCTGATCGCGGCGCGCCAGGGAATCGTACACCACGCCCTGCTGTCAGGAGCCACGCTCGGGCCGACCTACCAGCGTAGTCTCTGGCGAGTCAAGATACGCAAGTGAAGCGAACTGGCGCTAGTGGGGTGAGTCAGTCATTCGATGAACTGCCCCAGCAGGCTGTGGGTCTGCCTCAGAGCTGGGCCACTGCCTCTTCGATCCCCGCGATCATCTCGGAGAGCCGCAACAACTCGCCCTCGATGCCGACCTCGGCCGCCTGCTCCCCGGACGCCCCGGCGATCGCATGACCCACCAGCTTGGACCCCGCGATCGCGGTGACGGACCTCATCTGCTCCGCATCCGCCTCGGCCATGCGCTGCAGCCGCTGGTTCTTGCTGAGTCGCCCCGCAATCGTCTCGGCCAGCCTGGCCGCGCCGCTGGCATCCGCGTCGACACCGATATCCGCGAGTATCTCGCTCAGCTCCTCCAGGCACTTGGCGTCCTGCATTGCGTCGGCAGCCATACGGTACTCCAGCTTGAGCAAGCCCAGCAGATACAGCGCTGCCTCGGCGGATCGACCCTCCTGGTGCAGGGAACGCGCGCGGTCGAGCCGCTGGCGTCCTGCCTCGTGCCGCTTGCGGCGCCCTTCTCGCTTGCGCTGCTTTGCCCGGTCACCCCTTATCCGCAGCACAGCAACGATCACCACCAGGATCACCGTGAAGATGATGAAGTTCTGGGCATCCGAGTCCATGCAATCAACCTCCCCGACCATGATCTCATCCGACAGCAGTGCGCACATTCTCTACTATTGCCCGACGCTGTGCCACACTGGACTGCCACTCGGTTGACCCACGCATCTCGGAGTGGACACCGCAGCAGCCAACCGCTAGCGTAGCGCAGCATGAATGCAGAAGACTTGACTGACGGCCTCACCGGATGCCATTCGAGGCAGGCGCTGATACTAGATCTGCACCAGGCCGTGACGGAAGCCGACAGAATGAGCAGGCGCTACAGAGCCACCTTCCTCTGCGTCGACCTGGACAACCTGCAGCGCTACCTGGACCAGCACGGCCATGCGCCGACAGACATTCTGCTTCAGCGCCTGGCTGATCGTCTCTGCATCCTCTACCCGAACTCTCGGGTCTATCGATTCGGCGGCGACGAGTTCGTGGTCGAGAAAGTGGATCAGCCTGACCTGGACCTCAACAGCCACTTCGAGGTCCCGGTGAAACAGGCGCTCGTCGATATCGATGTGGGCTTGCAGGGCAAACGAATCAACCGCACCGCCAGCTGGATCATGCTGCACATCCACGAGGGTGTTGTGAAGTCATCAGTCCAACCGATACGCATAGAGTGTCGAGATCGACCTGCCGCGGATAGGAAGTATATGGGCTCAACATAGGCTACATTATCGGCGAGACAGAATTGATGTGCCACTGATCGGAGCACTTTCCTCTCAGTTAGCACAACTCTCGGTCTCTCCCTCCACGAGGCGATACAGCAGCGTCACTCGAAGCCTCCGTTGCCCAGCACTCTTTCTATCTCACTGCGATGACGCGGATCGCAGGCTGCCCAGCGCCGCTCATCCTGGTCAAGGTCCGCAAGGAAGCCGAAACGAGATCGCACGCGCTTGCCAGCCGCGCAGATCGAGGTATGGGTCGCTTCGTCGTGACTCTTCGTCGTGACTCTCCGGCCGCCCGGCGTTGCGGCTGCGTTACTCCTCCTCGACGACCTCCCGGGTCGCCTCGTCGTCGCGCCTTGTCATGCACCAGAATCACCTCGCATTATTCGACGTATTCCTGACTCACCCCACTAGCCACAGGCTGCTAGCGCCGTCGGCGACGTCTGGGTTTTCTTGAGCGAGACCTTGAGCTGCGTGCTTCCTCAAACGGCTCATCGTCGAGCAAGGGCTCGAGCGTCTTCACCGCCTCACCCGTATCCCCGAAGCGCTTTGCAGCCAGCAAGAGCCAGATTCCTACGAGCAGCTGGCTCAGTGAGCCAGCGATCAACCCTATCCAGATGAGCCTTGAAAAGAAACGACCCGCACCAGCTGGTCCGGTCTTGAGCACTACCGTTTCGACATGTGTCTTTTTCACCTCATCGAACATGTGCTCCTGGGTCATAGAGGGCTGTGTGACCGTCAGAGTGAGCCGGACCCGCAACTCGCTGTCGGCGAGTGGCGAGTCCGAGGGCAAGCGCAGCCGCACCCAAGGAGTGATCTCCTCATAACCATCGCCTCCCTTTCGGGCCGAGAACGAGTCTGGCCAACCCTCCGTTCTGGTTTCCGAGGGAATAACCGTGCCTGTGGGCTGCTTCCCATCGAGGAGCTCTGCGGTGCACTCCCCGCGCCAATATCCGCTGAGCGCATGAAACCGTGTTTCAAGGTAGCAGGTTGAAACGTCCCCTGGTCCCAACACGCCTGGATAGAGGTTGGAGTTGGTTGGCCAGCCCTTTGCCAGCCGCAACGGAACTGGAAGAACGAGCAAAGCGATGCAGCCCCCGAGCAGCCCGATCGTCCACGACGTGTTGACGGGTCCAGGCAGAGATCCCGCTGGATTATCCGGATCCCCCTCCTCAATTATCGCCAGACGCCCCTTTTCTAACCCATTCGTGGCCCTCTCCAGGTTGTCGTCCAGGTCTTTGTTAGCATCGATGTAGAGCCCAGAGAAGTGAAGCCAACCCGCGAGGCCGACGGCAATGGCCGACAATACGGCCGCAGTCGCCCCGTGAAGATAGTGACCGTAGTGCAGCAGCAAGGGGAGCAGGGACCCGATGGAGCCAACTACTAGCCCCAATAGATGCTCGGGCACAAGCTGGCTAGCTATCATCTCCGGCTGGATCGTACCGCAACAGGGGCATGGATGGCTCTCGATCTGTGTTAGAGCCTGCCGTGCGCGGTCTTCCAGTGCGGATCTCGCAGCGTCGAGCTGCTTTCCAGTCGCCGACAACTCTCGCCCGAAATGATAGCTGTACAGGGCACCGCAGTGGCCACAGCCGTGCTGTTTCCATGCTGTTACCGTTCCAGAAACTTCTCTCCTCGAAGACATGCAGTGATCGTACTCAGCTCGGTGCGTGATGACAAGCAGGGAAGGGCCCCCAAGAGGAACATCGAATGAGTCTTTACTCTTTCTTGGTATTGTTATTGGTTGATGGCCATGACTGCTAAATGCAGATTTCGCGCTGAATTCTCGAATACACGCCTGTGACCAAGAAGAAGTCCGCCAAGAAGAAGCCTACCCGCCGCATACGGACGTTGAGATCCTTCACCAGCAACTCCACCGGCATGACAACCTGTCCTACTTGTGCTCCTAACCGCCGGCTTCGACCTTGCGGATCTTCCGCGCGATCGATGCCTGGCGATCGGCCGGTGCGTACTTCTGCGCCTTGCGTAACGCGGCCAGCGTCTCGGGTCGTTTACGCTGTCGTTCGCGGACCAGCCCCAGATTGAACCAGGCGTACCAGGCCCGTTCATTGAGCGCGACCGCACGCTCCAGATCCCGCAGCGCGCCGGCCAGGTCGCCGGCGCGCAGGTGCACGCTGCCTCGATTGGCGTAGCCCATGTCCCATTTCGGTCGCAGCTTGATCACCTGCTCGAAGTCGAGAATCGCTTGCTTCGCCCGGCCCTGCGCGGCATGCATCTGGCCACGATTCAGATAGGCCTTTGCGTGCCGCGGATCGAGCTCGATCGCGCGCGTATAGTCCCGCATCGCCGCTGCGAACTTCTTCAGTCGGACCAGCACGTAGCCCCGTGAGAAGTAGCTGCCACCCTTCTTCGGCGCGAGCTTGATCGCCTCGTCATAGTCGACGACCGCGCCAGGCAAGTCTCCCAGCCGACGACGGATCACGCCGCGGTTGTGATAGGCGACCGAGGCGCGAGGATCGAGCTGAATCGCCCGGGTGAAGTCATCCATCGCCTGCTTCAGCGCACCCCGGCGCATCTGCGTGATGCCTCGCGCGGTCCGATAGTCCGCATTCCGGGGATCCAGCTCGATCGCCCGATCGTTATCACCGAGCGCTTCGTCGTGGCGTTCGAGCCGCTGGAGGACCTGAGCGCGGTTGATGTATCCCGTGGCCTGTTGCGGGCGGAGTTTGATGCTCCTGCTGAAATCGGCCAGCGCAGCTTCGAGCCGCCCCAGCGCCTGGAAGGCCAGTCCGCGGTTGTTGAAGGCGGAAACCAGCCGCGAGTCCTGGCGGATCGCCTGGTCGAAGTCGCGGATCGCCCGTTCTATCCGCTTTTGCTGGTAGAGCGCCAGTCCGCGATTGTTCCAGACCGTGGCCGAGCGCGGATTCAGCTTCAACGCACGCGTCAGATAGCGCAGCGCCTGCTCGGTCCGTTTCAGATTCAGATTGGCCACGCCACACATGTTGAGCAGGTCGAAGCGATCCGGCTCCCGCCGCGCGGCCTCCTCGAAATCGTCGGCGGCGCCCCGCCAGTCTCCCTTGTCCATCCGCGAAAGACCCCGCCGATAGAGTGAACTCACGGTTTGCACGCCCGCCTTGGCGTGGGGCTCGGGCACACGCCCGAACGCGACAGCGATCTGCCGCCAGGCGGTCGAGTCGGCGCCCAGCCGGTTGCGCGCCTCGACCAGCGCGCCGTGGGCCAGGGCGCTGCGGGTATTGCACAGCGCCAGACCGGCCTCGACTGCCAGCTCCCGGTCCCAGACCAGCGCCATCCAGTCCAGCAGCGGATGCACCGCCTCGCGCAGCCGCAGACGCCCCAGCACGCGCGAGATGAAGATCGCCTGGTCCCGCTCCCACTGTTGCCAGGAGGTCGCCCGGCCGCCTCGGCGGGCCTTGCCCTGCAGCGACTGCAACGCCTGCGCCAGGATGCCGATCGTCTGCGCCTCCCGATAGCCGACCGCCTCGAAGACAAAGTCCCGCAGGGTTGGCGCCGCCGGATCCCGACCGGGTCGGGACAGGCCGGCCTTCAACTCCGCCAGGATCTGGCGCAGCCTGCTCGCCTGTTGCTGCGCCCGCCGGTCGCGAGTGCCATGCAGCGAGGCAATCAATACGCCAATATCCTCATCCGGCGCCCCAAACGCCTTCAGATCGCGAAAGGCTCGCTCGGCCAGCATGTAATCGGCGCCGAGAATCGCCACCTGCCCCAGCCGCTCTCCGGCCTGCCGCCGCAAGGCGCGCGCCTCCCGGTGGCCGGGCGCCAGCGCCAGCACGCGATCGAGCATACTGCAGGCCGCCAGGTAGTCGCCCAGGGCGGACTCCCGCTTGTAGCGTTGTGCGGGCGTCTCGGGCCGCTGGCCCCCGTCCGGCAGGCTGCGTAGCTTCGCCGGCTGACGCAGAGTCGAGATCGTCGACGCACGGGCAAGCAATTGCCTGGCCTGCGCCAGGCCCTGCTCGACCTGTGCTTGTCGGTCCTCGACCCGCGCCTGTTCGCGCGCCTGCTGCAGCGCGCTGGACTGCCAGTGCAGCCCGGCCAGCGTGCCTCCCACCAGCAGGACCATCGCCAGAGTGGCCAGGCTCGCCGCCTGGTTGCGCCCGATCCACTTGCGCAGCCGGTACATCCGCGACGGCGGCCGAGCCGCGATCGGTTCGCCCGCCTTCCAGCGGAGCAGCTCGTCGGCCAGCGCCTGGCCATCGCAGTAGCGCCGCTGGCGGTCCTTCTCCAGCGCCTTGAGACAGATCGTTTCCAGATCGCGGCCGATCGCGGGCGCCAGCCGGCGGGGAGGAACCGGATTGAAGTGCAGAATCTGCTCGTAGATCTCGGCCGCCGCCTGCCCGCGGAACGGCAAGGTGTCGGTCAGCATCATGTAGAGCATCACGCCCAGCGCCCAGACATCGGTGCGCGCATCGATCGCATGATCCATCGCCAGCACCTGCTCCGGCGCCATGTAGGAGTCGGTGCCGAGCACGGTTCCGCTGCGGGTCAACTGCTGGCTGCCCTCACCACGCGCCAGGCCGAAGTCGGTCACGATCGGCCGCCCGTCCCGCGTGAGCAGGATGTTGGAGGGCTTGATGTCGCGGTGGATCACGCCGGCCTGATGCGCATGCCCCACCGCCTGCGCCACCGGCTCGAGCACATCGATCCGTTCCGCCAGCGTCATCAGCGGAAGCTGATGCCCCAGCGTCTCGCCGTCGATGAAGTCCATCGCGATGAAATGCACCGTTGCCTGGGTCAGCTCGTCCTGCGCCACGCCGACCTCGTGCACGGTGATGATGTTCGGATGTGAAAGCCGCGCGGCCAGCATCGCCTCCCGCCGCAGCCGCTCGATCATCTCCTCGCCACCATCCAGATCGCGCAGCACCTTGAGCGCCACGACCCGCTCCAGATCGGGGTCGAGGGCTTGATACAAGACCCCCATGCCGCCCTGGGCGAACTCGGACAGCACCTGGTACTTGCCCAGCTGGGACAGCGGCCGCCGGCCGAAGTAGCGCTTGATCGGTAGCTGGCCCTGCTGCTGCGTGCTGCCATCGCCGCCGGCGGCGAACTTCACCGGACGCTGCACCTCGACCGCCAGCAGCTGCAGCGAGATCAGGATCTCCAGCTGCAGCCCCAGCGCCTGCGCGACCGTCTCCAGCTCCCGCGAGATCTGGCCTGCCGCCAGCGCCTCGCCGACCACCCGGCAACTCTCGGGAGAAACCAGACGCATGTCTCTGGCCAGCTCGATCGCGCCGATCAGCTCGTCAGTCATTGCGTTCGGTCCAGGTCTGGGGCACCCCGCTATCCTATCAAGGATGGCAGCGGGAGGGCGAAATGAGCGTAGTTAGCGTCACCTAACTAATATATTTAACTTGTTGAACAATTAATTTTACGGGTGTAAATGCCTGCATGAAACTCACACGTTCCACTCCGCTCAGTCTGCTGATCATCCTGGTGTCAGTCACCGGATGTATGAATACGCCGTCCTACAGCCGCTACACGGCTCCCTCGAACATGCGCGACGATGCCGCCGAAAGCGCGCCTGCCAGCGGTGGCGCTGAGACCGAGGGCAAGACCGTCGCAGAGGCACCCAAATCAGCCTCCTTCCTGGAGCAAGACACGCTGACCGGCGACTGGGGTGGACTGCGCAGCAAGCTCGAAGACAACGGGCTGACGCTCGAGTTCGTCTACACCGGCGAGGTGCTGTCCAACTTCCGCGGCGGCATCAAACGCGGCGAGGCCTACTTCGGCAACCTGGACATGACCCTGACCCTGGACACCGAGAAGGCGGGACTGTGGAAAGGCGGCACGTTCTTTGCCTATTCCCTGCTCAATCACGACACCGATCCATTCACCGAGAAGTTCGTCGGCGACCTGCAGACGATCAGTAACATCGATGCCCCGCAGGAGTTTCGGCTCTACGAGCTCTGGTACGAGCAGAGCTGGATGGATGGCGATTTCTCCGCGCTGGTCGGCTTGCACGACATGAACTCCGAGTTCCTGGTGACCGATACGGGCGGCCTGTTCATCGGCAGCTCCTTCGGCATCCAGCCCGACGTCTCGGCCAACTCCCCGGTCTCGATCTTCCCGGTGGCCGGCCCTGCGGTGCGCCTCTACCTGAAGATGAACGACTCACTGGACTTCCGTGTCGCCGTCTATGACGGCGACCCCGGAGATGCGGAGAAAAACCATAACGGTCTGCGCTTGAGGCTCAACTCGAAGGAGGGCGCACTGGTGATCGGCGAGGTCGGGCTGCACCGCGGCCAGGAGGAGGGTGCCAGCGCACTGCCGGGATACCTCAAACTGGGCGCCTGGCTGCACACTGCTGATTTCGACGACACCAGCGGAGGCTCCGCGCACGGCGAGAACTACGGCATCTACCTGATCGCCGACCAGATGCTCTATCGCGAGAACGAGGATCAGGGGCTACGGGCCTTCGTTCAGATCGGCGGAGCGCCTGAGGACCGCAACGAGGTCTCTTTCTTCCTGGGCGCGGGCGTGACCTATCGGGGCCTGTTCAACGGCAGAGACGAGGATGAGCTGGGTCTGGCCTTCGGCCATGCACGGATCGGCCGTTCACTGCGCTCCGCGGATGGCAGGGATTCGGCCGAAACCGTGATCGAGCTGACCTACAAGATTCAGATCACCCCCTGGTTCGCGATCCAGCCCGACCTGCAGTATGTCATCAATCCAGGCGCCGATCCGGCTCTCAAGAACGCCATGGTCGGTCTAGTGCGCTTCGAGATCAGCTTCTAGCACCAGCTGGTCGAGCAGCCGGGCGACCGCTCGATAGAGCGGGTTGCACGTTCGATCGCGCAGGGCGAGGCAAAAGCTGGGCACCCAGGGGCGGAGCAGATGATGCACCAACCCGGGTGCCTGGGCGCGTGCCTGCGGGTTGGGGGATCGAAACAGCCCGGCCACGAAACTGGCCAGCACGCCGAGGTGGTCGCGAGGCGCGTTGCCGAAGTGGTCGGGTGCCAGATCGGGTTCGGTCGACTCGATCAAATCCTCAATTGCCAGCACCAGCCCATCTGTGCCCAACCAGCTGCTAGCCCTGGGGTTGACCAGCCCGTGGCCGACCAGCAAGAGCCCCGCATATTCGCTTGCGGCGTGCTGATATGCGGCCGCATCCCACTCACCGGAGAGGTAGTCGGCACAGCCGGGCTCGAGCCTGTCGAGCACCTGCAGCACGTCCGGCTCCAGCAACGCCGCTCGCGTGGGTTCGTCGAGCTCCACCAGTAGCAGCCGGCCGATCAGCGCGTAGAGCACGGCCTGGGTCTGGTCGTCGAGTTGCATCAGACCTTTCGTACCTCGACGACGTTGTCGAACCAGTTTTGCCCGCCCACCAGCACCGAAGGATTGATCGGCAGGCAATCGTTGAGTCCGATGACGCCGTTGCCGGGCCCCCCGCGTTCGCGCGACCACCAGATGTTATCCGGGATGTCGCGGTCCTGGAGCGCCTGAACCTGCGCCGCGTCCGGGCGCAGCACCGCCGGAAGTGAGCCCTCGGTGCTCGCACGCGCGACAGCGCCATGCTCCCAGTGACCGGCATGATGGGCGAAACAGATCACGCGCTGCTGGATCCCGGCCAGCAGCCGAACCTGGTTGCGAAAACTGCCGACCACCTCCGTGCCGCCGGGTGGCACGTAAACACCCTTGGGGCGGTAGACCTTGACCTCGACTTCGTCGCCGTCCTTCAGTTCCAGATCGGCCGCGGTCGTCGGGTTGATGAACAGCTTGTTGGTGTGCACAATCTCCGCATTGAATTTCCACTGGCCGGAGCGCCCCTGGGTGTGCACGTTCCACTTGAAGGTGGTCAGCACCATGCGCTTGAACCGCCGCCCGTCCGGGTCCCGCCCGTCCTCCGGCTCCAGCCGATCGCGAAAGCCGGGAATCGGGAACCAGGTCGGCAGGACCGCGCCATTGGGGTCGTCCGGGGGCAGGCCGACCGACCTGGCTGCGACGGCGAAGACATCGTCCTGGACCTGGATCTTGCGCGACGGCGTGGGAAAGCCGCGCACCGGCTGGTCCTCGCCGCTGGTGGGATTGCGCATCATGATCCCAATCAACTTGCCGCTGGGTCCGCGAATCAGCTTGTCATCCGCGACGGTCGCGCCCTTCAGCTCGGCCGTGGGCACCGGCCGCTCGTACAACTCGTAATCCTTCTCGCGGTCCTGGTCCTGCCAGATCCCCCGCCGCTTGAACTCTTGCCAGCCCCGCTCCCCACCGCCGAACTGATCGGCAATGCTCGCATACCACTGTCGATAGAAAGCCTCGGGATCGTCGAAGTCGAAATAGCGCTCCATGCCACCGCCGATGCGACGGGCAAGATCGCGCAGGATGACCTGGATCGAGCGCGCCTCGCCGGCCGCGGGCACCAGCGGCTGGCGAATGCCCGTGTAGGGCACCAGACCGTAGCAGTTGGTGCTGTGCGCGTCCCAGCGTTCGAGGCTGGTCGTCTCGGGCAGGATGATATCCGCCAGCGCGGCATGCTCGCTATAGCCGATGTCCACGGCCACATGGAACGGGATCAGCGACGTGTCCCGCATCACCTCGCGACAGACGCTTGCCTCGGGATAGCCGTAAGACGCGCCGTAGGTATAGGACATGTAGACCTCGACCTGAGCGCGTCCTTCCTGGATGTAGGGCTGTACCAGCTGCCCGACGCGCATCGCATACCAGTGCCAGGCCAACGGGTAATCGGCCGGCGTGGCCAGCTCGCCGAAGTAGCGCTGCTGGAAGATCGGGTCGAGCCGCGCGGCCTTGCGCTTGACCGCCTCCGGCAGCGCCTCGTAGGCCCGGGTGCCGGGCAGGAAGGGTGCAACCTTCGGTGGCTGGGGGCCGGGCAAACCGATCTCGGGTAGATCCCACAAGCCGTAACGGCCCTTCTTCCAGCCACGGCCGCTGGAGAGGCACATTCCGCCAGGCCGGCCGATATTGCCCACCAGTTGATCGAGCAGATTGATCCCGCGGTCGTTGCCCACACCATTGTAATGCTTGGCGGAGCCGCGGGCCTTGATCGTGGTGCAACGGGGGGCGGCGGCGGCGAATTCCAGCGCGATGCGCCGGATCTCACTCGCCGGCACCCCGCTCTGCCCCTCGGCCCAGTCGGCGGTCCAGCGCTGAATGTGCTGCTTGATCTGGTCCAGGCTGACATTGGCCCAGCGGTTCCAGAACTGCTCATCGACCTTGCCGGCGTCGATGATCGCGTTGCACATGGCATAGGCGATGGCGCCGTCCGAACCGGGAAAGACCGGCCAGTACTCGTCGCTGATACTGGCGGTGGCCGAGGGCCGGACCTCGAAGGTGATCAGCTTGCAACCAGAGTCGACCCGCGCGCGCTGCAGGCGGTGCATCATGAACAAGCCGCCCTGGTACGCCTCGCAGCAGTTATTACCGAAGTTCAGCACGTACTGGCTGTGCTCCAGATCCTGCGTCTCCCACTCGAAGTCGCGCCCGTAGCAACTCATGTTCGGTACGCGGCGGTTGCTGCTGCAGATCGAGCGGCGATTGAGGCGATTGGGCGTGCCAAAGGCGTCGGTGAAGCGCTTGGTGAAGCCCTTCGTCTTGTCGCGGCCATAATGGAAGACGAAGCGCTCGGGATGGCCGACATCGAGGCAGCGGCTCTTCATCCGCTCGGCGATCTCGGCCAGTGCCTCGTCCCAGCGGATCCGCTTCCACTTGCCCGAACCGCGATCTCCCGCGCGCTTGATCGGGTAGAGCAGCCGCTCGGGATAGTAGGTGTAGCTGATCATCCCGTTCGCCTTGGAGCAGATCTTGCCCTGGGAGTTCGGATCGAGCGGATTGCCCTCGATCCGGCGTACCCGGCCGTCCTGCACGTAGCCGACCACGCCGCAGTGGGTGGTGCAGCCGAAGCAGATCGTCGGCACGACCTTCGCCTTGCGATAGTCGATCGGGTCGCGTCCGCCCGAACGAATCAACTGCTCCAGATCGGGCAGGACATCGCCACGGATCAGCCCACGGAAAACCGGGATCGAGAGCGCCGCCGTACCCGCCGCCACGGTCAAGCCGCCGGCCAGCTTGAGAAAGTCGCGCCTGCTCAGTTTTTCAGCCACCGATGAACGCCTCCGACCCCTGACCGCCGAAGACGATCAGCACCCGGATCGAGACCGCGCCGATCAGGACACAGGCGCCGCGCATCAACAACCCGAAGCGACCGCTGCTCGGGCGGGACATCTCGATCAGCGGCGCCAACCAGCCCAGCAGGAGCAGGCCGATCCAGAACCAGAGTCCCAGCCCCCCGCGCAGCAGCCGCAATACGGCCGCCTCCGGGAGGCCTGTCAACGAGTAGACGAACAGCATGAACAGCACCGCCTGCACAAAAATCAGCGCGGGGTCGATCCGCTCGAGGATCCCTCGGATAGCAGGCCCGAGGCCGCCCGGTCCTTCCCCGTCTGCGATCTGACGGGCCATGGTCACCACGAGCCCCCCACCCAGACCACCGTGCAGACCGCTGCCCAGCCAGTGCGGGGCCACCCACGCGCCCGCCCACATCGGTCGCGCCGCCGACTGGCCGAGCACAAACGCCGGGTAAGTCCCCACCCCCAGCGCCAGCAGCAAGAGCAAGACGAGCAGCAGCTTGGAGCGGGCTGGCCCGGTGGGCGCCTCGCAGCGGTCAACGGGGAGCCTCGTGGTCAGCGCGATGAACCCGGCCAGCAGGCTGAAGCTGCCGACCAATCGCGAACCCCAGGAGATGATCGAGTGCCGGTTGAACTGCGTCAGAATCAGGTACCAGCGAGTGGGCCGCTCCAGATCGTAGATCAGACAGGCCGCTCCCGCAACGATGGCAAGCGTCGCGACCCGAATCGCGCGCCGGCCCAGCCGATGATTGCGTGGCTCGTAAGAGAGCAGCAGCAGGCTGCCGACAACGCCCGCCCCGCAAGCGATGCCCGCAAGCGTCAGGTAAGCCACGATAGGCCAGCCAAAGGGTTGAAGCAGGTGAAAATGGCGCGGCACGAGCACTCCTATCGCTGCTCGTAGATGATGTCTTCGTCAGCGGGCGAGAGTTGCACGCCGGTCTTGGCCGAGTCCTCCATCCACTTGTCGTGCTTCACGTAGAGCACGCTGGGCGCGGTCTCTGCGCCTTCCTTGAACGCCTTGGCCCCATGCTGGGCCGCATATTGCGCCAATGGGTCCTGTGGATCGTCCAGATCGCCGAAGCGCAGCGCCTCGGTGGGACAGGCATCGACGCAGGCCGGGTTCATCCCCAGCGAGGTGCGGTGCGTGCACAGGTCGCACTTGTCGGCCAGGCCGCTCTGGGGATCGATGTAGATCGCTCCATAGGGGCAGGCCGCGATGCAGGCCTTGTTGCCGCAGCAGCGGTCCTGATCGATCGTGACCCGTCCGTCCTGCAAGCGGATCACGGCGCCGGTCGGACAGGCGTCGAGACAGGGCGCGTCTTGGCAATGCATACAGAGCAACGGCAGGAAGGCCAGCGCTAAGGCGTCGGGGCGCTGCAGGTAACGTACGCGCGTACGAAACCCCCCGAGTGGTACCCCGTGCTCGGTCTTGCAGGAGACACTGCAGGCGTGACAGCCGATGCAGCGGCGCAGATCGACCACCATGCCGGCGCGTTTCATCCCGAGCGATCGCTCGGTCTTGCGGTTCAACCAGGGAATCGGACGGTTGTCTGCCATGCAGGCACCATGCTACAGAGACAGCGCCTGGACACTCCATCGGATGTAGCCACGCATTTCATGGCGGCGTATTGACTTAAACAGCGCTTTTTCCGCCCAGTCCGTCATGCCAGGGCGTGGTACAAGGACCCGATGAGATTCTGGAAAGAGCATCTACACGCCCTGATCATCGTCTTCATCCTGGCCGGCATGGCGGTCGGCTCGCTGCTCAACTACAGCGAGCTGGCCTACAAGTACGACCAGTCGGCCTTCGGCTTCTACCTGTTCAATACGCTCGACCTGCTGGGCAAGCTGTTTCTGTACGCGCTCAAGATGGTGATCATCCCGGTGATCATCACCAGCATCGTCTTCGGGCTGGGCGGCATGTCGAAGGGGGCGCGCGTCGGCCGCATCGCCCTGCGCACAATCGGCTACTACCTGCTGACGACCGGCATCGCGGTGATCATCGGGCTGGTGCTGGTGATCGTGGCCAAGCCGGGCGCCGGGGCGGGCATCGAGAAAACCGTCGCGGGGCTGCTCAAGTCCAGACCTGACGCCGCGGTCCAGAAGAAGGTCGATCGCGCACAGGCACAGCTGAGGAAGGAAGGCCTGGAAGGGCTCAGCGGCGCCCCGCTGATGTTCATCAAGCTGAAGAACCTGGCCGTCTCGCTGATGCCGCAGAACGCCTTCCGCGCAATGTCGGACGGCAAGTTCCTGCCCTTGATCGTCTTCTCGATCCTGCTCGGCGTGACGTTGCTCTCGATCCGCGAGAAGGCACCCATGCTGCTACAGTTCTTCGAGCAGGCGCAGATGCTGTTCTTCGCCTTGCTCGGCGGCATCATGTACACCGCCCCGATCGGCTTCTTCGCGCTGGTCGCGACGCTGGCCTGGACCGTCGGCCTGGAAGGCGTGGGAACGATCTGGGTCTATGGCGTCGCCGTCGTCGCGGGCCTGGCGATTCACGGCTTTATCGTCTTGCCGCTGATCTTGTGGATCTTCGCCCGCCGCTCGCCGCTGGAGTTCGCCGGCAAGATGCGCCACGCGCTGGTGATGGCCTTCTCCACCGCCTCCTCCTCGGCCACCCTGCCGACGACGATGCGCTGCGCCGAGGAAAACGCCGGCATCGACAATGACTACGCCTCGTTCGTGCTCCCGCTCGGCTCCACCGTCAACATGGACGGCACGGCGATCTACGAGAGCATCGCGCTGGTCACCCTCTACACGGCCTACGTCGCCGCAGCCGGCATCCCGGATGCCACGCTCGGCCTGGCCCAGCTGGTCATCATCTTCATCACCGTGACCCTGGCCGCGGTCGGCGCGGCGGGTGTTCCCGGCGCCGGCATCTTCATGCTGATCATGATGATGGGCACGATCAAGGTCGGCAATACCGTCGGCATCCCCGTCCACCTGATCGGCCTGATCCTGGTCCTCGACCGCCCACTCGACATGATGCGCACCTGCATCAACGTCTGGGGCGATTCGGTCGGCGCAGCGGTTGTATCGTACCAGGAAGGCAAGTCGAGCAGCACCTAGCGCCACTTACGCCCCCAACGAGATTGCCAGTAACGCCCAAGATGCCCCTTGCGCGCCGCGCAATACTGTAGGGCGGGGGCTTGTCCCCCGCCGAGAGAGCACAAACCCCCCGCTTCCGCCCCACTAACGCGGAAAAAAACGCGCGAAGGCCGGCGTCTTGACCAGACGCGCCAGCGCGGTTAACGAGCGGAAGTAAGCCGCATCGCCCCAGCCCAGCCCCGCAGCCTTGCGCAGCCAGCGCAGCGTCTGCGCATCCAGCTCGGGCTGGCTGGACTGGGCCTGCGCCGCTTCGAGCCAGCGTCGGCCGCGAATGGCCTGGCCTGCCGGGCCCGGTTGATCGGTCGCATCGGCCGCGTCCCGGAAAGCTCTGGCCGCCTCGGGCAGCCGCCCCACCCGCAGCAGCGTCCGGGCCTGGATCGCCAGCAGATCGGCCCGACGCAGCTTGAAGACGATCCTGCCGCCGCGGCCGGAAAGTAGCGGCAGCAGCGGCGCCCAGCGTCTCAGCGCCTCCGCGGGCTTGCCGCCGAAGCTGGCGGCGATCGCCGCGGCCAGCCGGACCCGCAGCGCATTCTTGTAAAGCGCCGCGTACTTCTCCCAGCGCACGGCCGTCTTGCGTAAGCCGTCGTGACTGGCTCGATATCGCTCGGCCAGCCCAGGATATTTGACCCTCAAGGCGTCGATGAGCGCCGCCGCGGCGCGGAATTGCCCGAGCTCGCTCAGGACCAGCGCCCGCAACACCGTGCCCTGGGGATCCTTCCGGCGGATCGCACTCGCGGCATCCGCCAGCGCGCCGTCAAAGTCCTTCAACTCTGCCCGCATCTGCCCTCGGTTGAAGTACAGCGTCTGCTTCTGTGACCCGGTCGTCGCCAGCGCGTGGCTGTAATCGCGCTCGGCCAGGTAGAACTTCTGCAGCTTGAGATAGAGGATCGCGCGGTTGTTGAACAGCGACCAGTAGCGGCCTCCCGACAGCCGCACCGCGGACGTGTAGTCCCGCTCCGCCTTGTCGAACTGCTGCAGCTGGATGTATGCCGCGCCGCGCCGTGAGTAGGCTCCCCAGCTATCCGGCTGGAGCCGCAGGGCGCGCGTCAAGTCGCGCACGGCCTCCCGATTCCGACCCAGGTAGAGGTAGCGCTCGCCGCGTTGGAGCAAGGCCTGCGTATTCGAAGGCGAAACTTTCAGCGCCAGGTCCAGATCCTTCAGCGCCTCCTGGTGCCGATGCAGCGTCGCCAGCACCGCGGCGCGGCCGAGCAGGCTTGCCACGTGCCTGGCATTGATCCCCAGCGCCCGGTTATAGTCTGCGACCGCCTCCGAATGACGCTGCAGCCGCTCCAGCATTCTCGCCCGCTGCTGGTACAGCACGCAGTAGCCAGGACGCAGGCGAATCGCACGCGTCAGGTGCGTCAGCGTCTTGATCGGGCTCCAGAAGGGGTTACTCAGGCGCTTTGTACCGTAAAGCGCCGCCCGCGCCAGATGTACCTCCCACAGATGGTCCTCCGAGCTGCCGAGCTTGCGTAACCCGTCACGCGCCCGCTCGAACTTGCCATCGAGGCTCAGCAAGTAGATCTGCGCGACTGCTGCATAGCGGCTGTTCGGGTCGGCCGCCACGACCTGCTGGTACAACCGGGTCGCGCCGGGCAGGTCGTCGAGCAGATCCCGATGAATGTGGCCCATGTAGAGCAGGACCCGCGGCGCCGCGCTGCGCTGCGCCCGGTAATCGGCCAGCGCCGACTTCGCCTGGCCCAGGTTGGTCAGCGCCCTGGCGCGTTCGAGACGCGCGGCCGCAAACGAAGGATCGGTCTTCAGCGCGCGGGTCAGGTGGTTTACCGCGAGACGCCAGCGGACCCGGCGACGCATGATCTCCCGGCCCCGCTGGTAGTGCTCGAAGGCCTCACGACGGCGCAGGGCGGCCTGAAGTTCGCGCTGACGATCGCTCGCCAGCCGCTTCGAAAGCTGCTGTGCCGAGAGCAGCGCCTCGCTGCGCTGTTGCTGAGCCAGCACCTGCCTGCGTGCGTGCCGACTCTCCTCAGCGAGACGCCGCCGAGCCTGAAGGGCCAGGCTCTGCCAGACCACCAGCCCCAGGATCAGGCCGAGCAACGCCGTCGTCACGGCGCTGGCGGCGCGGACCGGATGGGTCCGCGCCCAGCGTGCGATCCGCGCCAAGCGCGGCTCACGCCAGCACTCGGGCGGCAGCCCCTCGATCGCGCGCTGCAGGTCGGCGGCCAGCGCCCCCGCATCCGGATAGCGCTGCAGTGGATCCCGCTCCAGACACTTGGCCAGGATAGCGCCGACAGGGCCCGGTATGCCGGGCAATGGGGCGCGGCGCCGGTCGATGGCTTCGCGTCGGCGTTCCGCGGGGCTCTGCATCACCTGCGTCTTGACCAGCTCCAGACAGGCCATCGGGTTCTCGTGACGGAACGGCGGCGAGAGCGTCAGCAGCTCGTAGAGGCAGGCCCCCAGCGCATAGACGTCCGCCGGATAGCCCACCGCCAACCCACCCGCCTGCTCCGGCGGCATGTAGGAGGGTGTGCCGAGCACCGCGCCGGCCATGGTCAGCTGAGAGTCGGCAGTCAGCGCCGACGACGCCGGCGACTGAGCGTCCGCAGCGCGGATCGGTCGGGCCAGCCCCCAGTCCATCACCAGCACCTCGCCGAAGAGACCGACCATGATGTTGGCGGGCTTCAGATCTCGATGAATCACGCCCCGATGGTGCGCAAACGCCACCGCCTCCGCCGCCCGGTGCAGCACCTGCAGGATGCGCGGCAACTGCCACTCGGCGCAGGCCTGCGGATCGGCCAGCTCGACACTGCGAACGACAGCGGCCAGACTTTGACCTCGCACCTCCTTCATCGTGAAGTAGCAGCGCCCCCCATCTGTCTTCCCCAACTCATGCACAGGTACGATGTTGGGATGATCAAGCTGCCCGGTGATCCGCGCCTCCAGCTCGAAACGCTGGATCAGTTGCGCCTCGTCGGCACCCTGCAGGTGAATCACCTTGACCGCCACGTCCCGCTCGAGGTCCCGATCGCGCACACGCCAGATCTCGCCCATGCCGCCCTGGTCGAGCAGCCGGTCCACCGCGTAGCGCGGGACGAGCTCGAGCGGTCCGCCGCTGCCTGATTGCGTGAGCCGAGGTACGACGGAGGCGGTCCCGTCCAGCCGCAGTGTCGGATCGTCCGCGTTCACCGGAAGATCCCGCGAAAGGCCGGGGTGGCGCTGAACCGATTGAGCGCCCTCAGGCTGCGCAGAAAGGCCTCGTCTCCGACACCCAGCGCCACGGCTGCCCGCAGTTCGCGCGCCGCCTCGTCGTCGCGACCGCCGATGACCGCCAGGTAGATGCCCGCCATCAACAGACGCCGGCCTCGCTTGTACCGACTCATCACGTCCGCGGCGACCGTGACAGCGGCGGCTTGCTGATAGGCTGCCGCGGCGCCCGGGAGATCCTGGGCCAGAGAGCGCCAGTAGGCCTGCAGCGCCAGCACGTCGCCGGACGTATGCGTCCAGATGATCCGGCCACGCTGCCCGCGAAGCCCGGCGATCAGCGGGGCCAGCCGCGCCAACGCCTGCTCCGGCGCCAGGTTGTATGCCGCCTGCAGCGCTTCTCCCAGGCGTACCGCAAAACTGTCCGGAGCACGTTCTCGCAGAGCTTGCCAGGCGCTCTGCTGCTCCCGCAACAGATCGCGCAGGGCCCGCATCTTCGCAGCCTGGTTGCTGGCGACGCGTTTATCGGCCTGCTGCACCGCCCGGGCAAACTGCCCCATCCGCGCCTGAGCCTCGACCAGTCCCGCGTGATCCGATCTGCCCGACTTCATCGCCTTCAGATATTCGGCGACCGCCTCCGGGTAACGCCCGACCGCCAGGTGAAAGTCCCCCAGCAGCCCATCCAGCAACGCGTGCGACTCGCGCAGTTTCTGAGCCCGCGTATGTGCCAGCTGCAGGTCGCGCTCGGCCGCCCAGTAGCGCTGACGGCTCAGCGCGTGGGCCGCGCGTCGCATCCGCACCAACCAGTCCTGGGGATCGTACTTCAGCGCCTGATCCAGATCGACCTCGGCCTTTTTCCAGTCCCCCCGGGCACTGTGGGCCCGGCCACGAAAGACCAGCGCGAGCTTGCGCAGCTCGGGGTCTGCCATCGCCCGGGTAAAATCGGCAATCGCCCGAGGGAACTGCTTCAGGGCTGCGTAGCTCGCCCCGCGATACAGATAGGAACGCCATGCTCGGGGGTTCAAGCTGACGGCCCGCGTCAAGGCGACGCTGCCCTCCTTGGGCCGGCTGAGCGCATTGAGCACGCGTCCACGCAGATGGTGCGTCCGGACGGAGGGCTCGTGAATCTCCAGGGCTTGATCCAGATCCTGCAAGGCGACCTTGTAGGTGCGCGCCCGAAAGTACAGCGCCGCGCGTTGCGTCAAGGCACGATGCTCGCCGGGTCGCAGCTGGATCAATCGAGTGTAGACCTGCGCCGCACGCTTGGGGTCGTAGCGCGGGTTGGGTTTGCCGGGCTCGGGCTGTCGCCCGTAGATCTGACCCCGCAGCAGATGAACCTCCCAGAGATGGGCGGCATCCGCTCCCAGCCGGTCCAGTTGTCGCAGGGCCTGGTCCACCTTGCCTTCGAGCACCAGCTTCGAACTGGCGGCCAGGCGGCCGAAGACGCCCCTGGCATCCGCCTCCACCGCCCGTTGATACCAGCCACGCGCTGACTTTGCGTCGGAAAGCCGATCTCGATAGAGGTTGCCGAGCAGCAGATAAGTCTGCGCGCTCGGACGCTCCAGCGTCTGCTGGGCATGACGAAAGTCCGCGACCGCCCGATCCGCCTGCCCCAGCACCGAGGCGACATGCGCCCGCTCGAGGTAGGCGGCGCTGAATTGCGGGTCGATGCCGATCGCGACGCTGAACAGGTCGATCGCGCGATCCAGCTGGACGCGACGCCGACTGATCTCCAGACCCTTGAGAAATGGCGTCAGGGCCTTGCTGCGCCTGAGAATTGCCGCCTGACGCACAGCCTGCTGCCGCGCGACGCGCTGGCGCAGCGCCTCCTGCTGCTCGAGCGCGCGATTGCGCTGGATCAGCAGCGTGCGCTCACGCCGATCCTGGTCCAGGCGGCGCGCGGCGTCCCGCTGGAGCGCGTTCTGGGTCCAGATCCACCAAAAGAGGCCAAATCCGAGCAGCAGCAGGCTGCCGCTGAATCCACTGCCGCTGCGCAGCGGGTGCTTGCGACACCAGCGCAGCGCCCGTCTGGGCAGGGACTCGCGGTAGGCCAGGACGGGGTCGCCGGCCAGATAGCGGCCGATCTCATGCGCCAGCGACTGCCCGTCCGGATAGCGCTTCGCCGGATCGGCTGCCAGACAGCGCATCACGATCGCCTCGATCGCGCGCGGAATCGAGCGGCCGGTCATCCGTCGCGGAGGCAGGATCCGCCCCGCGAGCACCAGGCGCAGCACCACGTGCGGATCCTCGTGATCCACCGGCGGCCGCAGGGTCAGCATCTCGTAGAGACAGGCGCCGATGGCATACACATCACTGGCGGCACAGAGCGCCGCGCGATCGCTGCGCGCCTGCTCCGGCGGCATGTAGTGCGGCGTGCCGACCACCGCGCCGTCCTGCGTCAGCGAGGCGGACAGCGGGACGCGACTGGCGGACGCCTCCGAGGAGCCGGGCGATCCGCAGTCGGCAATCCGCAAGGCCAGGCCCCAATCCATCACCAGCACCTCTCCGAAGGCGCCGACCATGATGTTGTCCGGCTTCAGGTCGCGATGGATCACGCCGCTGTCGTGGGCGAATCCCATCGCTTCGGCAACCCGCTGTACCACCTGCAGGATGCGCACCAGACCGAATTCAGCGCAAGTCGCCGGATCTCCCGCGGCCACCGCGTCCAGCACGTCGGCCAGGCTGCGCCCCCGCACGTGCTTCATGGTGAAGTAGGCCTGGCCTTCGGGCGTCACCCCTAGCTCGTGAACCGGGATGATGTTGGGGTGCTCGAGCTGGCCGGTGATCTGGGCCTCGCGCACGAACCGGCGCCGCTGATCCGGCTCGTCCAGCTGCTCGAGCAGCACCTTGAGCGCCACCGTGCGCTCCATTTCCGCGTCGCGAGCCAGATAAACCCGGCCCATTCCGCCCTCGCCGAGCAATTGCTCCCGCGCGTATCGGCTCACGCGACCATTATAATTGCGGCTCGTGGATTGTTCGCGCTTCAATAACTCTCTACAATGGGCGATGTTCGCCCGCATTCATGCCATTTTGAAAAACCAGACTTTTTCGGGCGATATCGACGTAATAACTGAGGGGGTTCGCTCGAGAATGGGGAACCTCCTGCTGATAATTCCTTGATGAAGGCTGGCGCCATTCATTTTAAAGCCCTGAACCCGATGCCGCGACACCTGCTGACCGTCTCTTTCCTGGCGCTCGCGTTATTGACCGGTCCCGCCTGGGCGCAACTGGAGGAGGAGGGGGAGGAAGAGAACCAGCCCCTCAACGCCACGCCCATCGGAGAGGACGCGGAGGTGCTCGACCAGTTCAAGCGGGTCGAGTCACGCTACATTCCGCGCGGCGAGTGGAGCCGCATCGTTCGTTACTACCAGAAGCAGCTCGACCGGACCGATCACGGCATGTTCTCCGAAGATGGCGAGATCTATCTACCGCTCTCGGTTCACTGCCACCACCGGATTGCGCAGCTCCCTGCCGCCGGCCTAGAGGCCTATCGCCGACGGGTCGACCCGCGAGCCGCCCGGCTCTATGACGAGGCCCTCAAAGCCACACGGCTGGCGCCGCTGAGCAAGCTGTTGCGCTTCTATTTCAACAGCACCTCGGGGGACAAGGCGCTGGTGCTCGCGGGCAGCCTGTACATGGAGCTGGGACGCTTCCGTCAGGCGCTGAAGGTCCTGCAGATGGTCCACCCCTCGCTCGGGCCCGGACACCTGCACTATCCGGACACCCGGCTCGACCTGGACCCGATCCAGGCGCGCATCGGCTATTGCCTGGCGGTGCTCGGCGAGCGTTACCAGCTGGAGCAGCTGTTCGGCCGCTGGGATTACAAGTCCTACTGGGGCAGCCAGCAGGGCGAGGCCTATCGTGACGACCTGACGCGGCTGGCGGCGCGTGCCCACGCGCCCGGCACACTGCAGACGTCGCGCTGGCCCTACGTCTACGGCGACCGGAAACATACCAATCTCGGCTTTCAGGTGAACAAGATCACCGGCCCCAAGCAGTGGATCTTTCCGGACAGCCACGTCAAGAAGCGGCCGCTGTTCCAGGGGAATTTCGCCTCGGGCTATACCAAGCCCCAGGTCAGCCAGACCGTCTGCGTGGTGGCCGGAGAGCGGATTTACACGATCCAGGAGCAAAAGATCCAGGCCGCCAACATCTTCAATGGCAAGCTGGTCTGGGAAGCAGATATCGATTACCAGGTCAACCTGCCCACGCGCAGCGGTTGGCGCTCGACGATGCCGACCGCTGACGCGATCAAGAACTGGCGCATGGTGGCCGACCCGACCGCCTGCAGCCTGTCACTGGTCGGCAAGCAGCTCTACTCGATCCAGCGCACCTCCCCCCGGCTGATGAACCGCGGCGCCAACCAGTGGATCAACGCGAACATCCTGCGAGTCTACGATACCACCCGCGAGTACAAGAGCCTGTCAGAGGTGCCCGCCTTCGGCGGTTCCAACGAAAAGCGCACACCGTACAAGAACGTCTACTGGCTCTCCACGCCGGTGGAGTATGAAGGCCGGGTTTACCTGCCGGCCGAGAGCGAAGGCTCCTACAAGATCTTCTGCCTGGACGCAGCGTCACTGAAACTGATCTGGTCCAAACAGGTGGCGGGCGTGACCGACGGGGAGCCCCAGTATAATCAGGTCAGGATCCGGGCTGCGGCCGGCAGCGCTCTGGCAGCCGGCCAGGGACATCTCTACTGGGCCACCCAGAACGGCGCCGTGATCTGCCTCGATGCCACCACCGGTGAGAAGGTCTGGGTCACCCGTTACCGCCGACAGGGCGAGAGCAAGAACTTGCCTGCGGGGGTCTCGCCTGCAACCGGACGCTGGTGGCTCTCGCCGCCGATCCTGGCAGCCGGCCGCCTGATCGTGGCGCCGCGCGACGCCCACCAGCTGCTGTGTTATGACGCCAACACCGGCGAGGTGATGTGGAAGAGCCCGCAGAAGAAGTCACGAATGCTGGCCGGCGCATCGCGCGACCACGTCTACACGGTCGGCGAGACGGTCCTGGCCATCAGCGTGCTGACCGGGATGATGGACGGCGAGAGCCTGAAGCTGGGTAAGCTGACCGGCCACCCCGTGCTGACCGACCGGGAGATCTACCTTCCGACCAGCACCGGACTGGAGGTGATCTCGCTGGCCTCGATGGCGAAGCTGCAGTACAGCATCACACTGGCCACGCTGTTCCGCTCGGCGGGAGAGACCGACGCTGAATCCCACCCACGGCTGGGCAATCTGATCCTCTCGCCCCCCGGCATCCTCTTCTCGGCCCACTCGGACGGAATCGTCGCGTTCTACTCCAAGGGGCTCCAGGTTCGCCAGATCGCGGAGGTCACGGCCAAGTTGCGCCAGCGCCCGGACGACCTCGCGCTGCGGCACCTGCGGGCCGAGCGGTACCAGCAGTTCGACCAGCCCGAGAAATCGCTGGCCGACTACATCACGCTCTACGACAGCGCCAAGAAGAAGAAGAGTGGCACCTACAAACGCTGGGCTCAGGAAGGGATCATCGAGCTCTCCCGCGACCTCAGCCGGACCGCCGGAGATCCCAAGTACATCCTGCTGGCGCTGAAGTATGCCGGCAAGCGGCAGCAGGCGCCGCTCAAGCTGCTACTGGCGCAGAGCCACGAGAAACAACAGCAGTACCGCCAGGCGCTGGCGCTGTACCTCGAGTTGCGCAGCCGATTTTCCGGCCAGCTGATCGAGATCGACGATCGACGCGTGGCGCAGCTCGACGTCTTGCTCGACCAGGCGATCCGCCGGGTTCGCCAGCACCTACCGCAGCCGACGCTGCAAGATCGCGTACTGCGCGCGGCGGTGCAAAAGCTGAAGGACCCGAGCGGCATCCCGAAGCTCTTGCGCGGGCTGCCCCGCTCACCCGATCGGGCGCTGGCCGAGTGGATCCACGCCTACTGGATGGAGCGCCAGCAAGGCAAGCTGGAGGACGGGATCAGCTTGTGCCGTGCGATTCTCAACCGCTATCCGGGCACCCCCGCCGCGCTCGGCTGCCTCTGGCGACTGGTCGAGTATTACGAGCGCGAGAACTTCCCCGGCCGCGCGTTGCACCACCTGACCCGTATCCGCGACAGCTACGCCACGGTGGCCTGGCCGGTCACGACGCTCGAGCAGTTGCAGATCCACTGGCAGCCGCAGAAAGCGCCCAAGAAGCAGGGCGCCGACGACAAGAAGCAGGGCGCCGACGACAAGAAGCAGGGTGACGAGGACAAGAAGAAGGGTGACGAGGACAAGAAACGCAAGGACGGCCCCGAAGACGGGATGGCCTACTTCAAGGCCAAGCGCAGCTCGGCCAGGTTCAAGCAATTCAGCCTGCCGGGCAAGACCATCCGCTCACGCGGGACGAAATACCCGCTGCGCATCGACGATAAACGTAAGCTGATCGGGTCCGGGCAGACCAACTACAGCCAGGGACACGTCGTCGGCGCTTTTGCGCAGGACAACATGATCTTCATCTGGGCCAACAAGCGCATCGAAGCACGCGGCTTGAAAAACTGGAATATCCTCTGGCGAACCAATGATCTGCAGGCCGCGACGACCAGCAGCCAGGCCTACGCTTCCTCCCAGAAGAGCAAGCTGTTGCGCGAGGTGCCGCGTGTCCGGGTCTTCCGCTCGCAGGATCGCGCGATCGTGGTCTATCGCAACGCGATCCAGGCCGTGCACCTGACCACCGGCAGGCTCAAGTGGCAGATCAAGCTCAAGCAGGACAAGCCCTTCGGCTTCAAACCGACGCGACGCAGCTACAGAAGCACCCTGACGCCGCCCCCGATCATGCGCCTGCGCGTCACGCTCGATCGCGTCTACACACTGACTCCGGGCGGCACATTGACCGCCTACGACAGCCAGGGTGGCAAGATCATCTGGAGCATGAAGATCGACCGGATGCGTACCGGCCAACTCTACGTCTCCGGGGACAGGGTCATGGTGCTGGCCGCGATCGGCGCCGAGGGCGATCACCACTATCGACTGTACCGCTGGAACGAGATCACGACCAAGCTCGAGAGCAATACGCGCCTGGACCAGCCACTGGTCGGCATGACCGCGGAGCTGGGGCCCGGCGGCATCCTCTATCTGGCCGCCGAACAGACGCTGACCGGGATCGAGGCCGTCAGCGGCAAGATGGTCTGGGAGCTCGTGTATCGCGACCGGATCCGGGATATCTTCTCGATGCCGGAAGGCCGCCTGCTCGTCGGCAGCGGCGGCCGCTTCGAGCTGCTCGACGGTCGCACCGGCGGTATCGTGATGCGCGGCGGGCTCGGCTCCCAGCGAATCCTCCGTGCATCGACAACCGCTGAAGAGATGTACCTGCTGTGCACCCCGTCGCTCAACGGCCAGGGCACCAGGGTCGGGATCTGGATCGGCGCCTTCGACCTGGCGAAGCGAAAGCTGAACTGGGAGACGAACTTCCAGTCCGCATACTACACCTACTACTACGATCTGCTGCCGCTGCGCGGCGGCGCGGTGCTGGTCGGAGAATACGCGATGAGCAGCCGCAATAGCAAGCTGTACCTGTATGCCGGCGGATCGCGCAAGCAGACCTACGACCTCCGCCGATCGAATTCCCGAAACAATCGCCAAGATCTCTCGGTTCGCAGCGCGCTGGTCTTCAACGGCCACGTGTTCATCCCGGAGCAGAAGGGCATCCGTGTCTTTCGAGAGAAATAACAAGGGCAACAGACGCATGAAACACACCACCGTGGCACTGCTGTTCGGCCTGTTACTCGCGACCCACCCTGGCATCGGGGCAGCCGAAGAGGACCCCATCACCGTTTCGCGATACCCCAAGATGATCACGCCGGAGGCGCTCAAGGCGATCCGGGCCGGTGTGCGGTATCTGAAAAACTCGCAGCGCGCCGACGGCTCCTGGACGGCCGGCAGGGGCGCCGGTTATCCGGTGGCAATGACCTCGCTGGCCGGCCTGGCGCTGACCGCCGCAGGCAGCACGCCGACTCGCGGACCGAACGCCGCGCAGGTCAAGAAGGGCGTGCTGTACCTGCTCAAGAACCAGAACGCCCGCGGGCTGATCACCGGCCCCAGGGAACAACGCACAATGTACGGCCATGGCTTCGCGTTGCTGTTCCTCGGCACGATCTACGGCACCACCGCGGACCGGCGCCTACAGAAGAAGATCAAGAAGTGCCTGCAGAAGGCGGTCGAGCTGACCGTGCGCGCGCAGAGCACCAAGGGCGGCTGGTACTACGGCCCGGACAGCCGGTCGGACGAGGGTTCGGTCACCATCACCCAGATGCAGGGCCTGCGCGCCGCGCGCAATGCCGGCGTGCACGTGCCGGACAACGTGATCAAGAAGGCCGTCAACTACCTGAAGATCTGCCAGATGGGCGATGGCGGCATCTGCTACAGCGCCGCGAGCCGCGGCAGCAGTCGCCCGGCGATCACCGCCGCGGCGGTGGCCTGCATGTACAGCGCGGGCGCCTACGACAGCCCGATCGCGCTGAAGATGATCAGCTACCTCAAGTCCAAGTTCGGCAACAACCCGTACTCGGGTTCGTTCTTCTTCTACACCAACTTCTACTGGACCCAGGTGATGTACACCAAGGGCCGCGCCGACTGGGAGAAGTTCTACCCCAAGATGCGCCAGTCGGTGCTGACGACCCGCTACCGCCAGGGCGACCACTGGAACGGCAGCGGCTGGGGCACCGGCCCCGTCTATGGCACCGCGCTGGCCGTGGTGATCCTGGCCATGCCCTACAAGAACCTGCCCATCTTCCACCGATAGAACGCACGCGAGCGAAAGGAAACAAGAGTGGCTGACGACAAGCTGAAGAAAGACGAGGTCGCCGCAGTCGAGAAGCTGGTGGCTGCGCAGAAGAAGATCAAGGCGGAGATGGCCAAGGTCATCATCGGACAGGACCACGTGATCGAGCAGATGCTGATCGCGATCTTCGCCCGCGGCCACTGCATCCTCGAAGGCGTGCCGGGCCTGGCCAAGACGCTGATGGTCTCGACGCTGGCCAAGGGGCTGTCGCTCTCCTTCAACCGGATCCAGTTCACGCCGGACCTGATGCCGTCCGACATCACCGGCACCGAGGTGATCCAGGAGAACAAGTCGACCGGCGAACGCGAGTTCAAGTTCATCCCCGGGCCGATCTTCGCCAACATCATCCTGGCCGACGAGATCAACCGCACGCCGCCCAAGACCCAGGCCGCGCTGCTCGAGGCGATGCAGGAGCACCAGGTCACCATCGGCGGCACGCGCCATACGCTCGACGAGCCGTTCTTCGTGCTGGCGACGCAGAACCCGATCGAGCAGGAAGGCACCTACCCGCTGCCGGAAGCGCAGCAGGATCGCTTCTTCTTCAAGATCCAGGTGCGCTACCCGACCCGCGAGGAAGAGCTGAAGATCATCGAGATGACCGGCAAGACCTACAAGATCGAGATCAGCGAGGTGCTCAACGGCAAGGAGATCATCCAGATCCAGGAGATCGTCAACCGCGTCCCGGTTTCGGAACACGTGATGGCCTACGCAATGGACCTCGTGCGACAAACGCGGGTGCACACCAACGAGGCGCCGAACTTCATTCGCGAGTGGGTCTCGTGGGGCTGCGGACCGCGAGCCAGCCAGTACATGGTGCAGGCGGCCAAGGCGCGGGCGATCATCCAGGGCCGCTACCATGCCTCGACCGATGACATCAAGGCGATCGCGGCGCCGATCATGCGGCACCGGATCGTGACCAACTACAATGCGGACAGCGAAGGCATCACGCCGGACAAGATCGTCGAGAAGCTGATCGATACGACGAAAGCTGGCACCGAAGATCAGCGCGTGCAGCAGGTTCTCAAGACCTAAGCCCACCCACGGAGACCTGTCGATGTTCCTGCTGTCCGTCCTCCCCGCGGCCACCGCCGTGGGGACTCAGAATGTCTGGATCCTGCTCGGATTCGTGCTGCTGCTCGTGCTGATGGTGCTGGGCGCGATGCTGTTTCGCAAGGATCCCGCCGCGCCCGGAGTGTCCCTGCCCGCCGACGGCGGCGCGGCGGTGATGGCCGCACCCGGCGATTACCGCAAGTATCTCGACCCCGCGGTCTTGACCTCGATCACCCATCTCGACCTGCGAGCCAAGACGATCATGGAGGGCTTCATCGCCGGCCTGCACAAGAGTCCGTTTCACGGATTCTCGGTCGAGTTCGCGCAGCACCGCGAGTACTGCCCCGGCGACGACATCCGTTTCATCGACTGGAAGGTCTTCGGCAAGACCGATCGCTTCTACATCAAGGAGTACGAGGAAGAGACCAACCTGACCTGCCAGATCCTGATCGACATCTCCGAGTCGATGCGCTACCAGGGCAGTTCGGGCATGTCCAAGCTGGACTACGCCGCCACGATCGCGGCCTCGCTGGCCTACCTGCTGCTGCAGCAGAAGGACTCGGTCGGCATGGTACTGTTCGACTCCGAGGTGCGCAAGGTCTTCCCCGCCTCGAACAAGCCGAGCTACCTGCGCGACATCCTCAACGAGGTGGCGCAGATCAAGCCGACCGAGAAAACGCATGTCGGCCCGATCTTCCACCGACTGGCCGAGGAGTTCCGCCGTCGCGGCCTGATCGTGATCATCTCCGACCTGTTCGTCGACGTCGAGGACATGTACGAGTCGCTCAAGCACTTCCGCTTCAACCGTCACGAGATCCTGATCTTGCACGTGATGGACGAGGATGAGCTGACCTTTCCGTTCAGCCAGAATACGCTGTTCAAGGGCATGGAAGAGATGCCCGAGCAGCTCTGCGAGCCGCAGTCGCTGCGCCGGGCCTACCTCGAATCCATCGGCCGCTTCCACGACAAGGTCGAGCGCGGCGCGCGCGAAAACGGCATCGACTACGTGCGCCTGTCGACGGCGGACCACCTGGACATCGCGCTGTCCCGCTTCCTCGCGGCCCGCTCGGGAGCGGTCAAGACATGAGCTTCATCAATCCACTGTTCCTGATCGGCTCGGGTCTGATCTCGATTCCGATCATCATCCACCTGCTCAACCGGCGAAAGTTCCGCATCATCGACTGGGCCGCGATGGAGTTCCTGCTCGAGGCCATTCGCGAGCGGCGGCGCAGGATGAAGATCGAGCACCTGCTGCTGCTGCTGCTGCGCTGCCTGATCATCATGCTGATCGTTTTCGTCTGTGCGCGGCCGTTCTTCGAGTCGAGCTTTCTCTCGACCGCACTCGGCAGCGGCGGCACCGAGCGGGTGCTGTTCATCGACGATTCGGCGAGCATGCAGGCCTCCGTCGAGCGGGTCACCGCCTTCGAGCGCGCCATCTCGGCGGCCGACGAGCTGGTCAGCCGCCTGGCCACCGAGCGTCCCGCCGACCGCGTGGTGATCGTGCGCGCGAGCCGGCCCGAGCGCCGCTACTTCTCGACCGACCAGATCGGACGCAACGCGGCCAAGGCGCGCGCGGCGCTGGGCAAGTTGAAGGCGAGCTTCCGCCGGGTCACGCTCAATGACGCGCTCGGCCGCTTCCAGCAGTCGATCCTGAAGAAGGGCGAGGATGAGGCCGCGCGAACCACCGTGGTCTACCTGTTCAGCGACTTTCGCCGTGTCGATTGGGGCGCTGGCTCGAAGGCGGCCAACCAGCTGGAGGCGATGATCCAGGACGGTCCCTGGGTGCTGGCCGATGCGGGCGAGGCGCAGGACACCGACAACCTGACGATCGTCGACGTGCGCACCGACCCGC
>CAZMLI010000002.1:33332-39878 GCA_964566865.1 uncultured Planctomycetota bacterium
GGCGAGGCGCAGGACACCGACAACCTGACGATCGTCGACGTGCGCACCGACCCGCCGATCCCGGTCACCGGGATTCGCTTCCGCTACATCGTGCGAGTCAAGAACAACGGCAGCCAGACGCGCAAGAAGGTGCGCGTCACCGTCGAGATGGGCGGCGCCCGATTGCCCACCGAGCAGATTCCCGAGATCGCGCCGGGCGCGACCGCACAGGTCGCAATCCGCTCCCAGGTCGTCGAGAAGAAGGGCTGGAAGCACGTCGTGGCCAAGCTGCTGGACAACGACCGGTTGCCGGCGGACAACGTCTTCCACCTGGCGCTGCGCGTGCGCTCCGGGATCCAGGTGTTGATCGTCGACGGCGACGGTTCCGCCCTGCCCGAAGAGCAGGAGAGTTTCTACCTGGTGCGCGCGCTCAATCCGCGCGGCGTCTATCGCTCCGGTGTCGAGCCGACGGTGATCAGCCCCGCCAAGTTCCTCGATGTCGCCGACTATGCGCGATACGACCTGATCGTGCTGGCCAACACCGTGCCCGACGAGACGCGCCTGGCCTCGCTCGAGAACTACGTGCGCGAGGGCGGCGCGGTGGTGCTGCTGCTCGGCGATCGCGTCGTGCCCGAGGAGTTCAACCGACTGGTCTTCAAGGACGGCAGGGGCATCGCACCGCTGAAGATCGGCCCGGCCACCGACCTCGTTCCCGCCGGCGGCAGCCAGACCATGCCGGTGCGCTTCCTGCCCGTGACCCAGGAAGCGCCGTTGACCATCTTCCGCGGCGCGACCAACCCGTTGCGACGTCAGGTTCACATCTGGCGCGCCTTCCGCACGCAGATTCCCGACACGCTGCCGGCCGGAACCGAGGTGCTCTGCCGCTTCACCAACTCAGAAGGCACTGCGGCGATGCTGACCGCGACCATGGGGCGCGGCCGCACACTGATGATCACCACCCCGCTGGACCTGCACTCGAACTGGAACGACTGGCCCAAGGACCCCAGCTACCTGGTCTTCGCCCAGGACCTGGTGACCTACATGACCAGCCACCAGGGCGCGCCGCTGATTCGTCGCCCAGGCGGTGCGCTGTCCTACCGCTTGAACACGGCGGCCTATGCCAAGCAGGCCGAGTTCATCGGCGCCGACAAGAAGAAGAGCAAGATCCAGTCGGTTGATCGACCAGGCGAGGGCGAGTGGCTGACGCAGGCGGCAAGCGAGAAGCCCGGCATCAATCTCTTTCGACTGAGCTCCGTCACGGGCGCCGAGGCGCGCGAGATCTGGTTTGCCGCCAACGTCGACCCGGTCGAGGGCGACTTGCTGCGCATCGACAAGGAAGAGCTGCGCCGCTCGCTGCCCGACACCGGCTACGAGTTCATCACGCTCTCCGAGGAGGGCTCGACCGTGCAGTTCCTGGTCGGCGAGAAGCGCGAGATCTGGAAAGCGCTGGCCTGGCTGCTGCTGGTCATGCTGGTGCTGGAATCCCTGATGGCATTCAGTTTTGGTAGGCCCAAATGAGCGAGAGTACACGCAATCTCGTCGGCTGGCTGTTCAACATCGACTGGAACAGCATTCCCGACGGCAGCAAGGTCCACTTCCAGTTCGCCAGCCTGCCCACAGGCTGGGGCGCGACCGCCTCGGTGGTCGCGGGGATCGTGCTGTTCATCCTGTTCCTGACGCTCTACCGGCGCGAGGGGAGCCAGCTCTCCGGCTTCAAGAAGCTGTCGCTGTTCCTGCTCCGCGCGGGCGTGGTGCTGCTGGCCTTCTTGATCTGCTTCCGCCCCGTGCTGGTGGCCAAGACGACCGTCGAGAAGCCGGCCCATTTTCTGATCCTGATCGACACCTCGGCCAGCATGACGCGCAGGGACAAGAACCTGCCGGACGAGCTGGCCGCGGCCTTCGCCAAGGCACTCGAGCTCAAGCCCGAAGAGGTGCGCAAGCTGCGGCGCTACGACCTGGCCCTGGCGCTGATCGAACGCAAGAAGTCGAAGCTGATCCACGGACTGCGCGACAAGTCGATCGTCGACATCTTCACCTTCAACGCCGGCGTGGCCGAGATCAAGACGCTGGCACAGCTCGATCCGGATGAGGCAACAAAAGCAGACCAGACACCCTGGAGCGGCCCGCGGCTCGCGCTGAAGGACTTTGGTCGCGCCACCCATCTGGGCGGTGCGGTGCGCGAGGTGCTCTCGCGCTTCGAAGGCGAACCGGTCGCGGGCATCCTGGTCATCTCCGACGGCAAGAGCAACGGCGGTCCCGAGATCTCCGAGGCGATGCTGTTCGCGCACCAGCGCAGAGTGCCGATCTGGGCCGTCGGTGTGGGCGACCCGAACCCGCCGAAGAACGTCGAGCTGCGCACGATCACCGCGCCGCCCGCGGTCTTTCAGGGCACCGACCCCTACGAGATCAGCGCCGAGATCTTCCACCAGGGATTCGTCGGCGAGTCGGTCCACATCGTGCTCGAGCGGCTCGAAGGCGACGCGGTGACGGAGCTCAAGAGCGTCGACAAGGAGCTCGGCCCGGAGTCGAAGCCGACCGTCGTGACCTTCAGGATGATTCCCGAGAAGCTGGGGCTGTTCCGCTATCGGGTGCGTGTCGAACCGCTGGCCAAGGAAGAGAACAAGCAGGACAACGCGCGCTCCACCAGCGTGCAGGTCAAGGACTCCTGGTTCAAGGTGCTGCTGGTCTCCGGTGGCCCGACCTTCGAATACCGGGTCCTGCGCAACTACCTCGGCCGCGAGAAGGAACTCGAGCTGTCGCAGTGGCTGCAGAGCGCGCCCGACCCGTGGAACATCCAGCAAAACCAGTGGTACTGGGGCGCGGCGCGCGTGCGCAAGGCGCGCAAGCTGCAGAAGATCGGCGAGACGGACAAGGCGGTCAAGCTGATGTCCCAGGTGATCGCGGCCAAGATCGCCTCCTGGGCCCCCACCGCCCGCGCGGAGCTGAAGAACTGGGGCCGGACCGCCGTGGAAGTTTCGGTGGAAAAGGACTCCTGGGACACCAAGCTCGACCTGCAGACCGATCTCGCCAAGCGTTACGACGTGATCATCCTGCTCGACGCGGATCCGGCCGAGATCGAGCGCGAAGCAATCGAAGCAATCCACGAGTTCGTCGAGGACAAGGGCGGCGGCCTGATGTTCGTCGCGGGCGAGAAGTACGCCTATCCCTGGCTCTCGAACCCGGCCCTCTCCGGCTTCGCCCAGCTGCTCCCGGTGATTCCCGCGCTCGACACCGCGGGCGATCGTTACGAGGTCGGGCGCCTGTATCAGTCCCCGTTCACCCCGGTGCTGACGACCGAGGGCATCACGCATCACCTGACGCAGATCGTCGAGAACGACTACGATCGCAACCGCGAGCTCTGGGCCTCGCTGCCCGGCATGTACTGGGCCTTCCCGGTCAAGAAGCACAAACCGCACGCGCGGGTCTTGCTGCGCCATTCGAGCCCCGACGAGACCGGGACCGACGGCAAGGAGACCGTCCTGGCGGCGATCCACAACTTCGGGCCGGGCAAGGTGCTCTGGATGGGGTTTGACGAGACCTACCGCTGGCGGGCCAACGCCGAGGTGGTCTATCAGCAGTTCTGGACCAAGGCGGTGCGACATCTGACGACCGGCAAGCTGCTCGGCGGAAAGCGCCGCGCGCGCTTCGTCCTGCACCAGACCGAGTTCGATGTCGGCGAGCCGATCCGGATCCAGCTCGAGGCCCTGGCGGCCGACTACGCCAGCCCGCTGCAAGAGGACGAGGTCCATGTCGAGATCGTCGGCCCGCAGGACGGCAACGTCACGCTGAAGCCGATCGAGGGCAGCCCGGGCTGGTTCGAGGGCACCTACCACGCGCCCAAGGCCGGGGAGTACACGCTGCACCTGGAGGGTTTTCAGAAGCGGGCCTACATCCCGGCGCAGCTGCAGATCATTCCCGCCCGCCTCGAGTTTCGCGAGCCGCTGCTGGACCTGCCGGCGCTGACACAGCTGACCGCGGGCGCAAAGAATCCGACCAAGAAGGAAGTCGAATCTGGCGGCAGCCAGACAAGCGAGCTGGTACCCGGCCGTGGCATGGTGCTGCAGCCGATCCAGCTCAAGCTCTTGCCTGGCCTGGTGCAAGACGCAGCGATCACCCTCGAGGAGCCACGGCCGCCCAACGAGCTGTGGGCCTCCCCGCTGGTGATCATGCTCTTCACGCTACTTTTAACCGCAGAATGGCTGATCCGAAAACTGTCGAACCTGTTGTAACTGCAGACCCTTTTTTAGCCCGCGACGCGCAACCGCGGCATAACCGCATCGCCGGACTTGACTTACGACTTGTAAGACGTCAAGACGGCGCTCGGGCCTGGGTCTGAGGCAAAGGAGAGAAGACGCTAGTGAAGCCAGAATATCACAGCAAGCTGGCCGCACTGAGAAGTCGCATACGTTCCGTATTGGCTTTTCAGGGCATGGTTTACCTCGTCTGCACCCTGGTCGTTCTGGTGCTGGTCGACATGGGCCTGGATCGGCTGTTGCGGCTGGATACCGCCCAACGGGTGCTGGTCAACCTGCTCGTGCTCGGCACCCTGGGCTACATCGCCTACCGCTACCTGATCTCCCCGCTGGCCATCCCACTCTCCGACGAACGCGTCGCGATCCTCGTCGAACACCGCTTTCCCGAGCTGGGCGACCGGCTGATCAGCGCGCTGCAGTTCCAGCGCATGCTCGCGGAAGGCAAACCGATCTCCCAGCAACTGGCCGACCGCGTGATGGAGCAGGCGGCCGAACAGACCGCCACGCTGCCGATCGGCTCGCTGATCGACACCCGCCGACTCGGCTCCATCTGCCTGCTCTTCGGCGCCTTCGCGATGCTCGGCGGCGGCGCAGGCGTGCTCATCCCGAGCGATGCCTGGAAGACCTGGGCCCGGCGCAACCTGCTGTTCCAGTCCGTCGACTGGCCATATGACAGCAAGGTCCTGCTCAGCGGGTTCGACCGGGATCACGAGGCGCGCGTGCCCTCGGGTGACGCCTTCGTGCTACAGATCGAAGCCCTGCGAGAACGCGCCGACGGCAGCCAGTACATCGTGCCCGAGACGGTCGAGATCTCCTTCCGCTTCGGCAAGGGCGACTGGCAGACGGTCGAACCACGCGGCAAGGACGGCGTCTATCGCTATCCGCTCGGGGCTGTCTTCCGGCCGGTCGAGCTGCGCGTCAAGGCCGGCGACTTCACCACCCCGGTCCACCGTATCTTCATCGCGCGACGGCCCGAGCTGACCGAGAGCAGCCTGGCCATCCGCAAGCCGGCCTACACCAGAAAGCAGTCGGCCCACGCGGTGAATACTCGCGCCGCCGCCGGCAGCGTGCCGGTTCCCGCCGGCTCACTGGTCACCTTCAGCGGTACCGCTTCGAAGGACCTCTCCGAGGCACGACTGGTGCGCAACGGCAAGGCGGTCGCAGGGGTCAAGCTGACGGGAGACCGCACGTTCGAGATCCAGCTGGATGCCAGCGACCCGCTCAATCACAGCGGAACCTGCAAGGTGATCCTGCGAGACAGCGAAGGCGTCACCAATCATGCCGCCGCGCTGTTCACGATGATCGTCGAGCCGGACCGCTTGCCGGTGATCCGCGCGCGCCCTGTCGGCATCGGCGACCGGATCACCAGCGTCGCGCGTATCCCGCTCGAGATCGAGGTGCGCGACGAATACGGCCTCGGCGAGGTTGGCATTCGCTACGAACTGCACCGCCGCCCGAGACCCGGCAAGAAGCGCCCCGAGACCGTTCACGGCTACCTCCGGCTCGCCCGCTACCCGGCCCCAGGCGTCAAGACACTCCAACGCGAGCGCCGCTACCTGGACCTCGAGACCGAGCTCGAAAAGAAGCGCCAGGTCGACTCCGAGTTTCAGCAGGCCCACCCGGGCGACCGCCTGCGCGTCTGGATCGAAGCCACCGACCACGGTGTCGGCCAGCGCCGGCAGCGCTTTCCCGAACAGGGCTTCCACTTCACCATCGTGCAGCAGACCGTGCTGCACAAGCATCTGCTGGACCAGCAGAAGCGACTGCGGCGGCAATTCTCGGCGCTGATCGAGCGCGAGAAGGGGATCTCCTGGGTGCTGATCCGCCAGCGCAACATGACGGAGTGGAAGGTCACCAAGGACAACGCCACGATGCTCGACCGCCAGGGGACCGAGCAACGGCGCATTCTGCGCGCCACGCTGCGCCTCTCACAGGCGATCGAGCAGATTCGCGAGCAGATGGAGAACAACCGGCTCGACCGCAAGGGCGCGATGCGCAAGAAGCTGCGCCGCAAGGTGATCGGGCCGATGCGAAACCTGGCGGACAACCGAATGACGCCGTTCGCCGCAGCACTCGAGCGCATGGCGCGCAAGCTGGGCGAGAAGCCGGTCGAAGAGCTGGACCGCTCGATCGACGAGTCGGCCGCGATCCTGGAGACGATGCAACGCATCCTGCTCGCGATGGAGCGGTCGGAGGTGTTCGACGAGGTGGTCACTCGACTGCGAACCATCATCCGCCTGCAGCAGGAGCTGCGGCGGCTGACCGAAGAGGCCCACCGCAAGAAGATCGAGGGCAGCTTGCCCGACATCCTCGG
>CAZMLI010000002.1:39978-42773 GCA_964566865.1 uncultured Planctomycetota bacterium
CCGGCGGGAAATCCGGTGGCAAGGCCGGCGGGAAATCCGGTGGCAAGGCCGGCGGCAAGCAGGCGATGCAGCAGCAGAAGGACGCGATCAAGGACCTGAAGAAAGCGCTCGACGCGATCAAGAAGGAGCTGAAGCAGGCGCGCAAGCTACTAGCCCTGCCGGAGAAGTACAAGAAGATGGCCAAGAAAGAAGGCCAGGCCGAGAGCGAAGCACAGAAGATGGCCAAGGAGCTGGGCAAGAAGGACATTGGCCAGCCAGGCCAGCCCAAGCCAGGCCAGAATGCGCTGAACCAGGCCGGCAAGTCGATGAAGGGGGCCGGCAGCAGCCTCGGCAAGCAGAGCGGCAGCAAGGCGCTGCCCCAGCAGAAGCAGGCGGTCAAGAAACTCAAGCAAGCCGAGCAGGAGCTGGAGCAGATCCTGGCTCAACTGAAGAAGGACCAGCAGGACGAGATCCTCGCCGCCCTGCAGGAACGCTTCAGTCGAATGCTGCGGGTGCAGATCAAGATCTGGAAAGCCACCGTCCGCTTCAACCAGAAGAAGACGGCCGGCCGCTTCAACAACCTGGATCGCCTGGCGGTGGGCCGTCTCTCCGACGAGGAGCGCACGCTGGCGCACAGCGCCCGCACGGCCCTCGAGATCCTCAAGGAAGAAGGCACGACGGTGATCTTCCCCGGCGTGGTCCAGCAGATGAAGTCCGACATCGAGAACGTCTCGCGCCGGCTGGCCCGGGCCCAGGTCGGCATGCTGACGCAGACCTTCGAGAAGGAGATCATCGCCACACTCAAGGAACTGATCGAGGCGCTGAAGAAGCTACGCCAGCAACGCGAAGCCCAGGCCAACGGCCAGAGCGGCAGCGGCGGCCCCCCGCCGGACGCCGACCTGGTGCCGCTGTCGGCGGAATTGAAGATGATCCGCGCGCTGCAATTGCGCGTCAACCGCCTGACCAAGGCGGTCCAGACCGAGAAAAAGCGACTGGGAAAGGTCGATCGGGACCTCGATGGACAGTACGAATCGTTGAGCAAGAAGGAAAAAGCGATCTCCAAGATCACCGAGGAGCTCGGACGAAAGCTGGCGCAGGAAGACCGATAAAAGTAAGCTGGGGGCTGGTGGACGCCCCACCCAAACGGAGGAGAATCGAAATGAGACGAGTGGTGCTTATGTTACTCCTTGGCACCTTGTTAGTGCCAGCCGCGGCAGCGGACGGAGATAGCTACATCGAGAAGGGCAATGCCTTCTTGAAGTCGCTGGAGGAAGACGGCATCGACGCCGACAAGATCTCGGCCCTGAAGGCCCAGCTAGCAAAGCTGGAAGGCGGCGAGATCGACTCCAACACCGACTTCATCGGGGAGGCGCTGTTCACGACCTATCCGGCCTACCGCAAGGCGCTCAAGGCGCTCTACCGGGACTACTACCAGAAGGCGGCCAGCCGCCTGATGAAGGTCTCGATCAAGTCGGACAACGACTACCTGGTCGCGCACACCAACTACTTCCTCGCGCGGACCTACCTCCAGCAGGGCATGTACGAGCGGGCGGAGGGCATCCTCGGTGAGCTGGTTGCCAGCGAGCTGAACTACTTCCACCGCGACTACGAGGTGAAGTTCTACCACGGACTGGCCCAGGGGCAGTTGCTCTGGCGCAAGAAGGCGGCTGCCACCTTCGAGCAGTTCATCAAGCAGTACCCGAAAGCGCCCGAGCGCTTCCGGATGCTGGCCAAGACGATCGCCTCCGAGCTGAAGGTGCGCGGCGAGAACGAACTCTACGATCTCAGCGATCGCATGAGCCTCGTTCAACGCTGGCTCTCCAAACAGCACAGTGGCTCGTCGACCCAGAAAAAGGAAAAGGAGATCATCCAGATCCTCGACCGTCTGATCAAGATGGCGGAGGAGAAGGAAAAGAACTCCCAGAACTGACCTGGCGGAGGCGGAGGCCAGGGCGGTGGCCCGGCACGCGGCATGGGACGCAGCGGTCCGGCAACCTCCCCGAGTCTCCCCAGCGGGCCCGTGCGGCCCGAAAACCTGTCACGGACTGCCAAGCGCGTAGGCAAAGCTTGGGGCATGATGGGCGAAAAGGAGCGGAAGCAGATCACCCAGTTCCTGGAGAAGAACTTCCCGGACCGGTACAAGCATCTGCTGAAGCAGTACTACAAGGAACTCTCCAAGGGTAGCAAGTAGAGAGTCATCTGTTCACACGCGGCCGTGGCGAACAGCCACGGCCGCGAGTGCGATTAACCGGAAATCCAACATGCGAATCTCGATCCTCTGCTGGCTGATTCTTGCCCTCCCACTCTCCGCGGGAGCTGATGAGCTGATCCTGCAAGACGGCCAGAAGCGCAGCGGCCGGGTGGTCGCAATCCGAGATGGCGTGGTCACCCTCGAGCAGGGCAAGCCGCTGGCGCTGGCGATGGTCAAGCTGCTGAAGCTGGCGAAGGTCCGCGCAATCAAGCAGCCGGTTGCGGTTCATCTGGCCGGCGGCGACGTGCTGCACGGCAAGATCGGCAAACAAACGCCCCGCGGACTGACGATCGATAGCAAGCTGATCGGCGAATTGCGGGTCAAGTTACAGGACGTACAGCTGATCGACTTCGGCGGCAAGGGCACGATCCCGGATGAGACCGCGAAGTCCGAAGACTACCTCTACGCCATCAATACAGAGGGCCAGATCACCCGGCTCAAGGGAGCGCTCGAGAGCATCTCGCCCGAGCAGGTGTCCTTTGTCTGGAAACGCAGCGGCAAGACCTACACGGTGCCGCTGAAAAAGCTGCGCGCGCTGCGCCTCGGACGTACCGACGACCGGAGA
>CAZMLI010000002.1:42873-49297 GCA_964566865.1 uncultured Planctomycetota bacterium
AGCACGCTGCTGCCGACATTTCGCAAGAACAAGACGATCTGGGGCGGCTCGCTGGCGCCCTACACCAGTGGCATCGGCACATACGGCACGACGCTGCTGCACTACAACATCAAGTCGCGCTACCAGACCTTCGAGGCGGCCATCTGGATCTCGCAGATCGAGAAGACCGCGGGCATCACCGCGCTACGCCCGCAAGGAGAGGTGATTTTCCGCATTCATGGCGACGGCCGCAAGCTCTACGACTCCGGCCTGATCAAGGCCGGCGACAAGCCCAAGCAGATCAAGGTCGACGTGAGCAACGTGCGCCGCTTGACCCTCGAGGTCAACCGCGGACCGGGCTGGGGCGTCGGCGATGCGGCCAACTGGGGCAACCCGCAAGTGCACAAGTAGCTCCGCAGCGGGAGTAATGCGGGGGCTTTTTCGATAGAATGGTTAAGAACCAATCCTGGCCTCACAGGGCCTCATTGCATGAGGTGGCGTCTGCCATGACCCGACACAAGCTGCTCGCCGCGCTGCTCGCGGCATTCCTGGTTACACCCGCCGGCCTGGCCCAAGAAGACAAGGATCTGGCCCAGGCGATCCGCCTGCAACAAAGCCGGGTCGAGCTGGTGCGCAAGATCACACCGGCCGTCTGCGCCATCTTCCGCGGCGGCGGCGGCGGTTCCGGAGTGATCATCTCCCCGGACGGCTGGGTGCTGAGCAACTTCCACGTGACCGGCTTTTCCAAGACGCTGCGCGTCGGCCTGCCGGACCACAAGATCTACAAGGCGACGGTGATCGGCGTCGACCCGACCGGCGACATCGCCTTGCTCAAACTGCACGGCAAGAAGGTCTGGCCCTACGCGCCGCTCGGCGACTCGGACTCGCTGGAGCTGGGCGAATGGGTCATCGCCGCCGGCAACCCATTCCTGCTGGCGACCGATTTTAGCCCGACGGTGACGATGGGCGTGGTCAGCGGCACACACCGCTTCCTCAGCGGCGCCGGCGGCTTTCGCCTGACCTATCCGGACGCGATCTCGACCGATGCCCCGATCAACCCCGGCAACTCCGGCGGCCCACTGTTCAACATGGCTGGGGAGGTGGTCGGCATCAACGGCCGCATCTCACTGCGCGACCGCGGGCGGGTCAACATCGGCGCCGGCTATGCGATCAGCGCGAATGCGATCAAGAACCTGCTCGGCACCTTGCACTCCGGCGAGATCGTCGAACGCGGCAACATGGACGCCACCGTTCGCAACCAGGACGGCAAGGTGCTGTTCGACCAGATGTTCGAGGACTCGGCGGCGCACAACGCGGGCCTGCGAATCGGCGACGAGCTGCTCGAGTTCGACGGCCAGCCGATCCGCACGGCCAACCAGTTCATGAACCGGATCTGGGTCCTGATCAGCGGCTGGAAGATCAAGGTCGTGATCCGCCGCGACGGCAAACGCCAGACGTTCTGGGTCACCCTGACCGGGATCCCGCAACGCGGCAAGAAGCGCAAGGGGGACTGGAAGCCGCTCGGCGAGAAGTGGCGCCGCACGCGCGCGACCCAGCTCAGCGATGGCTGGTCCGCATACAGAGGCCCCCGCCAGCCGCTGACGCTCGCGGGCAGCCAGCGCGGCAAGAAATTCAGCGCCAAGTACAACGGCTTCGAGCCGGTCTCGATCCAGCGCGAGAAGCAGATCACGAAGTTCGGCACCGCCGTCGTCAAGCGCGATGGCAAGGAGCTCACAGCCGCTGCAGCGCGTCGGATGCGACTGTCCTGGGCGCTGGCGCCGCTGCCCGCGGATCTGCTCGGCGGCTCGCACCTGACCCGTGGCGAGCTGCACAGCAGCGGGCGAATCGGCGGCCGGGCCTCGATCATGGTGCTGCACAGCGGTCCCGACGATGAACAACTGCGCTTCCACTACGACCTGGAGTTCAATCGTCTGCTCGGCATCGAGCGCTTCGTCAACGAGAAGCTCGACCTGACGATCGAATACCGCAAGTACCGCAAGTTCGGCAAGCTGAAACTCGCGACGGAGCGCCGGATCACGCCCGCCAAGCAGAAGCCCTACAGGATCACGATCCAGCAGGCGACCCTCGACAGCGCCACCCACAAACCCGGCCCGATCGCCGCCGAAGCCCCGCGCACGCGGCCCCGCTCGAGCCTCGGCCCCGCACTCGAACGCGTCAGCCCCGCCCTGGTCAAGATCTACGGCGCCGGCCACGTCAAGGGCATCCCGGCCTACGGCACGGGCGTGATCTGCAGCCCCGACGGACGCATCCTGACCTACAACTCCGCGATGCTGACCACGCCGAACCTCTACGTCATCCTGCAGGACGGCCGACACATGCCGGCCAAGGTGGTCCACCGGGACTACGACCGGGACGTGGCGATCATCCAGATCAACGGCAAGAAGCTGCCCTTCCTCGAGCCCTACAGCGGCCAACCGCTGATCGGCCAGTGGGTCGTCGCGATCGGCAACGCCTTCAACCTGTCCCAGGGCGCCGAACCGCTGTCGGTCCACCTGGGAGTGCTGTCGGCCAAGACGCAGCTCCACGCGCGACGCGGGCTGGCCGACTTCCCCTACAAGGGCCAGGTCTACATCGTCGACGCACAGATCAACCCGGGCGCCTACGGCGGCCCGCTGATCGACTCCGCCGGTCGCTGGATCGGGCTCTCCGGCAAGGTGCTCGGCAGCAAGGAGACCAATACCCAGTTCCACTACGCCTTGCCCGTCAGCGCAATCCGCGATCTGATCGCGGGCAAACCACGCGCCCGCGCGACCAAGACCAAGCGCACGGGCCGCCGGGCCTACACCGGGTTGATCTTTCTCGACGCCGGGCCATTCCGCAGCCCACCGCCCTACGTCGACCGCGTCTTCCCCGCCTCGCCGGGTTCGAAGGCCGGCTTCCGCAAGGACGACCTGATCATGCGGGTCGACGAGAAGCGCATCAAGACGATCGAGGACTTCAAGGCGGAGATTCGCCGTCGCCGCCCCGGCGATGTCGTGGCGCTCTCGGTCAAGCGCGGCAACAAGGTGCTGCGCGTCAAGCTGACCCTGGAGGTGGACGAGGACGACGAGGACGAAGGGCCCGCGACACGCAAGAAGCCCACGACCCACGCGGACTGGCTGGTCGAGTACGCCGCACAGCTGCGTGAAGCGCAAGCCCCCTATGCCAAGCACACCGCTGCCCTCAAGCTGGCCGGCATGGGTCCGTCAGCGGCCAAGCACCTGGCCGGGCTGCTGCGCCTCAAGGACAGCGAGATCCGGCGCGCGGCGATGGCCGGGCTGTCGGTACTCGGCCCCGATGCCGCCCTGGCGGTTGCGCCCCTGCGCGAAATTCTCGACCGTGGCCGCGCGGAGGATCTGCGCCAGCTCGTCGTCACCACGCTGGCCAAGATCGGCCCGGCTGCCCTGCCCGCGGCGACGGATCTGATCCAGCTGCTCGGCGGCCCCAACGTACTCCTGCGCCAGGATTCCTTCGCGGCCCTGCTGCGCATCGGTCCCGAGGTCGTTCCGGCCGTGCTCGCCGCGCTCGGATCGGGCAAGGATCCGGCGCTGTTGCAGTTGCTGCAGAAGATCGGCAAGCCCGCGTTGCCGCTGATCCTGAAGATCTTCGACGACCGGCCGCAGGATCGCCTACGGGCACTGCGCGGCCTGGGCGCGCTCGGGCCACTGGCCGCCGATGCGCTACCCAGAGTGCTGCCGCTGCTCGAGAGCAAGGACCGAACGCTGCGCCTGGCCGCCATGGAAACCCTGGGATCACTGCAAGACCCGCGCGCGGCGGCCCAGCTCAGCGCCTTGCTCGCAACGGAGGAACGGGCCGCGATCGAGGCACTCGAGGCGATGGGTCCGGCGGCTGCGGTCGCCGTGCCCGGGCTGGCCAAGCTGCTGGCCCTGGCCCAGCAGCCCGCCCGAGCCACCCGGCTGCTGCGCTGCCTGGGTGCGATCGGCAAACCGTCCGCTCCGCTGCTGCAGGTGCTCGCCGCCGTGGCCCGCAAGGAGAAGCTGGCCTGGGTGCCAGAATTGCCGCGCACGCTGTCCAAGCTGGGTCCCGCCAGCCTGGACACCCTGCGGGCCTTGCTGGCCTCCGACGAACCGAGCCAGATTCAGGTCGGCCTGGCCGCGGCCGGCTTGCTCGAGAAGAAAGCCCTCCCCCTGCTGGAACAGATTCTATCGCACAGCCAGAGCCCGCATCCGAGCGTGCGCCGGCTCTCGCTCGAGGCCACCGGCACACTGGGCCAATCGACCGCGCCTGTGATCCAGGCGCTGCTCGAAGCGCTCAAGGCCCGGCGGCGCGAAATCGTCTGGTCCGCCAGCTGGGCCATCGGACGCTGCAAGATCACCGACCCCAGGATTCGCCGGCGCCTGATCCGGCTGACGAGCAGTTTCGACGACACCACGCAAGAAGCCGCGCTGCGCGCGCTGGGCGAAACCGGTGGACCGACCCAGGAACTTGCGCCGGTATTCATGCGGCATCTGACCCACTTCAAGCCCTCGATCCGCGTCGCCTGCGCCTGGGGCCTGGGACAGCTGAAAGATCTGCCCAACGACGCGATCAAGGCGCTGCTGGACACCTTTGCGGCCGAGGACTGGGAGCTGAAGAGCGCGGCGGTGCGATCCCTCGGAAAGGTGGGCAGCCCGGCGGTGCTCAAGCTGATGCTGACGCTCGGCGCCCCGGATCCGGCCCACCGCTTCCTCGCGGCCGCGGCGCTGGAAGAGATGGGCCCCGCGGCGGCGCGCGCAGTGGCCCCGCTGATCAAGCTGCTGAAGGACCGCCGGGCTGAAATCCGCGAGCGAGCGGCCGCCGCACTGGGCAAGATCGGCAAGCCCGCGGCCGCCGCCCGCAAGGCGCTGATCGGCGCCCTCGACGACGAGATGCTGGAGGTGGCCAACGCCGCGCTGACCGCGTTGCGCCGGATCACCGGAAGGTCCTACCGCTATCCCGAAGAGTGGACCAACGACAAGCCGTACAAGAAACCGACAGCCAACAAGGACGGAAAATGAATCGACCACTGCTGATTGGCTGCTGCCTGATGCTGGCCTGTGCGAATGCGCAGGCCGACGAATCAAAAGACGATCGCCGCAAGGGCCTCGCCGCGACCCAGAAGATGCTGATCCAGGCGGCGGCCAAGGCCTCGCGCTTCGTGGTCACCATCGAGACGCTCGGCGGCACGGCCCCCGGTGGCGGCCGGCTGTTCAAACGCGGCAAGCGTCCCGGACGTCGCGGCGGTCAGTTCCACCAGGCGATCGACGCCTCGACCACCGGGCTGATCGTGGGCCGAGACGGGCTGATCGTGACCAGCGCGTTCAACTTCAATACCAAGCCACAGATCATCACCGTGATCCTGCCCGACGGCCGTGAGTTCGTCGGCAAGCTGATCGCGCGCGACTTCTCCAAGGGACTGGCGCTGGTCAAGATCGACGCCAAGAACCTCAAGGTGCCCCAGGCGGTGCAGACGGACAAGATCGAAACCGGCCGCTGGGCCATCGCGCTCGGCCGGGCCTACGCCGGCAAGTCGCCCTCGACCCACTTCGGCATCATCAGCGCCACCAACCGCATCAGCGGCAAGGCGATGCAGACCGACGCGCCCTGCTCGCCGGTCAACTATGGCGGACCGCTGATCGACCTGAACGGGGATGTGCTTGGCGTGATCGTGCCGCTCTCGCCTCGCGGATCGGGCCTGGCGTGGTACGACTCCGGCATCGGCTTCGCAGTGCCGCTGGTCGACATTCAGCGCGACCTGGCCTTCATGATCAAACGCAAGACGCTGCACGGCGGATTTCTCGGCGTTCAGATGAAAGCCGAGTTCGACGGTCCCGGCGCCAAGATCGAGAAGGTCGTGCCCAAGTCAGCCGCCGAGACCGGCGGCCTCGAGGCAGGCGACATCGTGCTCAAGATCGCCGGCAAGCCGATCCTCAATCGCTTCGGCCTGCTGTTCATGGTCGGCAAGCGTTATGCCGGCGACACGATCCAGATCCTGATCAAGCGCGATGACGAGACCTTTGCGCTCAAGATCACCCTCGGGCGTCGGCCAGCGCCAAAGAAACGTCCGCCCCGTCGGCCGCCGAATCGGAAGTAATCGCCCATGACCCCGTGGAACCCGATGGCCCTGTGGTTCCTGCTGCTGATTCCGCCGATCGTTCTGCTCTACTTGCTGAAGATGCGGCGAGAGCCGCAGACCATCTCGACGACGATGCTCTGGGAGCAAGTGCTCTCCGACCTGCAGGCCAATACGCCGTTTCAGCGGCTGCGCTCCAACCTGCAGTTGATCCTGCAGCTGATGCTGGTGATCCTGCTGACGCTGGCGATGGCGGAGTTCTTCATCAAGGGCAAGGCCCGGCGAGGACGCTCGATGGTGGCGATCATCGATGCCTCGGCCAGCATGCAGTCCCGCGATGGCAGCCCCACCCGCTTCGAGGAGGCCAAGCGCAAGCTGCTCGAGATCATCGAC
>CAZMLI010000002.1:49397-50606 GCA_964566865.1 uncultured Planctomycetota bacterium
CGCGCACCTTCTACCTGAGCCTGGGCGAAGGCTACAAGGGTGGAGAGATCAGCTCGCGCAAGATCACGCTGAAGCCCGGCAAGTCGCTGGGCAAGACCTTCAAGCTGGAGATCCGCCCCGGTCCGATCAACCTCTCGATCGACCTCAAGGACGACCTGTTGCTCGACAACCAGGCCATCGCGTTCATCAAGGCGCCGAAGCGGCTGAAGGTCCTGCTGGCCAGCCCGGGAAATTTCTGGCTCGAGAAAGCGCTGCGCAGTGCTCCGATGACGCAGGTGACACGCACGGGGCCACGCCTGTCGGGCGCCAAGGGCTACGACCTGGTGATCTGCGACGGGTTCACGCCCAGACAACTACCGGAGTGTCCGGTGCTGTACTTTGCTCCCCCCAGACCGCCCAGCGGGGTCTTGCATGGGGACTCGTACCAGCACGTCAAGCTCACCCACTGGAACCGCTCACACCTGTACATGCGCTACCTCGACCTGAGTGATGTGTCGATCGCCCAGACCCGGACCTATCAGCTGGAGAATGCCCGCGGCCTGGCTTTTCAGGAAGAGAACGCGATCATCGCACTGCTCACCGAGCGGCCCTACGAGGATGTGGTGGTCGGTTTCAAGCTGGAAGACTCCGACTGGGGGCTGCGCGCCTCCTGGCCGATCTTCATCTTCAACATCCTCGAGCGGATCCGTGAACTCAAGCATCTGGCACAGGCGCGCATGGTGCGCCCGGGCGAGACGGTGCCGATCGAGCCAGGCCAGGCCAAGCAGGTCCGGGTCATACGTCCCGGCGGCGAGCAGATCGAGCTTGCCGGTGATGGCACCACGGTCTACTTCCACCAGACGGACCGCATCGGCATCTACCAGACGAAGGCTGGCTCGCGCGACTTCACCTTCGCAGTCAACCTGCTGTCACGCGAAGAGAGCGACACCGCGCCGCGCAACTCACTCGACCTCGGCGGCCGCCAGATTCAACGTAAGTCCGCGGTGCAGCAGGTCAAGAAGCCACTCTGGCGCTGGTTCGCGCTGGCCGCGCTGGCGATCTGTATGCTCGAGTGGTGGGTCTTCCACCGCAAGATCGCCTGAGCTACCTCGAGCCGTTACTCCGCTTGAGGAACCCACCGAACTTGCTGTCGAGCGTGCTCGCCAGCGGCGACGAGGTGACCTGTGCAATCACGATCAACGCCAGCAGCGCGCAGAGACAGAGGAAGAT
>CAZMLI010000002.1:50706-52087 GCA_964566865.1 uncultured Planctomycetota bacterium
CACAACGACTTACACCAAACAACTCGCGGATGGCATACCAGTTGCAATGACCGGGTTCCATGCAAGACAAGCGAAGATTGATGAACGCCGCATCACTGCTGGCCTGCGCCAGCTTGATCGCGCTGACCGCCTTCACACCCGACGACTCGAACACTGAGCGACTCCAGCCACAGCTGACAGCCCCGACATCCCGCGAGCCCTCAGCGCAAGACGCGCGCCCCACACTGGCCAGAGCTGAGGCTGCCCGACCGGTGACCCGGACCGCCCCCCAAGCCGTCGAGCGCAACACCCCGAAGGACCAAAAAACGACGGACGCCAGGCAGCGCACCCGACGTGAGCTGGCCCGACTGCGGCAACTCGAATCCCAGCTCTCACGGGAGCTGGGCACAGATCAGATCGACTGGGAATTGTTAGAAGCCAAGGACCCAAAATACTCGAGGAATGACAGATGATCAGAAGCACCACACTCGCCATACTTGGCCTGGCCGCACTCGCGGGCACGTCGCACTCCGCAACGCCCAGGCTGGCAGAGGCCGCATTGGTCTGCCAGCAGACAGCGGACGAACTCAAGGGCTCGAAGGACATCGTGGCCTATCGATCGTGGCAGGTCGGCCACAACTTCCTCAAGAGCGCTCGGCAATTCGCCGAACGCGGCCACAGCCGAGAAGCAGGCTGGGCCGCCACCCGCGCGATTGCACACTTCACCTACCCGCGGCGCGCAGCCGACAAGTGGCTCGCGCTGGCCACCCCGTACCATGACCGCGTGATGCAGGCCGGCCTGGCCGGCGAGGGCATTGCCAGGTCCTGCCGACTGGTGCGCAAGGCGCACGCGGACCGCAAGCTGCTGGCCTTCGGCTACGCTCGACTCAAGGCGATCTCCGCCGTCGGCAGCCTGACCCTGCAGCTGCAGCAGATGGCGCACAGCGACCCGACGGCGCGCGAGATTCTCTCGGACTTCGTCGCGGCTCGTCTGCACGCCTTGCGGCCGGTGGCCGACGACCATGACTGCCGCGCAATGGTCCGAGCGACGCTCACCGCCGCCGCCAAGCTGCACGTCGGTGGCCATGACCTGGCCGCCTACCTGCTGCTCTGCAAGGCCAACGCCCTGCGCAGCTGGCACCGCCAAACCGCCACCCTGCATCGCCACCGCAAGCAACTGTCCCGACGTGTTGCGCGAGCGTTGGCCCACGGCTGCGACTGCGGTGCTTCCGATGAGGCGCCACCCGAGCCGGATCAGGACGACGCGGATGATGGCAACGGCAATGGCAACAACGGCGTCGGCAACGGTGAGGATCCCCAGCCGCCGGGCAACCCGCCGGTCAACGACGGCCCCGGAACCGGCCCAGGAAACCCGGGCAACCGCGGCGGCGCCAACCGCTAG
>CAZMLI010000003.1:0-5038 GCA_964566865.1 uncultured Planctomycetota bacterium
TCACTGCGTCAGCGAGAGGAAGACGTCTTCCAGATCCGGGCCGCGTCGGGACAGGTGCTCCAGCGCGTGGCCCGCTTCGACGAGCTCCCTGGAGATAGCCGCCGCCGTCGCGCCATCGGCCAGTGTCACGATCAGCCGGTTGTCGCGCCGGCTGACGGCGCTGACCTGGCTGGATTTCTCGAGCTGCGCCAGCGCCTCCGTGGTGCGCTCGGCCAGGCCAATTTCCAGCCGCGGTCGATCATCCACCTGAGCCAGCGCCTCGTCCAGAGTACCCTCGAACAGCAGCTCGCCGCGCTCGAGCAGTCCGACGCGATGGCACAGCTCGGCCAGGTCGACGAGTAGGTGGCTGGAAATCATGATCGTCTTGCCCATCGAGGCCAGCTCGCGCAGCAGCTCGCGAATCTCGAGGCGACCCCGCGGATCGAGCCCGGAGGCCGGCTCGTCGAGCAGCAGCACCTGCGGATCGTGAATCAGCGCGCGCGCCAGAGAGAGCCGTTGCTGCTGCCCGCGTGAGAGCTGCTCGACCTGGTCGGTGGCCAGGCTGCGCAGATCGGTCAACTCGAGGATTTCGGTGACGACGCGATCGCGATCCTTGCGCGGCACGCGGTAGGCAGCGGCGAAGAAACCCAGATAGCCGCCGACCGACATCTCGTCATACGGGCCGGGTTCGTCGGGCATGTAGCCGATCAGCGCACGCACCTGCTCGGGGGCACGCGTGGTCGAGTGGCCTCCGATCAGCGCCTCGCCCGCGGTCGGCTCGAGCAGGGTCGCGAGCACGCGCAGGGTGGTGGTCTTGCCGGCGCCGTTGGGCCCCATGAAACCGTACACCTCGCCCGGGGCGATCGACAGACTGAGACCCTTGAGTACCGGCACCCTGCGATAGACCATGCGCAGCCCATCGATGCGGATCATCTGGCGTCCCTCGGCACGATCGCCCGCACGAAGACCAGATCCGTGCGCGTCACCGCGAGTCCTGGAAAGCTGAGGGCCGGCTCCAGCCGGTCGAGACGCCCCAGCAGGACGGCGTCGCCCCGCCGCAGCACCTCCGATAGATCCCAGAATCCCCGAGGCGCCTGGACCAGCGCCCGGCGAAAGCTCTGCTGGATCAACGCCTGCCGCAGGCTGGGTTGGCGCACTCGACGCGCCGTCGCCAGCCAGTCGATGAGCGGCACACCCGTCTGACTGCGAGCCGAGCGCGCGCCGGCGGCCAGGTCCGGCAGCGGATAGACGGTCGTGGCCGTGACCAGCAGCGCGTCGCGAAGTGGTCCGTCGAGCGGATCGCGGAACCGCAGCGCGACCGTCGCCTGCGACAGACTGCAGCTATAGACGGCCTGCATTCCGACCTGCTTGCCCGTGCCCGTCGTCGGCCGCTGGAGCGCGAGCAGGATCGGCGCCAGCGTTTTCAGCTCGCGGCCGCCGATCGCCGTGACCACGCCCACACCGGCATCGTCCTGATCGAAGCGGCGCCACTGCAACCGGATCGGTTCGACCTGGTCGCGATCGCTGTCGAAGCGGAAGGTCAGCTGCTCTGCGTCGCGGAAGCGATGGAGCCCGCTCAACCGCCGATCAATCCGCCAGCCCGGGCCGACATCGATCACGCTGAGCGTCAGCTGCCGCGGTCCGGCGCTCGGCAACTGACGCCCCCAGAAGACTGCGACGAGCACGAACAACCCGACCGACAGGGCCACCACGGACATGCCCCAGGCGGGACCTCGCCGCCGGTGTACGAGCAGCGTCAACGGGCCCAGGACCAGCAGGTACAGCGCGACGAAGCAGAGCAGCGACCCATAGGGCAGACGCGTTCGGCCTTGTGCCCGCAGCAGGCCAGCGAACGCCTGGCCCAGTGGGGTTCGGGGAGTCGCCCGGCAAAGCTCGGCAACCGCGTGACGCAGGCCCTCGACCGGCTGCTGGCGATGTCGCAGAATCCGCTCCCAGAATGCCTGCCCGTCCTGCGCCAGCAGGCCCGGCACGTCGGCCGGCTGGAAGTGAAGCGTCAGCGTTCCGCCGCGGCCGGCGGGCTGGTAGCCGATCAACGGGGCGGCAACCGTACCGGCCAGTAGCTGTCGTGGTGGGCTGTGCCCGCGGACCGACGCGATGCGCTGCCCGGGCTGGCCGACCACCCCGAGCCAGTGCATCAGGCTCGCGCTCTCGACCCGCAAACGCTCGGCGAGTCGCCAGGGCAACAGCGGGCCGAGCTGCTCGGTCACCTTTTCCGGCTGTCGGGAGAGAAACGCAACCGCCCGTCCGCCGCTGAGAATCCAGCGTTGAAGCGCGGTCCGTACGCGGGGCGCGAGGCCCTCGGGCTGTGCCAGCAGGCAGAGGTCGACAGCCTGCCAGCCGCCCCAGCGTCGAGGCAACCGCGCCAGCGGCGGGCGGATGTAGACCAGGTTCAGCCGGATCAGGTGCGGCAGCAACGTCTGCGGTGGCAGCCCCAGCGCGACGACCAGCTTGTGCGACGCACGCAGTCGCCGCCAGACGAGCAAGCGAACCAGCACCTGCTGTCCGTCAACCAGCAAGTGCAGCGCCCAGAGCCGCTCGGGGCCGGGCGCTGGCAGGACGAATTCAACGCGACGCGAGGTCTGGTCCGCTGCGAGGAATTGCTGCGTGGCCAGGATCCGACCGCCGCCGCCGCGCAGCTCTATCCGCAGCTGGGCCGCGGGCCCGCTGTGTCGGACCTGCGCGATGACCGGCACCGACTGCCCTTGACGGAAGTGGCCGTCCCAGCCATGTGAGGACCAGTCCAGCCAGGTTCGCGCGCTGGCCGGCATCCATCCGCTGGCAAAGACGAGGAGCAGCAAAGAGAGAGGCCACCGCACAGGCGCTACTCGAAGCTGTACTGGTTGTGTTTGCCGGGAACCTTGAGCAACCGGTGGTTCGGATCGAGCACGATCTTCTTCGGCTTCCAGGGCAGGGTGAATTCGAAGCGCTGCGGGTTGGTCTTGAGCTCGAGCAGGACGGTCCGCTGCTGGTCCGGTTCTGGACCCTGGATCAACAACTCCACCGGGATGCGATACGGAAACGGCAGCTTCTCCTTCTTCTCGTCCTTCTTCTCGTCCCTCTTGTTCTTCTTGTCCTTCTTCTTGTCCTTCTTCTCGTCCCTCTTGTTCTTCTTGTCCTTCTTCTTTTTCCTATTGACGGCGATGACCTTCGTCGACTTCTGCCTCAGCTCGAAAGACACTTTCCAGGTCGGGCTCTGAGGCTTCTTGTCTTCCTTCTCCTTCTTCTCCTTCTTGATCGGCGGCGGCACTTCGTCCACGGTCTGGGCCGCCATGTCGTAGCGCACGCAGCCAATGCCCTCGACCCAGTCCTTGAAGAAGGGACCGAACTTCTTGCCGGACACCTCCTCGCAGATCTTGCGGAAGTCGGCCACGCGCGAGCCCTTCCAGCGAAACCGCTCGAGATAGGTCGACAGCGCCTGGAGAAAGGCCTTGTCCCCCATGCGCCAGCGCAGCATGTGCAAGACCCAGCAGCCCTTCATGTAGACCGCGGCGAAATAACCGGGGCCACCGCCCACGGCTTTCGACAGCGGCGGCTCGTAGAAGCTGGGCGTGATCTTCAGATACAGGTCGCGGTACTTGTCCAGGTGCGCCCGCATCTTCTTCTTGCCCTGCTTGTGCTCCATGAACATCACCTCCGAGTAGGTGGCGAACCCCTCGGAGAGCCACTGCGAATAGCCCTTGACGTTGAACAACGAGATCGGCACCTGGTTGCCCCACCACTGATGCGCAACCTCGTGCGCCAGCACCGTCAGCGGCACCTCTGGTTTCTGGAAGTGCGAGGTATTGAGGTACAGCAGCGAGGCGGGACCGACGCCGCTGAACGGCTTGGCCAGCGCCACCTCGGCAATCCACATCTTCTTGTAAGGATAGGCGCCGAATCGCTTGGCGTAGAAGGTCAGCACCTCCTTGGCCACCTCGAGCGTTTCACTGGCCTTGTGCCACTTCTTGAAGGTCAGCAGCCGCAGGTCGACCTTGCCCCAGCTCAGGCGCGTCTCGACGTAGCGCCCGTAAGCCCAGTACAGTCCGAAGACCGGCTGATCCGCCTTCCAGGTGTACTCGATCTTCCCGCCGGTCCGCTTCTTGCCGGTCTGCTCGCCGAGCGAGACGACCCGGTAACCCCGCGGCACGCGGTAACGTGCGGTGAACTTGAACAGGTCGCCCATCACGTTGCCGGGATACCAGCCGATGTCGGCCATCGCGAAGCCGTCCTCGCCCAGCTTGACCAGGTAGAGCGGGCCCAGCTTGGTCTGCGACTGGTCGAGTCCGTAGGTCAGCGTGAAGCTGCGGGTCTGCCCCTTGGCGAACGGTTCGTCCAGATACAGGACCAGCCGCTCCTCCTTGTGCTCGTGACGGATCTTGCTGCCACTGAAGGTGACCTTCGAGATGCCGAAGCCCATGCCCATGAAAAACAGCAGCTCCTTGCGCGTCTTGCCCCCGTTGGTCAGCTTGACCGCGACCTTGAAGCTGGCCTTCTTGCCGGCGGGGTCGATCGCGATGTCGCAGTCGAGGTGCAGCACATCCAGCTTCTGCTTGGCGATTGCCCGATAGAGCTTCTTGCGCGCCTCGGTCCACTGCGCCGATTGATCGTAGATCGTGCCGCCGCCACCACCGCCATAACGCCCGGACTGATAGTCCTTGGCCTCCTTGGCGGCGTTCTGCTTGTCGAGCCCCTTCTTCCGGCTCCGGGCGTACTTGGCCTCCTTGCTGTCCGGATACTTCTCGATCAAGCGCTTGAACACCTCGGCCGCTTCCTTCGGCTTCTCGAGTTTCTCCTCCAGGATCTCGGCCCAGCGGCGCAGCGCGCGCGGCGCCCACTCCGACTTTCCATACTCCTCTTCGATCCGCTTGTAGAGCGCGATCGCCTTCTTCCAGGCTTTCTGCTTCTCGTGAAGCTGGGCGGCGCGGAACAGGGCGATCGGCGCCTGCTCGCTCTTGGGGAACTGCTTGACCAGCTCCAGGTAGCCCTCGACGGCCTTCTCCGCGGACCGCCCCTTGATCTGCTGATCGAGGATCTCCGCCGCGCGGAACAACGACTTCGC
>CAZMLI010000003.1:5138-13476 GCA_964566865.1 uncultured Planctomycetota bacterium
TAGGACTCGACGACCCGCTTGCGAAACTCCGCTTGCTCCTCCTGCTCCATCGTCTTCCCGCTACTGGCCAGTTCCTTCTCCAGTTTTTCGGCACGCATGAACTGCTCGGCGGCGTTCTTCGGGATCGTCCGGTAGTAGAGAAAGCCCAGCAGGCCGACCACCCCGACCAGCAGGCCGGCCAGCAGCAGGCCAAATCCACCGCGACGTCTGGGCGGTGGTGGCCCGTCGTCTGGCTCGTGTGCGTACGGATTAGCGGATTCGCTCATCGCCCTTGTCCTTTTTCTGATTGATGATCAGACCGACCAGCCGGTCGATCTCGCTCCGGCAGGCGTGCCGCTGCTTTCGGGCCGGGGAACTCGCCAGCGCCGCATGCCAGTCGGCCAGTGCCCGGTGAAGCTCGCCGCGCCGCTCGTACAGTCGCGCACGCAGCGCCCGCGACTGCGTGTCGTCCGGGCGATGGCGCAGCACCAGCGAGAGGTCGTCCAGTGCCTGCTCGCGCTCTCCGAGTCTCAGCAGAATTTTCACGCGCGTCCGGCGAGAGGGCAGATACAGCGGGTTGGCCGCGATCGCCCGATCGCAGATCAGCCTGGCGCGCGCCAGCTTCGAGGATCCCAGCAGGCAACGCCCCAGTAGCTCGAGTGTCACATGGTCCCGCGGGGACATCTCGAGTATGCGTTCCAGCGGTTCCACCGCGCGCGGGTAGGCCTGCCTCGCCATCAACTTGCGCGCCCGTTTCAGCAGACGCGCGCGGCGCGCATCCTCTTGTGGGGAGTCGACGCCGACTCTCATCTGCTGATCCATCTTGCGCCGCAGCCGCTTCGCCGCCTCATCCTCTGGCGCCACGGCCGTCGGGCTGGCAGCCGCGGGCTGGACGAATTCGAGCGCGGCCCGCGTCGCGAACCAGGCCGAACTCTGGAGCAGCGCGGTGGCAACCAGGATGCCGGCCAGTGACATCCCGATCACGGCCCAATCCCGACCCGCTCCTTGCTGGCCCGCGTCAGGCGCCATCCCCGCCAAGCTCGAGCAGCTCGATCAGAACGCCCCGCGCGTCCGCCGGCTTGAGAAAGTTAACCCGATGCCCGCCCGCCCCGGTTCGGGGCGCGTCATACACGGGGCTGTAGCCCTGGGCACTGAGGCGCGCGATGGCGCCGTCCAGGTCGTCGGTCTCGAGGCAAATGTGGTGGATGCCCTCGCCACGCTTGCTGATGAAGCGGGCAATCGTACCTTCGGGGTCGGTCGATTCGATCAACTCCAGCGCGGCGTCGCCGACGTCGAGTTTGACCACGCGCACACCCATGCCCTCCACCTGCTCGACCGGCGAGCAGTCCAGCCCCAGGCCCTCCTGGTAGAACGGCAACGCGGCCTCGATCGAGCTGACGGCAATCCCGATATGATCGATCTTCATTGGGCTAGCCTCAGCAGACCTCGAGCAGGATCTCGTCCTTCTCGACGGCCTGCCCCGCGACGACCACGACCCGGGTCACCTCGCCGTCGCCGGGTGAGAGAATTTCGTTTTCCAGCTTCATCGCGTCGAGGATCAGCAACGGCTGGTCGCGTTTGACTTGCTGTCCCTCTTCGACGAGAATCCGTACCACCAGCCCGGGAATCGGCGCGCAGACACGCGACTGGCCGCCCCCGCTCGACTTGCCACCGCCGACTTCGAGCAACTTCTCGAAGCGCGAGTCGACGACGTTGACCGCATAATCGATGCCATCGATGTAGATGTGATAGACCCCGTCCTTCTGCACCATGCCAAACTCGACCTGGCGGTTGTCGATCGTGGCCGAGCGGATGCTCTGACGACTCGGGTGGATCACAACGCGGTGTGCGCCGTCATCATCGGTGAACAGCAACGCATCGTCCTGCTCGCTGACCCGCACCTGGACGCTCTCGCCACGATTGACTCTACAGCTATATCGGGTGTCTGGCATCTATTGGCCCATCCGGCTGCGGTGGCTCAACTTCCACAGGCTGTGGCTGTTGCCCCGCGCGAGCGAGCGAGACGTGCGTCGGCCGTCGTGCTCCAGGGCACAGGCGATCAATCGCGCGAGCTGTCGGTCCTTGGGTTTGTCCGGCAGGCCTTCCGCCAGCATCTCCTCGACAAAACGAATCGACAGATCGCCCACGCGAAACGCCTCACTGGCCATCACGTCGCGATGAAATGGGATCGAGGTCTGGAAGCCGACGATCAGGTACTCCTTCAACGCGCGGTCCATCCGCGCGATCGCCTCCGCGCGCGTCGGTGCCCAGACGATCAACTTGGAGATCAGCGGATCGTAGTGCATGGTGACCTCGAAACGCTGATCGATGCCGCTGTCGACCCGGACGAACGGGCCTTCCGGACTCTTCAGCCCCACCACCTGCCCGGGTGAGGGGATGAAGTTGTTGTACGGGTCCTCGGCGCAGATCCGACACTCGATCGCGTGCCCGCGCAGGACGATGTCATCCTGGGTGTAAGGCAGCGGCTCGCCGGCCGCGACCGCCAGCTGCAGCTTGACCAGATCGATGCCCGTCACCATCTCGGTCACCGGATGCTCGACTTGCAGACGCGTATTCATCTCGAGAAAGAAGAACTCGTCACCCTCGAGCAGGAACTCGACGGTGCCGGCGTTCTGGTAGCCCACGCTGGCCGCGGCCTTGAGCGCGGCCTCACCGAGCCTGGCGCGCAGCGCGTCATCGACGATCGGCGAGGGCGATTCCTCGACCAGCTTCTGATGCCGACGCTGAATCGAACACTCCCGCTCGCCCAGGTGAATCAGATTGCCGTGGGCGTCGCCCATCACCTGAACCTCGATGTGACGCGGCCGTTTCAGGTACCGCTCGAGATAGACCGTGCCGTCGCCGAACGCCGACTGCGCCTCGTTGCTGGCCTGGCGCACGCCGCGCTCCAGCTCGGACGGATCGTTCACGACGCGCATCCCTTTGCCGCCGCCACCGAAGGCCGCCTTGACCAGCAGCGGGTAGCCGATCGCGTCGGCCTCATCCGCACCGCCGCCTGGCACAACCGGCACGCCCGCCGCGATCATCGTCGCGCGGGCGTTCAGCTTGTCTCCCATGCAGTCCATCGACTCCGGGGACGGACCGATGAAGGTCAGGCCCGCCGCCGCCACCGCGCGCGCGAAGCTGGGGCGCTCGGAGAGAAAGCCGTAGCCGGGATGTACCGCGTCGCACCCCGCCCGACCGGCGATCGCGAGCAGCTGGTCCATGTTCAGGTAGGTCTCGGCCGACGTCATGCCTTCCAGCGCGTAGGTCTCCGAAGACATGCGCACGAACGGCGCGGACTCGTCCATCTCGCTGTAGACCGAGACCGTCTCGATCCCGAGTTCGCGACAGGCGCGAATCACGCGGACGGCGATCTCCCCGCGGTTGGCGATGAGGACTTTCTTGAGCATGCGAGCCGTATTGTAACCCGCATTGCGGTCAGCCGCACGTACAGCTGTGTGCAGCCTTTGGGAGCATCCGAGGGCGGGTCCCGCGTTACCACCCCCGCCGGCGTCGGGGGCTGATCGTGATCTCGTCTCTATGTAGAGTGCACTTTGGCAGGGCCTTCGCTAGACGAAGGAGTCCATCGTCGGTGATCTCGGTCTCCTTGAGGAATATCTCTCTCAGATTCGTGAGTTGCTCCAGATGCACTATCCCAGCGTCGGTAATCTGGGGACCCCGCAGAACGAGCACAGAGAGATCGAGTCCTTTGAGATGATGCAGGCCCGCGCCGCTGATGGTGTCGGGGAGAAAGAGCCACTCCAGTTTCTTGAAACCCTTGAGATGAACGAGTCCCGTGTCTGAGATAGAGCAGTTCCGCAAGTCGAGCCATCCCAGGCTGGTGACGCCTCCGAGACTCGACAAGCCCGCGTCGGAGATTCCAGTGCTCCTGATGGAGAGATACCACAATCTACTCAGGCCCTTCAGATGCAGCAAACCCTCGTTCGTGATCCGCGTATTGTCGAGAGTTAGGCGCGTCAGGCTCAGGCCCTCCAGGTAGGCCAAGCCGGCGTTGGTGACATCGGAGCTACTGAGCAACAGAAGTGTCAGGTTCGTGAGGCCCCGAAGGTGTGCCAGGCCAGCGCCGGTGATACGAGTATCGGACAGTGAAACCTGTTCTAGCTGAGCAAGCCGCTGAAGATGCACCATGCCAGCGTCGGTTACACGAGCCTCGCACAGGTATAGTACTTTCAGTCTGGTCAGTCCCGCGATGTGGGCCAGACCCGCGTCGGTGATTCTGGTGCCGGACAGTTTGAGAGATGTCAGGTTGCTCAGACCCGCGATGTGCGCCAGACCCGCGTCGGTAACCAGCGTGCCAGACAAGTCGAGGGATCTCAGGTCGGTCAATCCAGCGACGTGAGCCAGACCGGTGTCGGTGATCTGTGTGCCGGAAAGGCGGAGAGATGTCAGATTGGTCTCGCCCTCTAGTTTCTCAGCCAGCTGCTGATCCGTCATGCCCACCGGAAGGTGCCAGAGGGGCTTGAATGGGGCTTGCCCGCAGGCGCCGCACAACAACAGGGCTGAAACGGCAACGAGGACATGTAGGCGCGTCTTCACGGCAACGAGCCTAGGTCCCCCAACGGGTAACCCACATACAGGGACGTATCCTGGGTTTTGTGTCGAAGACACCAATCTAGACGGGTTTGAGCAGCTTGCCCAGCAACTCGAGCAGCACGGCCGGGCGATAGGGCTTTTCGAGGAAGGCCACCAGGTTGGCACTCTTGAAGCGGCGGGTTGCCTCCTCTTCGTTGTACCCGCTGCAGAGAATCACCTGGACATCTGTGCGGATCTCGCAGATCTGGCGAAAGACCTGCTCGCCGCTGAGCTGTGGCAGGGTCAGGTCGAGTACCACCGCCAGGATCTCGTCGGCGTGTTTGCGGAACATCTCGACGCCGTCGACTCCGTTGTCGGCAGAGATGACGGTGAATCCACGACGCGTCAGCGCACGCTCGGCCACCGTTCGGATGCTGACCTCGTCATCGACGACCAGCACCGTGCCATGCCCAGCCCACTGCGGGCCGCCTTCCAGATTTCCTGCCAGGTCCGACTCGACGGCTGGCTGCTCCGATGAGCGTGGAAAGAGCACGCGGAAGGTCGCGCCCTTGCCGGGTCGGCTGGAGACCTCGATCCCGCCGTCGTGTGAGCGCACGATGCCCTGAACGGCGGCCAGCCCCAGGCCACGCCCCGCAAACTTGGTGGTGAAGAAGGGATCGAAGATGCTGGCCTGGGTCTCGGCGTCCATGCCGCAGCCGGTGTCTGACAGCTCGACGTAGACATACTCCCCCTCCGCCAGCTCGTGCAGAAAGACCTGCTGCAGATATTCTCGGTCCAGCATGACCGTACCGGTGCGAACGGTGATCACGCCCCCCATCTCGCCCAGCGCATCCGATGCGTTGAAGATCAGATTCATGATCACCTGCCGCAACTGCGTCGCGTCGCCGATGATCGCGGGCAGCGACTTGGCGAAGTTGTAACGCAGCAGCGCCATCTTGCTGATCGAGAGGTCGAGCAGCTCCCCCATTTCCTTGACCAGCACCGACAGGTCGATCGGGGTGACGACGAACTTGCCCTTGCCGGAGTAGGCCAGCAACTGCTTGGTGATCTCGGCGGCGCGCATCGCGGTCTTTTGGATTTGCTCGACACTATGCCGTGCAGGCGACTCCTCCGGGATGTCGAGCAAGGCCAGGTCGGCGTTGCCGAGGATGCCGCCGAGCAGGTTATTGAAATCGTGGGCCGTCCCGCCGGCCAGCACGCCCAGACTCTCCAGCTTCTGGGCATGCTGGATCCGCGCCGTGAATTGCTTGCGTTGCATCTCATCTTCGCGGCGCTTGGTGATGTCCAGCGCGACACCGGCGATCCGGTAGACCACGTTCTTCTCGTCGCGCACCGGAAAGGCCCGCCCCCAGATCCAGCGAATCGACTCGTCGGGCCAGACCACGCGGAACTCCTCGTCGAAACCAGTCCAGCCTGGATGGGTCGCGTTCAGCGCATTCTCGACGCGCACGCGGTCTTCTTCGTGCACCGCGTCGATCAGCGAGCGAGGCTGCTCGAGCAGGCTGGCGCAGCTGCGACCCCAGACATCCTCGTACGCCGGGCTGACGTAGGCAATTTCGGTGAGCGCGGCGTTGCTCATCCAGAACACTTCCTGGATGTTGCTGGCCAGCTGACGCAATCGCCCTTCGCTCTCGACCAGCGCCTTGTGCGCCTCCCGCAGCTCCTCGATGAGCTGCTGGTTCTCCAGGCTGGTGCGCAGGCTCTGCCATGCGCGTTCGACCGCCTGCTCCAGTGCGTCGGGCGAGAACGGCTTCTCCAGCAGGTCGTACGCACCCTCCTTGAGCGCGGCGACGGCCGCCTCCTTGCTGGCGAAACCGGTCATCACGATGCCGATCAACTGCGGCTGGATCTGACGGGCGCTGCGCATCAGATCCATCCCGTGCATCTCGCTCATCATCAGGTCGGTGATGAGGATCTCGTGGGGGACCTGCTCGAGAATGCGTAACGCTTCCTCGGGAGACTGAGTCGCCGTGATGTGGTAGGTCCCCTGCAACGTCTCGCGGACCACCTCCAGCACAAACTCCTCGTCATCGACTATCAACAGCCTGGGAGAGTCAGGTATCTGGATTGACGACATGCGGGCACTTCATTTTCGGTAGTTTTCGAACGCAAGGCAAGGGCATGTATGGGATTGCCACTGAAAAACATCCTCAGGGGCCGTTCTGCCTGCTGCTGGAGTCGTCTCGCCGCTGGAAATTCGTCAGCGCGCGCGGCTGTAGGCTAGCGGGGCGGTGGCCTTTTTGAGGAATAGCAGCGCGAAGCAGCTCTCCATCACGTTGGCGTTCCAGGCCCCACGGCGTTGCCAGGTGACCAGCAGCGCGGCCCCCTCGCGATACCAGTTGTGCTGCCCGATCAGGGGCGCTTGCGCCAGCACGCCGGCCCGCTCGAGGCCGTAGAGGTAGTAGTAGAACCAGGAGAGCTTCTTGCCCGGATTGCGGCGCAAATCGTAGTGCTGCTGCATCCAGGCCAACCCGTCTTGCATCGACTCGTCGATCTTGGTCGACATCTTGCGGCTGAGCAGCCCCGCCTGCCACAGGCGGCTACGGCAGATGGCCAGGCTGGCGATCCCCGCGAGGGTCATGCTGCCGTATGCGCCGCCGGTCCCACGCGAGGGGCGCCGGTAATTCCAGCCGCGCGCCTTGGCGTGCACGGTGTAGACGAAGTCGCTCTTGCCGCGCTTGCGCCGCCGGCGCTTCTGCACCTCGACCATCGGCCCCGTGCTGTCCTGTTCAGCCAACCAGAAGCGAGCAATGTTGCTCCAGAGCGAGCCGGGAAGCTTGACGCCGCAACGGGTCGCCGACAGCAAGCCCAGCACGCCGTACTGGCTGTTGGAGTTGTCGTAGCTCTTGGGGTTGGTGTGCGGGTAGCCCCAGCGCTTCTGGTAGTCGTCGTCGCCGAGCAGGAAACGCGTGGCCGCGTAGATCCGTTTGCGGTCCGGCTTGCTGATCTTCTTCGGAATCTGCGCCAGGGCCCGCTTGCGCTGCTTGGCGGTCATCTGGTGCAAGGCTTCGGGGGTCGGCGAATATTTGGCCTCGAGCGCCATCAGATAGAGGGCCGCATCGTAGGTCATGGTCATCTTCTGCTTGGTCAGGTATTCGAATCCCTTGACCACGACCGGGTCCTCCGGCTTGACGCCGCTACCGAGCAGCGCGAGCAGGCAAAGCGCGTTGTAGCCGAGGCGGTGCTTCCCGCCATACAGGCCCCACGACCCGTCCTTCTTCTGCTTCTTCTTGATCCACTTGACGCCGTCGGCGATCGACTTGTTGACCAGACGTGCCAGTCGCGCGTCGCTCAGCTTGAGCACCAGGTCCATCTCGAAGCTGAAATGGTAGCGCTCGATCCTCTCTGCGGGACCTTTCTTGGGGGGCGTGCGATAGCGCAGCTTCATCCAGGAGCGAACCTCGCCACCCAGCAGGTGGCCGCGCTGCGGGTGCCAGTAGACGTCGGCTTCGAGGCCGCCGGAAACGAGTTCGAAGCTCCGTGTCTCCTTGTTCTTCTCGACGGAGCGGTAGGACGCCTTGAGCGTCAGCTGCTGGCAGTCCAGCTTCAAGAAGGTCGCCGCGCCGCTGTGTTTGCCGGTCACGCTGGCGACGATCTTGCCGACAGCGGGCAGGCTGTCGACGGTGCGGGCGATCTTCCACTGCACGCCCTTCGGCACGGCCTTGTCGGGCAGCATGATCGCGAGCGCGAGCGCCAGCTGTGTGCGTCGCTGGATCGGCCACTTGTCGCCGGTGCGATTCAGCTCGTGCCACAAGGCGCCCCAGCGTTCGAAATGCAGCTTGGTCAGCTTCTGGCCCTTGGG
>CAZMLI010000003.1:13576-15303 GCA_964566865.1 uncultured Planctomycetota bacterium
AGCTCACGCGCTGCGCGCTTCTTCAGCCAGCGCGGCCTTGATGTTGCCTTCGGTGAGCGTCGAGACATCCAGCAGGTCGCCGTCCAGCGGCACCTCGCCGTCGCGCACCTGACGCCCGAAGTCGCGGAAGTTCTCGGCCAGCTGGCGCTGGAGCTGGATCATCGCCTTGCGCGTCTCCTCCTGCTGATGGCGGGAGACGGTCGAGGCGCTGGCGGCTCGGTCCTGACGCTGCTTTTCGCGCTCCGGCGCCCGCTGCTCGTCGAGCTCGTCCGCGCGTTCGCGCCAGGCGGAGGGCAGGATCGTCCACTCCCGACCACCGCTGCGCTTGGAGTACCAGTTGAGCGACTTCTGGAACAGCTTGATCCCGGCCAGGCCGATCGCCCCACCGAGCGGTCCCCCGACACAGAAGCTGCCGACCGGCACCAGGGTGCCGATGGTCAGTTCGGCGATGTCCATCATCTGCTGGTACGAGTCCTCCGCAGCCTTGTGGTCCTCGGGGCTCATGTGAACCTTGTTGCCGCGGTACCAGGCGAGCGGCACCTTGCCGGTCTGAACCAGCTCGCGCACGATCGTGTGCGCCATCGTGTCGGCCAGGTCGATCATCTCCTGCCCCATCAATCCGACCGAGTGCTGGAAGATCTTGCGCCGGTAGGTCTTGTCCTTGATGAAGGCATAGGTCTGCGGCGCCATCTCGCGCATGCCCTCGAGCGCCTCCGCCACCTCGGTGGTGACGCCGCGCTTGACGGTGCCGAGCATGCGCGTGACGAAACCCGAGACCTCGACCTGTTCGTCACCCGGCACGCCCCGGTTGAAGACCAGTCGGTAGGCGTATTGCTGATCGCTGGCCAAGGAGCGGATCTGGACGATGCGTCCGGTTCGGGGATTGAAGACGCGACGACGACTGAACTCGGTCCAGGTCGCGGGGCCCTTGCCCAGTCCTTGCGAGGCGGCCGGCAGCAACTTCTTCTCCAGCCGGGTCAGCTTCTTTTCATGCTCGGCCGCGAACGCGCGCAATGGCTGGGAGGCCGCCTGCTCCAGGTCCGCGGGCAGCGCCACCTGCTCCGCGAGCCCGGTCAGCAACTGCGCGGCGTCCCACATCTGTGGCCGCAGCGAGAGATAGTAGTCATCGCTGGTCTGGTGCAGCGCCATGTACGCGCCGAGCTGGCTGGCCTCGATCTCCAGCCGCGTCTGCAGATCGTCGCGGATGGCCTGTAGAATCCGGGTCAGCCCGGCGACACCACGGTCGCGGCGACGCTTGAGCTCCACCGCGTCCTCGAGCAGTCCGCGCAGGCGCTGCTGATAGGGCTTGGGCTTCTCGCCGCCCTGCCGGAGCAGGTCTTTCTCGATCGCGGTCGCGCGAAACCAGATCGGAAACGTGCCGGGGTCGTGTTTGCGATAGACCAGGATATTCAGCACGACGTAAAGCAGGTCGTCGTCATCCTCTTCTTCGACCACCAGCTGTATCCGGTCGGCGTTTGTCAGGCGCGCCGGGTCGGTCGAGGCCAGCGCGCGATCGAGATCACCCGCCACGCCATCGGTGTCGTCGTAGCAGGTGGTCTCGTCCACCATGAAGCGAATCACGTTGTCGTGTCCACGGGCCGCCAGCGTCTGATGCACCGCGTCGAGCAACGCCGCCATCGGCAGCACTTCCTGTTCGACCTCCTGACTGAACAGGCCGGTCGCGCGGTGGATCCAGCCCAGAACGAGGCTGTCGGGGCGGGTGGTCT
>CAZMLI010000003.1:15403-48299 GCA_964566865.1 uncultured Planctomycetota bacterium
AGGCCGGTCGCGCGGTGGATCCAGCCCAGAACGAGGCTGTCGGGGCGGGTGGTCTGCACGGCGGTCTGGCCCAGGTCGACGGCCAGGTGTCCGAGGAATTTCATCGGGCACCACGACGCGGAGGGAGAAGAGAGGACGCGGAGCCGCGCGCGGAGCCGCGGAGAGCGCGGAGCCGCGGAGAAGAAAAGACTGGGAACCCTGGTTCTCGCGTTGATGTCATGTCGGGCATCCTCCGCGGCTCCGCGACCTCAGCGGCTCCGCGTGAAGCTCCGCGATCTCTCGGTTTCTCCGCGGGCACGCGCCCATTACACCAGAGTGCAACTCAACTTTCTATGCGAGAAGACTCGAGAGCTCAGTCATGCAGATCTCTCAAACCTCGAGGATCTCCTCGCGCTTGAGTTCCAGCACCTGGTCGACCTGCTTCTCGTAGGTCTTGGTCAGCTCCTGGATCTCATCCTTGAGCGTGCGTGCCTCGTCCTCGGAGAGCAGCTTGTCCTTCTCTTCCTTGGCCGAGTCCTTGTTGGCGTCGCGCCGGATGTTGCGGATCGAGACGCGCGCCTTCTCCGACATCTCCTTGACCTGACCGACCAGCTGCTGGCGGCGCTCCGAGGACAGATCGGGCACCTTCAGCCGGATCAGCTTGCCGTCGCTGTTGGGGGTCAGCCCGATGTTGGCCTTCTGCAGCGCCTTCTCCACCTCCCCCAGACAGCTGGGGTCGAAGGGCTTGATCAGGATCATCTTGGCGTCGGGGCAGCTGATGTTGGCCAGCTGCTTGATCGGGGTCTGTGTGCCGTAGTACTCGACGCGGACGCCGTCGACCAGTCCTGGTGTGGCAATACCGCTGCGAATCCCGCGCAGGCCCTCTCTCAGCACCTCGACGGCCTTCTCCATCTTCTCTTCGGCCTCGAGCAGAATGTCGTCGTATGGCATCGACTAGTCTTTCTTGCAGTGAATCAGCGTGCCGATCTCCTCCCCGAGAACGACGCGCTTCATGTTACCTGCTTCCCAGAGATTGAACACGATGATCGGAAGATCATTGTTCATGCACAGATCGACGGCGGCCATGTCCATCACGCGATACTGCTCGCGAATGACCTCCATGAAGGTCAGCGTTTCGAATCGGCGAGCGTCGGGATTGGTCTGGGGGTCTGCGGTGTAGACGCCGTCGACCTGGGTCGCCTTGAGCAAGACATCGGCACCGATCTCGGTGGCGCGCAGGGCCGCGGCGGTGTCGGTGGTGAAGAACGGGTTGCCCGTGCCACCCGCCATGATCACGATCCGGCCCTTTTCCAGATGCCGCACAGCGCGACGACGGATGTAGGGCTCGCAGACCTGGCCCATCTCGATCGCGCTCATCACGCGGGTCTCGACGCCGAGCCGCTCGAGGGTATCCTGCAGGGCCAGCGCGTTGATCAGCGTGGCCACCATGCCCATGTAGTCGGCGGTCGCGGCCACCATGCCCTGGTCGCGATAGGTCGCGCCGCGCACCAGATTGCCCGCGCCGACGACCACCGCCACCTCGCGGTCCAGCTCATGGACCTCGAGAATCTGGCGCGCGACCTGCTCGACGCTGTTCAGATCGACGCCAGTGCTGCCCGCCTTGCAAAACCCTTCCCCGCTGATCTTCAGCAACAATCGCTTCAGATGGCGCTGGCGGGTATCAGGCAATTACTCGCCCCCGATCTCGAGCCGGGCGACGCGGCGAATCACGATGTTCTCGCCGAGCCGGGCGATCATCTCCTTGAGCAGTTGATCGACCGTCTTCTTGGGCTCCTTGACGAACGGCTGATCGAGCAGGCAGATCTCCTTGAAGAAGCCGCCGAGCTTGCCCGCGATCACCTTCTCCTGCACATGCTCGGGCACGCCCTTGGCCTTGGCCTGCTCCTCACAGACTGCCCGCTCCCGTTCGATCCGCTCCTCGCTGACCTCGGTCCGAGACACGCACTCGGGCGCCATGGCGTAGACATGCTGGGCCAGCTCGGTCAGAAAGGTCTGGAACTCGTCGGTCCGCGCGACGAAGTCCGTTTCGCAGTTGACCTCCACCAGCGCGGCACCCTTACCGTTATGGTGCTGGTAGACCCCGATACGGCCCTCGCCCGCAGTGCGCGAGGCCTTCTTCTCCGCCTTGGCGATGTTCTTGGTGCGCAGTGTATCCAGCGCCTTGTTGATGTCCCCGGCTGCGTCCTCGAGCGCCTTCTTGCAATCCATCAAGCCAAATCCGCATTGATCGCGCAGCTCTTTGACCTGATCCACAGATATCTTCGTTGCCATGTTCTTCCTTAAATGTTTCGCGTGTCCTATCCGCTGTTGCGCGGGTCGCGCCTTTGCAGCGGCTTATTCTTCTTTGGCTGCTTCGACTTCAGCGGGCGCCTTGGCCGCCGCGCTGGCGGGAGCCGCCTTCTCGGTGTCGGTCGCCTTGGCTTCGGTCGCCTTGGCTTCGGTCGCCTTGGCGTCAGTCGGCTTGGCTTCGGTCGCCTTGGCGTCGGTCGCCTTGGCATCGGTCGCCTTGGCGTCGGTTGGCTTGGCGTCGGTCGCCTTGGCGTCGGTCGCCTTGTCATCGGTCGGCTTGCCGTCCGAAGCATCACCCTTTTTCGTCGCCCGGCTGCGCTTGAGCTCTTCCTTCGAGGGGATCGCCGCCGGCTGGTCTTCCTTGGGCTGGGGCGCGCCCTTGAGGCTGCCCAGATTGATACCGCTGCCCGCGCGGTACTTCTTGCGGCCCTCGATGATCGCGTCACTGAGCGAGCTCAGCACCAGCTCGATCGAACGCATCGCGTCGTCGTTGCCCGGAATGCAGATGTCGATCAACGACGGATCGCAGTCGGTGTCGAGCAGCGAGATGATCGGAATCTTCAGCTTGACGCACTCGCGAACGGCGATGTACTCCCGCCGCGGATCGACCAGAATCACGGCGTCCGGCAGCTTGGGCATCTTGCGCACGCCTTCGAGGTTGCGCTTGATCTTGCGCTTCTGACGGGTCAGCGAAGAGATGATCTTCTTGCTGTAGACATCCATCCCGCCGTCCTCTTCGAGCTGCTCGAGCTCCTCGAGCCGCTTGAGGCGCGAGCGCACCGTATCAAAGTTGGTCAGCGTGCCGCCGAGCCAACGCTCGGTGACCCAGTGCATCTCCACGCGCTGAGCCTCGCTCTTGATCACGCTCTTCGCCTGACGCTTGGTGCCGACGAAGAGGAACTGGCCGCCTCCGCTGGAGAGCTGCTGGATGAAGTTGCAGGCGCGAACGAGTCCGCGCACGGTCTGGCGCAGATCGATCAGGTTGATCAGGTTCCGCTTGCCAAAGATATGCGGCTCCATCTTCGGGTTGCGCCGGCTGACGCGATGCCCGAAATGAACCCCGGACGCCAGGAGCTTTTCGACACTGATTTCCAAACTGAACCTCGCTTATGACGCAAGGCGGTTCTGCGGATCAGGGCATCGACGTCATATCGATGCAACTATTTACGGCTCTTGGCCTTGCGTCACAAACGCACAAGGCACAGCCTCTCCCTGAAGGCATTGTCGCCTGAAAGAGAAACGTGGAAAACGCCAGTCTATGGCCGCCCTAACCTCTGTCAAGCGCTTACAGCTGTTAAAATGGCAGAGGGCGAACCGCCAGGCGGTCCGCCCCCGTTGATTTCCGGCCGAAGCTACTTGTCCTGCTTCGCCTTGGCCTTCTCCTGCTGCCCCATCAAGTCGACCAGCTTCTGGATCATCTCCTGGCGTTGCTTCTCGACCTGCCGGTCGATGCGCTTCGCCGTGTTCGAGGGGCTGGCGACGATCCGCGGGGTGATGAAGATCAGCAGGTCGCTCCTGACCTTGGTCTGCTGTTTGTTCTTGAACAGATAGCCGATCAGCGGGATGTCGCCGATGAACGGGTACTTCGAGATCGTCTGGCTATCGCTGACGGTCATCAGCCCGCCGATGACGGCGGTTTGCCCGCTGCTGACGACGATGTGGGTCAACAGCGACTGCGTCGCGACGTCGAACAGCTGCAGCGTCTGCTGGCTCGCACCCGAACCGGCGGTGATCAGCTTGCTGGTCGCCACCCGGTTATTGGGAATCACCGTGATCACCATCCGATCGGTGCCGCGAATGATGTGCGGCACGATCAACAGCTGGAAGCCGTCGTTGATCGGCGAGTTGGGGGACTCCTCGAGCTGTAGCGAGGTGGTGCCGTTGTCGTTCTGGATCAGCCTCGTCTGGTGAAAGTGCAGCTCACGGCCGACGAAGATCGTCGCTTCTCTGTTATCCAGGGTCAACAGCTTCGGCGCCTGCACCACGCGGGTGAAGCTGTCTCGCTTGAGCAAGCGCAAGGTCGAACTCGCGCGGGCCGTGTGCAACAGTCCGTAGGCAAATCCCGTTTCGCGACTCGCGCCGACGACCGCGGGGTCGAACGCGCCGGCGTCCGTCATGGGCAGATCGTCGATCTGGGGGCGAACCGCGAACGGACCGAGACCGCCCAGCACGCGGCGGGTCACCTGATCCATCGCCGAGCCATTGCCAATGGGCACGAAGGGCACCTTGGTTCGCAGGAACCCGAACGACTCGTGGGCGTCGAGGGTGCCGATGACACCCGCGCCGGGATCGAAACCGAAGTCGAAGAAGTCGGTGTTGGAAGTCTGGATGAACTTGACGTCGACGAAGACCTGCTGCGGCTCCTGATCGAGCACGGCGATGATCTTGGCCATCTCCTCGAGCACCGGCTTGGAGTCCTTGGCGAAGATGGTATTGGTCTCGGGCTCGTAAGTCAGGCTGCCATTCGCGCTCTTGACCGCCTGCAGGGCGGTCAACAAGGTGAAGTTGCTCGCAGGCGCGGTCGGCGGCACCAGCTTGCCGGTGATGCCGGAAGCCGTGATCTGCGGCACGAACACCTCGCGTGGACGCACATAGCGCAGCTGGAAGATCCGGCCTTCCAGTTGCAGCGCCACGTCGGCTATCGGAATGATCTGGTAGACGCGCTTGGAGTTGCGAACCTTGATCACGACCAGGTTCTGGCTCGCCGCGATCGCGTCCAGCGCCTCGTTCCAGGGCACGTCCTTGAGACGCATGTTGACCGTACCCTCGACCTTCGGCCCGAAGACGACGTTCTTGTTGGCCAGCTGCGCGATCAAGTTGATCACACTGCGGATGTCGGCGTCCTGCAACTCCATCGTCACCAGCGGCGGCCGGTTGATCTTGACGCTATCGGAGGTGAACTCGAGGTTCAAGTTGTGGCGCTCCGCCAGCAGCTCGATCACCTTGCGCCAGTGCACCTTGGTCACGCGCAGCGAGACGAGGATGCCCTTCATCTCCTCCGCGTTGTAGAAGATGTTCTTGCCCGTCTCCTGGGAAATGCCGAGCAGCAGATCTGGCAGCGGCTTGGACTTGGCGTCGAACGTGACGTAGTTCGACTGAATGATCTGATCTTGGCGCTCGTCCTGAGCAAAAGTCGGCCAGGCAATCAACAGCGCGAGCGCTGCGCACCAAGCAATGGTCATCCGATTATTCATCTCGCATCATCCTCCCAGACGGCCCACGGGCCGTGTCGTCTCCGGATTCAGCCTGAACTACTTACCTACTGACCGCGTGCTCGTCACCTCTTCGCCCTCGAAGTCGAAGGTGACGGACATCTCCCTGATCTTGTCGTCGCGGGCGGCCTGGATCGCCGTGATCCTGATCTGCGTTTCGCCGATCTTGAGCACGTCCCCGACGGTGTAGCGCGCATTGTTGATGAAGGCGAACTTCGCCCCACCGGTCACGTCGATCACGCCGGTGAGTTTCACCCTGAGTTCCGCGAATTTCTTGCGCAGTTTCGCCCGCCTGTTCAAGGCGATGGATTGTTCGTGCACCTGCTTGAGCTCCGCACTCCTGGGCCAGGGAAAACTGAGATCGGCAATCTTCTTGCTCAACGGCTCGATCCCATCGTATTTCCCCTCGGCGAACTGCTTCTTGATTTGCTCCAGCAACGCCTTGGCCGAGACCAGCGCTGCGACCACATCCAGCTTCTCCAGCAACTTCCTGATCGTCGCGATCGACGCCTTGAGCTTGTTCCAGCGCGCGAGCGCAGCCGGGCTCTTCGGCGGCAGAACCATCTTGCTTTCGAGTTGCTTGAACAAGCGCTGGGCCTGCGCCGTGTTGTCGGCCTGGATATTGCGCCGGATGTCGATCAACATCTTTTCGAGCCTGGTCATGCGGGCCTTGTCCCGCATCTCGGTATTGCCCGGTGTGAGCAAGTGGTCTATCTGGGCCCGGTGCGCGGTCCATTCCGTCAGCACCGCCGGGCCGGAGGGCTTGCGAACGGTCGACTTCAACAGACGATTCAGCATCACCTTCACTCTCGCCGACACCACGCCCCTGTTGGCCGCGATCAACTTCTCGATCTTGGCCAGGCTGCGCTTGAGCCCCGCGACGTAGGCGACGTCCTCATCCACCTTCTCGCTGAGCGCGGGAAACGGATCGAACGGATTCCGCGGCATCGCATCCGGCCCGGTACCGCCGGGGCGCGGGCCACTGCCGTCGTCCCAGGCATCGGTGCCCTTGAGGGTCCAGAAGAAAGGCTTGCCGAAGACCAGCTCCTTCGTCGCGGCCGTGATCTCCTGCTGGGACAGCTTCTGGAACTCCGGGTCGTCGCGAATCACTTCCGGCAGCTCAGAACCCGTGTAGAAGAAGGTCTTGATCGTGAAGCCGACCTTGAGCTTGATGTCGCCGTACTGATATTTGCCGCCCGTGTTGATCGACAGATCGGTGATGATCGCCAGCCGCCCCCAGTTCTCGATCAGACTGAGCAACTGGCCGAGCTGCCAGAAGTTAACGGTCATCGTGGGGTTACGAGAGTTGATCACATAGTCCTTGACCCCGCCCCGCACCGGCTGCGCCGGCCTGGGCTTGACCAGACCCTTCTTGGCCGTCTTCTTCTTGGCGTTGGGCCAGATCAAGGGCTCGTCCGTCTTGCTCTTGACGAACGCAAAGGCGTCGATGTTGAGCTTGAGGCGCCAATCGTACAGCTGCCTGTAGAACCGATCGATGTCGTCGACGTTGGCGGGCAAGGTCTTGCGATAGACCGCAAATGTCTTCTGCAAGATCTTGATCTCGCCCTTGAGGCCGTCGATCTTCCCGATCTTCCGCTGGTAGCCTTCCAGCTGCTTCGACAGCTGCGCGGTCTGCTCCTTCTTGACTTGGATCTTGTCCCATTCGAGATAGCACATCACGCCGATGACAGCGGTGATCACCACGCCGCCGACGATCGAGATGATGGTCAGCTGTTTCTCGTTCAGTCCACCCATGGCTATCTCACCCCCGGCGGCTTCGGCTTCGCCTTCTTCTTGGGTTTGGGCATGCCCACTTCCTTCATGATCTGGCTGAGATCGTAGCGGAAGAACTCCTCCTCCTTGTAGACCCGGGTCCGGCCGCCATCCTCGCGGATGAACTGACCCTTCGTCAAAGCCTGCCCGCTTTCGGTCAGCCGCAGGAAATCGTTCCAGTACTCCTTGTTCGCTCGCAGTGCCTGGCGATAGTCCGCGTAGATGCGCTCGTCACGCCTCGCGGTCTCCAGCTTCGTGCTGATCTTGTTGATGATTCCGCCCGTCCGCCCCCGGCTGGACGTCACCTTGAGGTCATTCAACCAGAGGGGCCTGGCGCCGACGATCTGGGATAGCTGGGCCAGCTTCTTGGACCACAGCACCCGCTCGCCGACGATCTGCTGGAAGGTGTCCTTGCGCCGTTCGAAGCTCTGCTTGGCCTGCTTCAGCTTGTCGTACTTGGCCGACTTGCGCTTGGCCAGCGCGACCTGACTCTCCATTTCCGAGCGGTCCTTCTCTGCCTCGGGCAACTGGACGCTGCGCAGGTAAAGGAAGGCGCAGATGGCCATGCTGATCACCACGACATCGCCGATGATGATCATGAAGCGCGCCATCGGCGTACCTTCCGGCTTGCGCATCTCCGCCGGAAGTAAGTTGACTTGAATCATCGGGTTAGCCCCCCAACCGCGCCGCGAGACCGACCGCTACAGCCAGTTCGCAGGAGTCCTGTTTTAGATACTCGATCTCGACCGTGTTCGAGGCGACCGACAGGTACTCGGTCGGGTCCCAGATCGTGGCCGGGCGAGAGAAGATGCGGCCGAACTCCTCGGTCAGGCCTTGCATCCGCGCACCGCCTCCAGATAGAAAGATCTCATCGATTTCCCGATCGAACTGGTTCTCGAAAAAGTCGATCGAGAGATGGATCTCGTTACCCAGGTCATCGATCACCGCCGACACGGCATCCGCGACCAGCTCAGAACTGTCGCCCGGCGCGGCCTTCAGCTTCTCCGCCTCGTCGGTCTCCATGTTCAGCCGACGGGCCACGGCCTCGGTGAAGTCGTTGCCACCGAGATACACCTCGCGGGTGAAGCAACTCGTGCCATTCATCAGGATGTTGATGTTGGTCTTGCTGGCGCCGATGTCGATCAGCGCGACCGTGCGCTCTCCACCCTCGACGCGCGGAGAATAGCGCTCCATCAACTCGAAGGCATTGCCCAGCGCGAACGAGTCCACGTCGATGACGCGGGGGTTGAGCCCGGCGTCACGCAGCAGATCGAGATGCTCGACGATCGTGCTGCGCTTGACCGCAACCAGCACCACCTTCATCTCGCCGCTGCTCTCGTTGGTCCCGTGCAGACGCTGACAGTCGAGCACCACCTCGTCGATGTCGAACGGGATGTACTTGTCGGCCTCGAACTTGATGGCGTTGCGTAAGTTCTCGTCCGACATCTGGGTCATGCTGACGTAGCGCACGATCACCGAGCGGCCGCTGACAGAGGTGACGACCCGGCGTGTTTTGATGTTGTGATTGCGCAACAAGCGGCTGATCGCTTCCGATTTGTTCGCGTCCGGGCCATCCAGCAAAACCTTGCCGTACCCGGTCACGCAAACGCCATCGCCTTTGAGCACCATCTCTACCGCTCGAATGGCGTGGGAGCCGATGTCCAACCCTAGAATGCGCTTGGGCTTACCAAAGAGACCCATGGCGAATTGCTCTCCCCTCAGACACCTTGACCGCCGGGCGGGCGCAGCTGATCGAAATGCCCGGCTTGGAAACTTGAAGTACTTCCTGCTCTCTTGACGCACCATTGAATGACAGTGCTGATAGCAACCGCCATGCCGCATCAAGGCAATTCACCGCTTCTCCTTTACTGCATGGAGCTTGAGTCGTTCTGGAGGAGAAGCTACCACGCGAGTAATTGCAACGTTTCGTTACCGCGCGTGACCAGTTTGTTTCACTTTCCACCTTCGTCAGTCCGCCGGTGGCGCAAAGTAGTCGGCGTTGACCAGGATGTATTGCTTCCACTTCTCGGGTACACAGTCCTCGTCGTAGATGGCCTCCACCGGACAAACCGGCTCACATGCCCCACAATCGATGCACTCGTCGGGATCGATGAACAACTGGCCTGAATCATCACCGCCATGGATGCAGTCCACCGGGCATACGTCGACGCATGCTGTGTCCTTCACATCCATGCAAGGCGCACAGATCACGTAGGTCATGCAGTAGGTCCAATTCTCCCCTAGTAAAGAACTTAAGGTTAAACACCGGGGGGGTCGAGTCAAGCAGATTCTAACGGGCAGGGCAGTCCCTGGGTCCTAAGACAGCTTGTATTTTCCTAATTTACGGTCCAGCGTGGGGCGCGAGATCGCGAGGATCTCGCAGGCCCGTTTCTTGTTGCCACGTGTCATCTCCAGCACGCGCCGGATGTGACGCTTCTCCACCGCAGCCATGCTCAGATCCTCGTCCGCGGCCGGCTGCTTGACGCTGTCGACCAGCTCGAAGCGCAGATTCAGGTCCTCCAGCCAGACCTGCTCGTGCTGCGCATTCATCACGCCGCGCCGGATCACGTTCTTCAGCTCGCGAATATTCCCCGGCCAGTGATAGCGAGCGAGGAAGTTCAGCGTGACGTCGCTGACGCCTTCGACCGGCTTCTCGAACTCGGCGGCGAACTGCTTGATGAAGTGGCCCACCAGGATCGGAATATCTTCGGACCGTTCCCGCAGCGGTGGCAGGTCGATCAACACCTCGGAGAGCCTGAAGTACAGGTCCTGCCTGAATTCACCCAGCTCGAGCAACTCCTCGAGCCGGCTGTTGGTCGCGGCGATGACGCGCGTATTACTGCGAATCGTCTCCTCGCCGCCGAGCTTTTCGAACTCCTTCTGTTCGACCGCTCGCAGGATCTTGGCCTGCGCGCTCTGCGACAGGTTGCCGATCTCGTCCAGAAACAACGTGCCGTGGTCGGCCTGCTCGAACTTGCCCTTGTGCGGCCGCTCGGCGCTGGTGAAGGCACCCTTCTCGTGCCCGAACAGCTCGGACTCCAGCAGCCCGTCGCTGACGCCGCTGCAGTTGATCAGCGGTCCATCGGCCCGCTTGCTGGCGTTGTGAATCGCCATCGCCAGCAGGGTCTTGCCGGTGCCGGTCTCGCCCAGGATCAGGATCGTCGCCCCCGAAGGGGCGGCAGTCTGGGCGATCCGCAGGCATTCGCGCATTCGTTGGTTGTGGGTCTGAATGTCGGCGAACTGCACGATTTCGGGCCGATTCGCGCGGGTCGTCACGCTCTTTGCTTTGGGCATCGTGGTCAATTCAGCACCAGATCCGGCAGGATCCGTCGAGTCTCGGCCGACAGGTAATCCAGCGCCTGATTGGCATCTTCCAGGGACAGGGCCTGCTCGGCAATCAGGCGCGCCTCGTAGATCGTCGTCGAGCGAATGATCTTCTTGATCTCCGGGATCGAACCCGGACTGATGCTGAACTCGCGCAGGCCCATGCCGAGCAGCAACAGCGTGTAGACCACCTCTCCTGACATCTCGCCGCAGATCGCGACATCCACGCCCGTCTTGCGGCCCTCCTCCAGCACGCCTCGGATCAGGCGCAAAATCGCGGGATGGGCCGGCTGGTAGAGCGGCGCGACCCGCTCGTTGACTCGATCCACAGCCAGGCCGTACTGGATCAGGTCGTTGGTGCCGATGGAGAAGAAATCCACCTCCTGCGCCAGGATGTCGGTGATCAGCGCGGCCGATGGGATCTCGATCATCACGCCGATCGGCGTCTGTTCGTCGAACGGCAGCCCCTCGCCCTGCAGCTCCTCGCGCACATCCTGCAGGATGATCTTGGCGCGCCGCAGCTCCTCGACATTCGAGATCATCGGCAGCAACAGGCGCACGTCTCCCTCGGCCGATGCACGATAAATCGCCCGCAGCTGGGTCCGAAAGATGTCGAGCCGTTCGAAACAGAGTCGGATCGAACGGCAGCCCAGAAACGGGTTCTTCTCGAACTGCGCGTCGGTCTCCTCGAAGAACTTGTCGGCGCCGAAGTCGAGTGTGCGGATCGTCAGCGGGCGCCCGTCGAGCCATTGCAACGCCTTGCGGTATTCGCGCAAATGGTCGGTCTCGTCGGGCGCCTCGTGCAAGGTGTAGATGAACTCGGTGCGGTAGAGCCCGATGCCCTCGGCGCCGGCATCCACCGCCAGCCGAACCTCGCTGGTCAGCTCGATGTTGGCCAGCAGCGATACCTCGTAGCCGTCCAGCGTCTCGGCCGGCAGCGTGCGCTGTCGGGAGAGCGCCTCCACGCGCAGACGGTGGCGATTCTGCATCTCGCGATAGCGCTCGAGGGTCATCTCGTCCGGGTCGACGATCACCACGCCCCGGTTACCGTCGATGATCACCGTGTCCCCACCGGAAACATCGGCGGTGATCGTCTCCAGGCCGACCACCGCGGGGATGCCGAGCGTGCGCGCGACGATGCCAGTGTGCCCGGTCTGGCCACCCGAATCGGTCGCAAACCCCCGGACAAGCAGGCGGTCCAGCTGCGCGGTCTGCCCCGGCGTCAGGTCGTGGGCGATGATGATCACTTCCTCGGTCAGGTTGGTCAACTCCTCACGCTTCTCACCGAGCAAGTTCCGCAGCAGCCTGCGCTCGATGTCGCAGATGTCGGAATAGCGCTGCGAGAAGTAGCTGTCCTGGATGTTGCGGAAGACCTTGATCCAGCGCCGCAGCACCCGGCTGGTGGCGTACTCGGCGGTAAAACAGGCCTTGGCGATCAGCTTCGTCACCTCGTTGACGATCGCCGGGTCCTGCAGGATCTTGACGTGGGCGTCGAAGATCTGATCCACCTCGCTGCCCAGGTCGCGGGAAGCCAGCTGCAACTGGCGGATCTCCTCCTCCGAGGCCTCGACCGCCTTGCGGAAGCGCGCTTGCTCATTCTCCACCTGATCGGACTCGATCAAGCGCTCGGGGATGCGAAATTCCTCGCTATCCAGCACGAATGCCTGGGTGATTCCGATGCCGGGCGAGACGGGAATGCCCTTCTTGATCTCCACGTGTAACGTTTTAGGGCGCAGGCCATGCAAAGTAAAGGATTGAATCCTGGCCGCCCCAAATCGCCTTGCAATTTGGCAAGAACTGACGGTACGAATGGCGCAGATCTGGCAAGCGTGCAGCTTGGGTCAAGACGTGATCTTTATCTTTGCCGCTGTCAGGCAGCCTGGGTAGACTGACGCATGCTGGTCATTCGCCCGGAAAATACCTTCGATCCCGCCGAGCTGATCGACCAGTCGATGAGCTTCACCCTGCGGCGATACGGCGAGGCCCGAGCCAGGCTGATCTCCGAGCCCGCAGAGATGAGTAGCGGGGTACGCTTCTCGATCGCTGCCTCGGAGGGACTGTCGACTCAGGTCGAGGTGGCCGCCATTCCGCAGAAGGGTGAGCTGCCCGCCACCATCGCGCTGGTCGCGCCAAACAAGCGCGATGTCCATACACGCTTCCAGATAGAGCTGGGGGGCCATCTGGCGACTCTCTACAAGGCGAAACTGTGGAAGCCGGAATTCCCGGATCAGCCTGCGGTTCCGGTGGCAACGGCGCCACGGGTGGTGCGCCACGAGGCTGAAGGGATGCGTGTGGTCACCGCCTGGGGCCGCTTCCCCGTGCGCGATCTCTCGTCCAGCGGCATGAGCTTCTCTTGCCGCAAAGCCTTGCGCAATGGCCAGCTACTACCAGTGACCCTTCAGCTGACGGCGCTGAGAAACCTGAAGGCGCTGCTGCTCATCCGCTGGCGCGGCGAGAGTGACGGCTCGATCACTGTCGGCGGAGAGTTCGTGGCAATGCCGGAGCCCGTTCAAAAGCAACTGCTCTCGTTTGTCTTCCAGCTGAAAAGGCAAGCCGAGGAATCGGCAAGGCAGTCTTCGAAGAGAAGGCGTGCGGCCAAGCCGAAGCAGGCCCCGATGAGCGACGGGGCCATGGAGGCCGGCGCGGCGCAGGCTGACGCAGGCGAGAGCGAGACCGCACCCGTAATAGAACCCGCAGCGACCGAGATCGAGTAGGACCGCGTCAGTCGGGGGCCGCGAAATTGCTGCCGAACAACTCGAGCAACGACGTCATCGCCTGCTGCGCATCATCTCCATCGGCAGTCAGCTTGAGAATCGCCCCATGGCCCGCGCCGAGCGCGGTCAGAGCGATCATGCTCTTGGCGTCGGCGGGGTCCGCATCGGGCAGGCTGAGCTGAATCTCGGCGCTGAACTGCTGGGCCAGAGCCACGATCTGAGCGGCTCGCCGCAGGTGCAGTCCGTCCGAGATGCCAACCACGACCTCTTCGGTGAGGTGGGGCATCCTGGCGACCGAGGGACTAGCCCGGGCTAGTACTCTTTCTCGATCACGTCCTCGTACGTTTCCTCACGCTCTTCCGGCACCGTCGACACAGCGCCCGACCGCGGTCGATGGCTGCGTTGCTTGCCCTTGTACTTCTTGAGTTGCCTCTCCAGCTTGTCGACAACCAGATCGATGGCCGCGACGATGCTGCTCTGCACCTCCTTGCCAACGAAGGTGTGGTTCTTGCCTGCGGCGATGATCACCTCCACCATCGCCCGCTGAGCTTCGCGCTCGAGAATCACCTCGGCCGAGTGGATCTGGTCGAAGTACCGCTCGAGCTTCGCGACCTTCTCCTCGGCATAACCCCGTTCGGAGGTCGTCACGTCTTCGCTGCGAGCAACAATATTGATCTTCACTGAGGGCACGCTCCTTTAAAAAATCGGTTCTTACGACTCACCTGATTAACAGCCTGTCTCCAGGCGCTCTGCATTTCGATCGTCCAACCGGTCTATCGTGCGGATCTTGTCCGCGGTCTTCTGGAAGTCATACTCCAACCGGTGGTACTCCAGGGTGGCCCCGTCCAGCGTCGTGTAGCAGGCCTTGTTGTTTCGGTCTCTGGGCTGTCCGACGGAGCCGACGTTGACCACGTAGCGGCTACGGGGCTCGAAGGTGTAGCGCATCCCGAACTCATCCGGCATCAGGAACTGCCCGTCCTCGGTGATGATCCCCGGGGCGTGGGTGTGGCCGATGAAGCAGATATGCCGGACCTGCTCGAAGATGCTACGGATCTTCTCGGGCACCTCGCCGAACAGGTCCTCCGTGTCGGTCTTGAGCACATATTCCATCGTCGGGTCACGCGGCGACCCGTGCACGAACAGCAGGTCGTCTTCGGAATAGGACAGCGGCAGCGAGCGCACGAGCTCCCAGCGCTCGATCACGTCCGGCATGCTGTGCCACTTGGGCTTGAGCTGATCGCGGGTCCAGTCGATCGACTCCTTGGCCTGCGGGTTGAAGCCAAAGGCGCCGGTCAGCACCGCTTCCTCGTGATTGCCCATCAGCGAGATCTCGAAGCTCTTGGCCTTCTCCAGACACTCGGCCGGATCCGGGCCGTAGCCGATGATGTCGCCCAGGCAGAGGATGCGCTTGATCCCCTGGCGCTCGATGTCCGCCAGCACGGTCTCGAGCGCCAGCAGGTTGGCGTGGATGTCGCTGATGATCGCGATCAAGCCGTTGCCTGACATCTGTTATCCCGTTGCTCTCGCGTTGTCATTGTTCAGTTCTCGCCGATACAGCTGGTGGATTGCGTCGACCATCGTCTGCCAGCGAAAGCGGTCGACGAACGCCGCCTGCTCGGCCGGATCGGGCGCCTCCAGCTCTCCACACAGCACCTGATCGATCGCGTCGGCGAGACCGTCGACGTCCTCGGGCCTGACCAGATAGCCGGTTCGGCCCGGCACGACCGCCTCGTCGGCGCTGTCCAGATCGAAGCTCACCACGGGCTTACCAGCCAGTATGCCTTGTGGCAGCACCCGTGCCAAGCCTTCCCGGAGTGAGGGGTGCACCACCAGGTCCATCAACGCCAGATGCGCGGGGATCGTCTCGGGACGCACCAGCCCGCAGAAGATGAACCGCTCACGCAGGCCCAGTTGTTCGATGGTGGCGCTGAACGCCTCCCGCAGCTCACCGTCGCCGACCAGCAAATAGACCAGATCGGGGTGCTTCTCTGCGAGCTTGACCGCGGCACCGAACAGGAACTCATGCCCCTTGAGCGGCGCCAGTCGTGCGACGACGCCGGCCACCCGCTGGTCGTCGCGCAGGCCGTAGCGCGCCTTCAACAGTGCGACCTGCGCCGGATCGGGCTGCATGAAGGACTCGACCTGCATGCCGCTGTAGATCGCCTCCAACCGCTCGCGCGGTGCCACGCCGGCCCAGCTGGCACGATCGGCCATGTGATTGGAGACCGTGATGATCCGCCGACTGACGCGTGCCGCCAGCCACTCCAGCCAGACATACAACCAGTAGATCGACCTGCGCTGGTATGGATGAAACGGCAGACCGTGGATCGTGTGCACGATCAGCGGCACCCCGCTGACCCAGGCGGCGAAGCGCCCGAGAATGCCGGCCTTGGAGCTGTGGGTGTGCACCACCTGCGGTCGCAGGCGACGACAGAGCGAGGTCAGGCGGAAAAAGGTGACCAGATCGCGGTACGGATGGATCTCCCTCCGCATTTCCGGAATCAGGATCACCCGCACCTCCTGCTCGGAAACCCTGTCGAAGAGTGTGCCTTCCGGCCCCAGTGCGGGGCCCGTCGCCAGATACACCTCGTATTCAGGCCGCGCCTCCAATCCTTCGACTGTGTAGAGCGTGTTCTCCTGCGCACCACCCAGGATCAGCCGGGTGATGATATGGAGCACCTTTACACGCTTCTGGATAACGCTCTCCATCTTAGCCAATTTCAGGTTGCATCGTCAAGCAAGTACTCGAAAATTCCGACGTAAGCAACATCGCCAACTGATGTTACGACTAATACCGCACCTCCTCGAGCACCAGGCCGTGGGCCGGCATCGCGGGGCCTGCTTGCCGTCGGTCCCCCGCGTCGAGCAGCGCGGCCAGCGAGGCGACGCTGCGCTTGTTCTGGCCCACCTCGACCAGCGTGCCGACCAGCGTACGACACATCTTGTAGAGGAAGCCGGCACCTTCTATCTGAAAGGTCAACTGCTCGCCATCGGCCTCGATGTCGAGCCTGACCAGCCGCCGCACGGTATCCTGCCGGGGTGAGTCGGCGTTCTGAAAGGCCGCAAAATCATGCGTGCCGACCAGCAGCGCCGCGCCCTCGCCCATCGGCGCCAGCTCGAGCGCGCCGTGCAGCACCACGATCCGATGCCGGTCGAGGGCCGCGTGGTTGTCCCCCGTCAGCAAGCAGTAGCTGTAGCGCTTCGAGACGGCCGACTTGCGGGCGTGGAAGCCGTCCGGCACCTCGTCCAGGTCCAGAATCACGATGTCCCGTGGCGTCGTCGCATTGATCGCGCGCCGCAGCTTGCGCAGCGGCATCTCGCAGTCGGTGCGAAAGTTGGCCACCTGACCCCTGGCGTGAACGCCCGCGTCGGTCCGGCCAGACCCATAAAGGGTGCTCTGGCTTCGGGTTACCTGCTCTATCGCAGCTTCGATCTCACCCTGGATCGTGCGCGCATTGCTCTGCATTTGCCAGCCGGCGTAGGCCGTACCGTCATATTCGATGACCAGGCGGATGTTGCGCAATCGTGGGGGCTACCGGCGAGCCTGCTGGATCCAGACGCCCATCTGCCTGCGAATGCTAGGGACCAGTCGATCCGACGACTCGTTCGGAAACTTGGCCTGCACCCGCCCCATCAGCTTGTTGTGAAACGCCCTCGTTTCAGCGTTCAGTCCCGGACTGAGATTCCTGCCGTACTTGCGCACGAGTCCCTGAACATCGTTCTTCAGATCGGCCTGGCTCGCCAGATAGTCCGAGACCCGCTTGTCCAGGCTCGGCTTTGGCGGGTTGTCCCGGATCGGCTCGCGCGGCGGCTGCTGGCGGGGCGGCGGCTGTCGCGAGGGCGGGTCGTCCTTCGGCGGTTGCTTGATCTCGGGCGGCGCCGTCACCTCGCCGGACCTGCGCCACTCGCCGAGGATCTTGCCGACGATCTCGTTCAGTTGCTTCAACTGGGTGTCGCTCAGCTTCTTCGGCTCGGTGCCCTTGAAACGCAACTTGACGTTGAGTCTCATGGTATTGGCGGCCTGCGCGCGCCTGTCTTCCCACCACTCCCGGGCTCCGCTTTGCTTGAAGTGCACCGCCTTGTAACAGGCGGCCATGTACTCCTTCTTTTCCTTCATCCCATCGAGAAACAGCCGGACCTCGGACTCGGTCGGCATCTTGCCCGCGGTCCATGTCTGCTGCTTCAGCGGATTGCTCCGCTTCTCCGGTCCCCTTCGCGGTCCCGTGGCTCCGGACTGGCCCTTGCCCCAGACGGCCAGCACAGCGTCGACCAGATCGTCCACCTCGCCCTTCGGCGCCTTGGGGAACTTGGCCCGGGTCAGCTTGCGCAGCGCCTGCGCCAGCTTGGTGCGATCGCCCCGGGGATCGCCGACCGGATTGCTGGCCAGCTCGTTCTCGGCTTCCTGCTCGTAGGTCTTGAGGTAGGCTTCCCGACGCTCGGTCTGTTCGTTGACGAAGGCCTTGATCCGTGCCTCGTCGACCGCCACCTGCTGACTCCCGCCGCCGGGCGAGCTGCTGTTCCCGCTGCTGCTCGAGAGCATCATGACCACTCCGATCAGCACCAGCAGCAGCACGCCACCACCGGCCGCCAGCGGCATCCAGTTATTGCTGGAGCCGACTGGCCGTCGCATCGAATGACGCCCGGTGAGCGTCTTCTGCCGGCCCGTATGCCGACGCTCGGACTTCATCTTGCCAGTCGACGCGGGACTGCGTGGCTGCGGCGACGGCGCGGGCGGATTCCTGGCGTTCGATAGCCCGGGCACATCGTTTTCGAGGTCACACTGTGAGCAAACGGCAGGTCCCACATGGGTGGTCGGCACCACCAGCCGCTCGCCACACTCACAATGAAAAGCGATCTTCTTCATTGACGCACAACGCCCGCAGAGGCGGGTCAGGGTCAGACGAACCTGCCGAGAAGAGTACCCAGCCAGGCTTCGTTTCTAGAGGTCCAGAGTACCAAAAGCAGGATCAGAAACGCCAGGTATAACCCAATTAATATCAGGCCGTCCCTGGCCGTGACGCGCCAGTTGCTCCGCAGGACCCAGATGCTGACCAGGACGGTCAGCAACAGGAAGGTCACCGAGAGCAACAGCAACCCCTGCGAGAAGGCGGGCGGCACTGTGGCGGCGATCGCGTCGGGGATCACCCCCAGCTTGAACACCGCGCCCCGGATCAGGTTGTAGAGCAGCACCGGCAGCCCCAGACAGATCAGGATGTCGAAGACGTTCGAGCCGATTGCGTTGGAGATCGCCAGCGAGGTATTGCCCTGGCGCGTGGCCTGGATCGAGGCCAGCAAATCCGGGATCGAGGTGCCGAAAGCCAGCAAGACGATGCTGATCAGCGCCGTCGGCAGGCTGAGCAGCGTGGCGATGTGGGTGGTGTGCTTGACCAGGAAGTGGCAGGCGACGCCAATCACCAGGATGCTGATGACGAACCAGGCAATCGCCCGGCCGGTCGGGATCGCGTCCACTTGCTCGACCGCCTCGGGATGGCGCTTGATGTCCCGCATCAGCACACCGAAGTAGAGCAGGTAGCTCACCACCAGCACCGCCGCTTCCCAGGTCGCGATCTGGCCGTCCCAGATGAACACCACCGTCTGCAGCACCGCGACCAGGTAGAACATGCAATCGCGGGTCACCACCCGCCGCGCCACCTCCAGCGGCCGTATGAGCGCCGAGATCCCGATGATCACGCACAGGTTGAACAGCGCCGAGCCGACGATCGTGCCGAAGCCGACGTCGGCGTAGCCCTGGCCCTTGTCGAGGGCCGCGAGCGTGACCGAGAATGCGCTGGTACCGAACTCGGGCATGCTCGAACCGATACCCGCCAGCGTCGCGCCCGCCACCGACTGGGGGATCTGAAACTCCTGGGCCAGGCTCGAGAGCGACGCCACCATCTTGTCGGTGATCAGCCAAAGCGCGACCAGACAGAGCAACAAGACCCCGATGTCGACCCACAACATCAGACCGGAACCGAAACGCTTTCCAGCAGGTCCTCGATGATCGCCTCGGCCGAGCCGGCACCCTGGTCGTGGAAACCAGCACGCCGAATAATCCGATGCGCGAGCACCGGAACTGCCAGCCGCTTGATGTCGTCGGGGATGACGAAGTCGCGCCCCTCGATCGCCGCGCGCGCCTGGGCGGCGCGGGTCAGACCCAATGCCGCGCGCGGCGAGGCGCCGACCTCGGTGCGCTCTGTCTCGCGCGTCGCGCGCACGATCTCCAGCAAGTAGCGAGAGACCGAGTCCTCGATCCGCACCTCGCGAATTTCGGCCTGCAACCGCGTGACCGCGTCGCGCTTGATCACCGGCCTGACGGCGTCGAGCGGATCCTCGGTCTTGCGCGAGTGGATCATCTCTTGCTCGCTCTCGAGACTGGGATAACCGATCCGGATCCGCATCAGGAAGCGATCGAGCTGGCTCTCCGGCAGCGGATAGGTGCCCTCATATTCGTACGGATTCTGGGTGGCCAGCACCATGAACGGCGCCGGCAGCGGATGGGTCACGCCGTCGACGGTGACCTGGCGTTCGTTCATCGCCTCCAGCAGCGCGCTCTGGGTCCGCGGCGTGGTCCGGTTGATCTCGTCCGCCAGCACCACACTGGCGAAGATCGGACCGGGCTTGAACTCGAACTCGCTACGCTGCGTATGAAAGATCGATACGCCCAGAATGTCCGAGGGCAGCAGATCCGGGGTGAACTGGATGCGCCGGAACGAGACGTCGATCGAGCTGGCCAGCGCGCGCGCGAGCGTGGTCTTGCCGACGCCCGGCACATCCTCGATCAACAGATGCCCACCGGCCAGCAAGCCGATCAGGACCTGATTGACCACCTCTCGCTTGCCCAGCAGGACGGCTTCGACGCTCTGCTGCAGCAGCTGGACGGTATCTGAGACGCTCGACACGTATCGCTTGGGAGGGACGGGACTACTTGTCGTCCTCGTCGTCCCAGTCCTCGTCATCGTCATCGAGGAAATCCTCCGGCTCCTCGATCACGCCACCGGGATCGGCGGACAGCGGCGCGTCCGCGCCGTCGCCCTCACCATCGGACCAGGAGAGCTGAAACTTCTCCTTGGTGCCGAGCAGCAGCTCGTGGCCGTTTTCCTTGATGTCGCTGATGATCACCTTCTTGATCTGTTCGCCGTCGAGAAAACTGCCGTTGGAGCTGGAGAGATCTTCGATCTCGATCGAGGTCGCGTTGTAGAAGCTGATGCGTACCTGCTTGCGGCTGACGGTCTGGAAATGCTTCTCGGCATCCTTGGCATCCGGATCGAGCAGCAGATACTTCTCGCAGCGCTTCAGGCTGATGTCGCACCCACTCGACCGGCCGATGATCACCGTCTCGCCATAGTCGATAAAGAACTGCTCCCCATCGACCAGACCGCCGATCCCACGCAAAACCAGCTGTTCCGAGATCATTCTCTCAATTCCTTTCTCACTCTCCCGATGCGGCCGCAATCCGGGCCAGCTCCTCGGGAGTGATCTCCAGATTCGAATGCACCTTTTGGACGTCCTCATCATCCTCCAGGGCATCCAGAAGTGCAAAGAGCTTCTCGGCCGTTTTGCCGGCGACCGGCACGGTCATCTTGGGCACGTAACTCAGATCCGCGCTGTCGATCGTGATCGACGCCTCGGTCAGCGCCTGACGCACCAGCTCGAGCGCCCTGGGCTCGCAGGTGATGATGAAGCGATCGCCCTCCTGGCGAAAGTCCTCCGCCTCGGCTTCCATCACGATCTCCATCAGGGCCTCCTCCTCGAGGCCTTCGGCCGGGATCGTCACCACCCCCTTCTGCTCGAACTGCCAGGCCACCGCACCCGGTTCTGCCATCGCAGCGCCGCGTTTATCCAGAATGCCACGGATGGTCGAGGCGGAGCGGTTGCGGTTGTCCGTCAGCGCCTCGATCAGCAAGGCGATACCGCCGGGGGCATATCCCTCGTACATCAGCTCGACCAGGGCCTCGCCCTCGAGCTCCCCCGTGCCCTTCTTGACCGCGCGCGTGATCGCGACGTTGGTCATGTTGGCCGCCCGGGCCTTGTCGATGGCGTACTTCAGCCGGAGGTTGGTCTCGATGTCGCCCCCACCACTGCGTGCGGCGACGATGATCAGCCGGGCGACCTTGGAAAACAGCTTGCCCCGCTTGGCGTCCGTCAACGCCTTCTTGTGCTTGATTCCGGCCCAGTGAGAGTGTCCTGCCATGGCGACTAGAGATGCTAGTAATCGCGGCCCTCTTTTCAAGGGGTTTTTGCCGACCCGGATTGCAGGGACGCGACCCGACTCCGCAGGACCGCGTCAGGACGCAGGCGGATCGAGATCTGCCAGGCGCGCACGGCCCCCTTGCGATCGCCCAGCGCCAGCAAGGCGATGCCCAGGCAGCGCCAGATCCGGGCGTCTTGACGACGGTCGAGCAGTCTGCGCAATAACGCGACGCTGCGGGCGTGTCGCCCGCTTCGCAGCAGCGCACGGGCCAGGTCGATCCAGACATCCATGCCGGACACCCGCCGCACGGCCTGCTCCAGGTAATCCACCGCCGAGGCAGCCTCGCCCTGCGCCTCCAGGTGAAAGCGCCCCAACGCATAGAGCACCGGCCCGCTCGTCGGCTCGCGCAGCAACGCCGCCTCGTAGGCCACCTGCGCCAGGTCCAGCTCGTTTTCCGACTGCCAGGAGCCGGCCAGATGAATCAACGGCAGCGCACTCTCCGGAAACTGCAGGGCCCCGCGCCGCCAGGTCTTGCGGGCCCGCTCGCGACGACCGAGGGTGTGCTCCAGCCGGCCCCGCAACAGATAATAGCCCAGATTCTCTGGCTCCTGCTCTCGAGCCAGCGGCGCCAGCATTGCCAGCGCCTGCTCGGGAGTCTGTCGAGCAAGCTGGCGAGCCCAGAGCAGGCGCACTTCGAGCGCCAGCTGCTGCGCCTGGAGTAACGGCTGAAGTAGCTGTTCGGCCTGGGTCGGGCGGCCCAGCAGGAACAGCAGCTGCGCCTTGAACAACGTTTCGCGTGGCTCGAGCTCACCGACCGTCGCCGCAAACCGCTCGAGCAGCGCGAAGGCCTGCTCGACCCGACCGGCCCGCGCCTCACAGCGCGCGGCCTCCAGCGGCAGCCGCCGCGGTGTATTCGGTAACCCCAGCGCCTTCCCGTAGATGGCGGCAGCCTGCGAGTTGCGGTCGTAGCGGCGCAACAGGTCTGCATGGCGAATCAGCATTCGGCCCCGCATCGCCGGCACCGCCGCGTCCACCAACGCCTGATAAACCGCGGTCACCTGGTCCCACTTTCCCTCGCGCGCAAAGACCTGGGCCGCCAGCTCGCGAGGCTCAGCTTGCGGAATCCGCGCCAGCTTTGCAGCCAGCGTCAACGCGATCGCCTGCTGTCCGTTGTCCGCCGCCAGCCGGGTCAACGCGACCAGCATCTGCACGTCATCCGCCGCGGTTGCTTGCACCGCGGCGCGCAGATGGCCCAGGCCCAGCTCCCGTTTCTGCCTCGCCAGCTGGACCTGCGCCAGCCGCTTGTGGATCGTCGGCGAGCTCGGCACGAGCCCGACTGCGGCCTGGAAGGCGCGCTCCGCCCCTGCGTTGTCGCCTTGCAACTGACGGTCCACGCCCTGCACCACGAAGGCGAACGCCCGGTCGCGCCGTTGCTCGGGAGTCTTCTCGGGCGTCCCGGCGCAACCGGTGTAGAGCAAGAGCAGCAAGCAGGGCAAGAGGCGCATGGAGCCAGTTTAGCCCGAGCAACAAACAGGGCCAACCCCGCACACGCAGCAAGTTTTGCGCTAGAATGCCAGCTGGATGGCTGATACCAATATCGCGCTTCAATTCCTGGTCGAGCTCTCGCGCGTGACGCGCACGATCCGGATGTACTCGCCCGAGCATCCCGCAGTGCAGAAGGGGACCGAACTGGCCTACCGGATGCTCAAGGCGGTGCTGGACGCGAAGGAGAGGATCACGCTCGGGCGCAAGGACGGTCAGCTGATCTACCAGGGCCAGCCGGTGCGCGGGGGGTCGCAGGCCTCGGAGCGATTCTTTGACCTGCTGGCCGAAAAGGGCATCGATACCGTGACCCTGCTGCGGGGCTTGACCTCCGATGAGCTGGTCGAGTTCATCAAGGTCATCGGCGTCAAGGAGCATACGGCGAGCCAGTCGGGCGCATTCCGCCAGATGAACGGCCTGCCGCACATCGAGGTCAATACGCTGACCTACAAGGCGGTCTCCGACGAGCAGGAGATGATCCTGGACCGCTTCAACTGGGACGTGTCGTTCCGCTCCCTGCTCTCGCGGCCGCCCGAAGAGGTCAACGCCGCCTTCAGCAACATGCTCAATCAGCTCAACGGCGAGCTGTCCCAGCTGCCGATCGAGGAGCAGAGCCTGGCGCTGCGCGAGCACTTCCAGCAGGCCAGCCAGCAGCTATTCGACCGCTTCGGCGTGGGCGTCGACAACGTCGCGACCCACCTGCAGACGATCATCATGGGTCTGGCCCCACCGGTGCAGGACAAGCTGTTCGGGCGGACCTACGCACAGGCCGAAGAGATCGACCTCGGCGCATTCCTGCAACAGCTCGGTCCGATCATCAAGGCCGGGCTGCTGGTCAACGAGCTGCAGGCGGGGGATCTCTCCGGTGAGGACTGGCAGGCCAAGCTGGACCGGCTGCTCGACACCGACGCCGACGTGGTGGGACTGGCCGAGCAGATCGCCAAGAAGCTGGGAGAAAACCAGCAGCTGGAGGAGAACCAGGAGGCGTTGTCGCGCCTGCTGCGCCTGCTGCAGCAGCAGGCGGGCGAGGAGGCGGCCGATCCGCCGTCGCGAGGACGGATCGTCATCGCGGATCAGGAAGCGCACTACATCGCGCAGTATGAGGAAGTGCTCGGCGGCAGCGGATTCGAGGTCGAGGTCCACGACAGCGGCGCGGCGGCACTGCGATCGATCCGCAACGATCCGCCGGACTGCCTGGTGCTGGACATCCCGCTGAAGGAGATGACCGGGCTGGAGGTGATCGCGACGCTCGACGCCGAACGGCGCGGCGTGCCGATCGTGGTCTGCAGCTCGCGCGACACCTTCAAAGACGCGTTCGAGGTCAAGATGTACCCCCATCTGGCCTACATGACCAAGCCGTTCGAGATCCTCGAGTTCCTCAACGCGGTGGAGCACTTCGCGCTGCTCAAGCGCGCCAGCGAGTCCGGGCCGATCCGCGCACTGAGCCTGCAGGAGGAGGAGGATCTGGACAAGGCCCGCGCGGTGCAGAGCCAGTTGCTGCCGAAGGAGATCCCGCAGCTGGTCGGCTACGAGCTGGCCACCTATTACCGCTCCTCGCGGGAGGTCGGCGGCGACTACTTCGACATCTTCGTGCTGGACGAGGATCATACCGGCCTGCTGATCGCGGACGTCTCCGGCAAGGGGTTTTCCGGCGCGATGGTGATGTGCATGGCGCGCACCGTCTTCCATTCGATCATCAACGAGAGCCTCTCGCCGCGCGAGATCCTGCTGCGCGCGAATTCGCTGATCCATCGCGACCTGGCCCGCGGGATGTTCCTCAGCGTGATGTACATGGTGCTCAACAACCGGACCGGGCGGGTCAGCTTCTCCTGCGCGGGACACGAACCCGCGCTGATCTTCACCGAATCCTTCGGCGTCGCGTCCTTCACCACCCCGTCGGGCATCGCGCTCGGACTGGCCAGCAACGAGATCTTCGAGAAATCGATCCTCGAGGAGAAGTTCGACCTGCGCTCCGGCGATCAGGTCCTGCTCTATACCGACGGCGTGCTCGAGGCGATGAACGAGAAACGCGTCGAGTTCGGCGACCAGCGGATGACCCAGCTGGTCAACCAGAACCAGGGCCTGACCACCCAGCGCCTGCTGGAGCTGATCGTGACCGAGATCAAGGCCCACGTGGACGGCGCCCCACAACACGACGATATCACGCTGGTTGGCCTCAGAATGCTCTGAGCGAGCAGGCCGGGCCGGTGAGCTTCATCAGAGTTTCTCTTCCCTGTTCCCTGTTCCCTGTAGCCTGTTAAATTAGCAAGATGATCGCCGCGATCTTCTGCCTGCCTTCCTGGCAGGCAGTTTCTAGAGAGATGGCAGGCGTCATCGGGGCCGCCTTCCGACCCAGGCAGTACCCACTCAAGGAGCTATCTGTTGTGACCGGCGCCGCAAAAACCGTAGAATGGGTCAACCATGCGCACACTCCACACCCTGATCCTGGCCAGTTTCCTGGCCATCTCGCCCGCCCTGGCGCAGCCGCGCCCCGACAAGAAGGCCAACAAGCACGCGCGACTGGAGCAGCTGGCCGCGCGGAAAGGGCTGAAGGTGCTGACGATCCCCATCGAAGGCGCGATGGGCGATGCGATGACGGCGCTGATCATCCGCAGCGCGCGCGAGGCTCGGAGCTGGAAGGCGGACGTGGTGCTGCTCGACATCAACACCCCCGGCGGGGACCTGCTGGCGACCCAGCTGATGTGCGCGGAAATGACGCGCCTGGCCGAGGACGGGGTGTTGACGGTGGCTTACGTGCGCCACACAGCCTGGAGCGCCGGCGCGCTGCTGTCGTTGTCCTGTCAGTTCATCGTGATGCGCGGCAGCGCCTCGATCGGCTCGGCCAAGCCGTTCATCATGGGACAGAAGGAGAAGCCGTCGGCCGCGATGGAGGAGAAGCTCAACTCTGCGGTGCGCGCCGACTTTCGCTCGATGGCCCAGCGCATGGGTCACCCGCCGACGCTGGCGATGGCGATGGTCGACCAGCAACTGCAGGTCTATCAGGTGCAGGTCGACGGCAAGAAACGGTACCTGACCTCGGACCAGATCGAAGAGCTCGCTGACGCCAAGGAGGTCAAGCAGGGGGCGGTCGTCTGCCGCAAGGGACAGCTGCTCAATCTGACGTCCAAGGAGGCCATGCGTTATGGCCTGGCCTCCGAGATCGCCGAATCCCCGGCTGCGCTGTTCCAGCTCTGGGGATTACAGATCAAGGAAACGCGCAAGATCAAGCCGACCTGGTCCGAAGGGCTCGCCGGCTGGCTCTCCTCGGGCATGATCGTGATGCTGTTGCTGGTCCTGGGCGGCCTGGGAATCTACACCGAGATCACCAGTCCCGGCTTCGGCTTCCCCGGCATCATCGGCATTGTCTGCATCGGGCTGCTGCTGTTCGGCAAGCACCTCGCCGGACTGGCCGAGGTGGCCGACATCGCGCTGATCATGATCGGGTTGCTGCTGCTGGCGGCGGAGATCTTCATCATTCCGGGCTTCGGCCTGGCCGGCATCTCCGGGCTGATCTGCGTCTCGCTCGGGCTGGTGCTCTCGCTGCAGAGCTTCGTCATCCCGCAGAACCCGCTGCAGAGCGCACAACTACAGGAGAACGTGCTGCTGGTGCTGTACTCGGCCGGCTTCGTGATGATCGGCATGTTCCTGATGGTCCGCTATCTGTCGCTGGTCCCGGGCTTCAACAAGATGATTCACTCGACCGCGCAGACCGAGGAATACGTCGTCGGACAGCCCGGCCTGAGCGAACTGCAGGGGATGCAGGGCACCACCAGCACCAAGCTGCGGCCGAGCGGCAAGGCGGAGATCAACGGCCAGGAAGTCGACGTGGTCTCCAAATCCGAGTTCATCGAGATGGGCACACCCATTCGCGTGGTCTCGGTCAACGGTCCGACCGTAACGGTGGAGCGCACGTAATGACCCTGATCCTCGTCCTGTTCGTGGCCGGACTGCTGCTGATCTTCTTCGAGGCGTTCGTGCCAGGCGGCGTCCTGGGGGCAATCGGCGGCGCCTTCCTGGTCTTCTCGATCTATCTCTGCTTCAGCAGTAGCCGGGCAGTGCTGGGCTACGGGCTGATCTGCACCTGCGTGGTCGTCATCCCGCTGATGGCCTACTGGGCGCTCAATCGAATGGCCCACCGCGGGGTGATGGCGGTCGAGGACGGCTACGTCGCCACCGGACGGGACCTGAGCGGCTTGCTAGGCGCCACAGGCACCTCCCTCACCACCCTGCGGCCCTCCGGCAAGGGTGTGCTGGCCGGCCAGCGGCTGGACGTGATGAGCGAGGGCACCTTCATCGGGCCCGACAGGCCCATCGAGGTCATCGCGGTCAAGGGGCTCTGCCTGGTGGTTCGCGAAACGTCCGATTGAGGCCAAACTATTGTCTTTCGCTCCAAACCGCTTGCGGATAAGCTCCGCTTCTCACCTTGCCGAACCACCCCAGGCCTGCATTCTGGGCCCGCTCGGAGGATAACGAATGTTTGACATGTTCCTGGTGCTTGCCCAGTCTTCGGACAGCAATCCGCTCGCGGTCATCATGCTGATCGGCGGGCTGGGGCTGCTGGCGGTCGCAGGCTTCGTGATGATCAAGTACGGCAGCCTCTGGCTGCAGGCCTGGTTTTCGGGCGCGCATGTCGGCTTCACCGAGCTGATCGCGATGAGCTTCCGGCGCGTCAATGCCGGCACGATCGTCAACTCGCGCATCATGGGCCAGAAGGCCGGCATCCCGCTGACCACCAACGACCTGGAAGCCCACTACATGGCCGGCGGCGCGGTCCACACCGTCGTACGCGCGCTGGTGGCCGCCCAGAAGGCGGGCATGGAGCTCAAGTGGGAGCAGGCCGCCGCGATCGACCTGGCCGGGCGTGACGTGCTCGAGGCCGTGCGGACCTCGGTCAACCCACGCGTGATCGACTGCCCCGATCCATCCAAGGGTCGCTCGACGATCGACGCGATCGCCAAGGACGGCATTCAGCTCAAGGCCAAGGCGCGCGTCACCGTGCGGGCCAACATCAACCGCCTGGTCGGTGGTGCGACCGAGGAGACCATCATCGCGCGCGTCGGCGAGGGCATCGTCACCACCATCGGTTCAGCGGAGACCCACAAGCTGGTCCTGCAGGATCCGGACATGATCAGCCAGCGCGTGCTGGAGAAGGGCCTCGACTCGGGCACCGCCTTCGAGATCCTCTCGATCGACATCGCCGACATCGACGTCGGGGATAACATCGGCGCCCGGCTGCAGGCCGACCAGGCCGAGGCCGACAAGCGGATCGCCCAGGCCAAGGCCGAGGAGCGGCGGGCAATGGCGGTCGCGATGGAGCAGGAGAACCTGGCGGAAATCCAGCTGAACCGGGCCAAGGTCGTGCTGGCCGAGGCCGAGGTGCCCAAGGCCATGGCGGACGCCTTCCGCGCCGGCAACATGGGCATCATGGACTATTACCGGCTGAAGAACATCCAGGCCGATACCAAGATGCGGGACACACTCGGGCAAGGCTAATGCTAGGGCTCGACGGCTTCTGGTTCTTCTTGCTGATTGCGCTGGGCTGGGTGGGTATGAGCGTGTTCAAGACGCTCAAGGACCTCAGCAGCCAGCAACAGTCGGGAGGGGAACGCCAGCAACAGCGGCAGCAGATGCGCGACTATCTGCGGGAGAGCCTGCGGGAAGCACGCGCCCAGAGCGCGCAGCCCACGCGCCGCGAGCGTCCGCAGCAACAGCAACAGCAACAACAGCAGCAACAGCAACAGCAACAACAGCGGGCCGCGCAGATCCCCGTGCTGACCCCGGCTCCCCGAAGCAAGCCGCGGCGCAAAAGCGTCGCCCAGCACGTGCAGCATGACATCATCGACCGCGTCGCCGAGGACATCGACGACATTGCCGAGTTCGTGCAGCACGGCATCGTCGATCAGGTCAAGCAGGACATCGACGACCACGTGGCCGCCCACATCGGGCAGCGCAAACTGGGACGCCTGGCCCAGGAGGCCGACGACGACGCCGCGGAGGTGGAGCGGCGCAAGCAGCGGAAGAAGCCGAAAAAGAGACGCGCCGTCAAGAGCGCCAAGAGTGCCAAGAGCGCCAAGCGTGTCGTAGGGCGACGGACCGAGCCGCTGGTCAAGTTCAGCGGGCTGAAACAGATGATCCTGGCCGCCGAGATACTCGGCCAACCGCGCTCGATGAAACCCTGGGGCACCGACCTGGACGAACTCTAGCGGCCGGTTATTGCTCGACCGCCTTGATCAAGGTGACGGTCATGTCGTCTGACCGTTCCTTCTCGCCGAGAAAAGCGCTCAGGGCCCGATCGATCCGGTCGCCGATCTCGGCGACGGGGCAATCGCGGTGGGTCTTGATCAGCGTCTGGATCCGCTCGCGACCGAAGATGGTGCCCTGTTCTGACCGTTCTTCCCAGATGCCGTCGGTCGTCATGGTCAGGATGTCATCGTCGTCCAGCGCGATCGGCTTGCTCACCTCGTACTCCGCGACATCGATGAAACCCAGCGCCGGGCCGGAGAGCGTCAGCTCTTCGAAGCGGTTTTCCATCCGGCGATAGAGCAGCGGATAGTCGTGCCCCGCATTGATGTAGCGGAACTGGCGCTTGGGGATGTCGATCAGCACCAGACAGAGGGTCATGAACATGCGCGTTTCGGAGTCCCGCTTGAGCAGCTGATTCAGCCGCGAGAAGACCTCGCTCAGGTCGCTGAACTGGTCCAGCAAGGCGCGCAGGAAGGCACGCGCGGTGGCCATCAACAGGGCCGAGCCGAGGCCGTGCCCCGAGACGTCGCCGATGATGACCGCCAGCTGGTTCTCGCCGACCGGCACGTAATCGTAGTAGTCGCCGCCCAGCTCGGCGCAGGACTGGCACCAGCCGGTGATCTCCAGCCCCGGCAGCTCCGGCGTCTGGTGCGGCAGCAGTCGTTGCTGCACCCCGCGCGCGACATTCATCTCCTGCCGGTACTCCGCCTCCTGCCGGTAGTGCACGAACAGCTGGGCGTTGATGATCGCCGTCGTGGCGTTGTTGGCCAGTGCCTCGAAAGCAAACAGGTCGCTCTCGACGAATGTCTTGGCGACGTACGGACTGTCGACGTAGATCGCGCCCATCACGCCATTGTCCAGCGTCGGCAGCGCGAGCGGACGAAAGTTCCGGTCCTCCACGGTGACCGGCTCGCGGCAGAACAGCGGGACGCACATCACCGAGACCAGCTGCAGCTCCTGGACCGAATCAGCGCTCCAGAACTCGCTCTCGAGCAGATTGCCGATATGAATCGGCTTGCCGGTCTTGAGCACCCGGTTGACGATGGTCTGGGACGTGCGCAGATCGCCGGCCCCCAGCTGCTGGCCATCGTTGGTGCGCGCCACGCGGGCGTCGAGCCGGCCCTTCTCGTTGATCAGCAGCAGAAAGCCGCGCTCGCCGCCGGTGCACTTGAGTGTCTCGTCGATGATGCGCGACAAGGTACCGTCCAGATCATGAATCGACTGGTTCAGCAGGTTGCTGATGGTGTACAGCGTGGGCCAGGGACAACTGCGACAGTCCGGTGCCAGGCGCTCCCCGTCTTGCGAGTAGTGCTCGAGCCCCTGAAACTCGCCGATCCAGGTATCGAAGCTACTGATCCTTGTCTCGCCTCCGCATTCGCATCCTCGACGCGCGAGGACCCGTGCGCCGACTCGATCGGCGCGCGCCACCCTCACTGCGCTTCTCGGTGCGCTTCTCGGTGCGGTCGGCCAGCCGGATCCGCCGCGTTCCACGCCGGACACCGCGCCGGCTGCCGCTGCGTTCACGCTCGGGATCGTCCACCTCGCTGAACAGCGCCTTCTTCACCGACTCCGGATTGAACTGCAGTTGCTCTTGCCCTTCCACCACGCCCTCGAGGTCCTCGATCAACTCCGCCGGGCTCTGATAGCGAATCTCACGCTCCTTCGCCATCATCTTCTCGATGAAGTAATGCATATGGTGCGAGATGTCCTTGGTCTTCTCCGCGTCGAGACCCTCGAGCACCTGCTTGGCCATCACCTCCATGCCATCCGAACCGGAGAACGGCACCTCGCCGATCACCAGATGGTAGAGCGTCGCACCCATCGAGTAGATGTCGCTGCGAATATCGACGTCGCTGCGGCCGCGCGCCTGCTCGGGCGAGATGTACTGCACCGTCCCGCAGGTGAAATCTTCCTCGCCGTCGCCGCTGCCGGCAGCCTTGGCAAAGCCCAGGTCACAGAGCTTGATCTGCCCCTTCTTGGTCATCAGCATGTTGTCCGGCTTGATGTCGCGGTGCGTGATGCCCTTGCTGCCCAGATACTCCAGGCAGCGGGCCACCTGCAGGATCACGTGCAGCGCCATCTCCTCGGTCAACTTGCCCTCGGTGTCGATCATCTCCTGGACCGACGGGCCATCGACGAACTCCAGCGCCATGTAGTAGTAGCCGCCCGATTGGCCGTAATCGGCCCCGCGCACCAGGTTCGGGTGCTCCAGCTCGTACAGCATCTTGGCCTCGTTGAGGAACCCCTCGACGAAGCGCTTGTTGTGGTAGTGGTGCGGGAAGAGGATCTTCAGCGCCATCGGATCGCGCAGCTCGCGCGTCTTGGCCGAGTAGACGGTGGCCATCCCGCCCTGGCCGATCCGACCGTTGATCAGATAGTCATCGATCGTCTTGCGCCCCTCGGGCGTGCCCAGGTCGATCGAAACCCCCTCGCCCGTGATCAGAAAATGGAGCTGGTGCTTGCTCAGCAGCTTCTTCTTCTCGAAGATCCGCACCATCGAGATGTTCTTACCCTTCTCGGCAAGCTGGCGCTGAATGTCCATGCACTGCTGCACCTGTTCCTGGGTCAGGAACTGGTTCTGCACGGCCTTCACGGCCAGGACCATCTCTTCTCTGGTTGCCAGCGGGACGACTCCTCGACTTCCGTCCGAGTGGACGGGTGAATATCTGAAGTTCGTAAGTCTAGCAAAATCGCAGACCCCGATCAATGACCGCGGTTCTGGATGAATGCCCGACCTCTCCATATACTGAAGGGGAAGATGTCGACCACACCCACGCAACAGACCGCAGAAATCGAGCAGCTCCGAACAGAGCTCCGCGAAGCCAACCGCAACATCGAAAAGCTCAAGGAGATCCGCAGCGATGTGCTCAGCCGGATGAGCCACGAGCTGAAGACCCCGCTGACCACCATCCTCGGTTTCGCGGAGGTGCTGCTCGAACCCGAAGAGTACGACATGGAGACGATCCAGGACTTCGCCCAGGAGATCCACCAGCAAGCCCGGCGGATGCACATGATCACCGAGGACATGATCAACCTGGCGCGCATGGAAGCCGGGATGATGGAGTACAACCGGAGCGTCGTGGACCTCGCCGACCTGAGCGAACGGGTCGTCAGCGAGTATCGCTCCGAGTGCGAGCATCAAGAGATCGAGCTGTTGCTCGAATTAGACGGCGGGGGACCCTTGCGCGTCGACCAGGAGAAGCTCGAGCAGGTGCTGCGCAGCTTGCTGCGCAACGCGATGGAAGCCACCCCCACCGGTGGCCGCATCACAATCGCCACCGAGGAGGATCCGGCGCAGTGCCGCATCATCGTCGCCGACACCGGCAAGGGCATCGCGGTGGAGGACCTGATCCAGATCTTCGAGAAGTTCACCCAGGTCGAGGACATCCTGCACCACCACGAGGGGCTCGGGCTCGGCCTGGCCCTCTCCAGCCGGATCATCGAAGACGGCCACCACGGCGAGATCACCGTGCACAGCGAGGGCCTGGGTCACGGCACGAAGTTCGTGATTCACCTGCCGCGCTAGCTCAGTTCCCCTTCGCAGGGGCTGGCTCGAACGCCGCCAACGACACCTCGAAGATCGCCCGCTGCTCGTTGGCGAAGCGCAG
>CAZMLI010000004.1:0-2372 GCA_964566865.1 uncultured Planctomycetota bacterium
TGACCTCGCTCAACCCGGTCTTCTCGATCGGCTGGCAGGTCGCGGAGGGGTTTCGGCACCACCTGGGCATGGGCAAGGAGCAGGCGCGCGAGAAGGCGATCGAGATCCTCGAACTGGTCGGCATTCCGGACGTCCGCCATCGGCTGAAGAACTATCCGCACCAGTTCTCGGGCGGCATGCGCCAGCGGGTGATGATCGCGATGGCGCTGGCGCTCAACCCTTCGCTGTTGATCGCCGACGAACCGACCACCGCGCTCGACGTGACGATTCAGGCGCAGATCCTCGAGCTGATGCTGTCGGTCAAGGAAGCGACCGGTGACGCGGCGATCTTGCTGATCACGCACGATCTGGCGGTGGTAGCCGAGACCTGCAACCGCGTGGTGGTGATGTATGGCGGGATGATCCAGGAGGTGGCCGATACCTCGACGCTGTTCCGCGAGCCGGCACACCCCTACACCAAGGGGCTGCTCTCCTCACTGCCGCGGCCAGATCGGGAGAAGGCCAAACGGCTGCCGGCGATTCCAGGAATCGTGCCCTCGATCTTCGACTTTCCGGTCGGCTGCAAGTTCTGCACCCGCTGCCCGGACAAGATCGACATCTGCGAGAAGGTCGAGCCGGAGCTGATCGAGCTGGCGCCGGGACATCAGGTGCGCTGCCATCTGTTCGATGGGGGGGCGCCATGATCGACGTGCCGATTCTCGAGCTGCGTGAGTTGAAGGTCTACTACCCGGTGCACGGCGGCCTGCTGATGCGCAAGGTGGCGGACGTCAAGGCGGTCGACGGGATCTCGTTCAGCATCGACGAGGGGCAGACCCTGGGGCTCGTCGGCGAGTCGGGTTGTGGCAAGACGACCGTCGGCAAGGCGATCATCAATCTGGTCCGGCCCACCTCGGGAGAAGTGCTGTTCGACGGCGTCGATCTGGCGCCGCTGTCTCGCTCGCAGATGCGGCCGCATCGCGCCAACTTGCAGATGATCTTCCAGGATCCCTATTCGTCGCTCAATCCACGGCTGACGGTCCAGGAGATCGTCGAGGAACCGCTGACGATTCACCGCAAGGAGCTCGGTCGCCAGGAGCGCGCCGAACGCGTGCACTGGCTGCTCGACAAGGTGGGGCTGCGCGCCGACCAGGCCGAACGTTATCCGCACGAGTTCTCCGGTGGACAGCGCCAGCGGGTCGGCATCGCGCGGGCGCTGGCGACCAATCCCAAGCTGATCCTGGCCGACGAGCCGGTCAGCGCGCTGGATGTCTCGATCCAGGCGCAGACGATCAACCTGCTGCAGGACCTGCAGGACGAGTTTGGACTGACCTATTTGTTCATCGCCCACGACCTGTCGGTGGTGGAGCACATCAGCGACAGGATCGCGGTGATGTACCTCGGCGACATCGTCGAGATCGGCCCGGCCGAGCAGGTCTATCATGAGCCGATCCACCCCTACACCAAGGCCCTGATCTCGGCCGTGCCGATGCCGGATCCAGATCGCAAGCGCGAGGGGCGCGTGGTGCTCCAGGGCGATGTGCCGAGCCCGATGGCCAAGCCGTCCGGGTGTGGTTTCCGCACCCGTTGCCCACTGGCGCAGCCCAGCTGTGCGGAGGAGAAACCGGAGCCAGTGGAGGTCTCGGCAGGCCGCTTTGTGGCCTGCCCGATCGTGACCTCATGAGCGCGAAAACCGGAATTCACTTTTCGGTATTCGCAGCTGGAGTCCTGCTACTTCTGGCGCTGGCGGGGGTGGCGGAAGCGCAACCTCGCAAGGATGCGCGGATCGCCAGACTGCTCGCTGAAGTTTCCGAGGCCCGGCTGAAGGCCAGCATCACGGCGCTGGTCGGTTTCGAGAATCGCAATACGCTCGGCTTCAAGCGGGTCGACCCCCAGGCCCGGACGGGTATCGCGGCCTCGGCGCGCTGGCTGCATGCGGCGCTCTCCGGGTACGGCGGTCGGCTGAAGGTCTTCTTTCAGGACTACCCGGCGCGGGATCCACGCGACGGATCGAGCTTCACCGCGCGCAACGTGATCGCCATCCTGCCGGGGACCGACGAGACGCTCAAGGCCGAGCTGCTGGTGGTCGGCGGTCACTTCGATTCGCGCAACAGTCGGGGCTTCGACGCGCAGGGGGCCGCACCCGGGGCCAACGACGACGGCAGCGGCACGGCGCTGGTGCTCGAGCTGGCCCGCACGATGGCTGGCCGCTCGTTCAAGCGCACGTTGATCTTCGCCTGTTTCTCGGGCGAGGAACAGGGACTCTGGGGCAGTCGTTTTCTGGCCACATCGCTGAAGGGGCGGACCGTGCGGGCGATGCTGGGCAATGACATCGTCGGCTCGATCGAGGGCGGCAACGGCAAGACCGAGCCGTTTGTCTGCCGCGTTTTCTCGGG
>CAZMLI010000004.1:2472-32999 GCA_964566865.1 uncultured Planctomycetota bacterium
CGATCGAGGGCGGCAACGGCAAGACCGAGCCGTTTGTCTGCCGCGTTTTCTCGGGACCCAGTGGCTCGCGGGAGCTGTCCCGCTCGATCGCGTTCACGGCCGAAACCTATCTGAAAAGACTGCGCGTGCGGCAGATCTTGCGCATCGATCGTCGTGGACGGGGCGGGGATCACATCCCGTTCGAGCAGGGCGGTTTTCTGGCGGTGCGTTTTACCGAGGCCAACGAGAACTACGCCCGTCAGCACCAGAATCTGCGCCAGGGATTCGGCGACTTGCTCGAGCATGTCTCGTTTCCCTATCTGGCGCGCGTCACGCGACTCAACGCGGCGACCCTGGCCGTGCTGGCGGATGGCCCGTCGACGCCGACGGGCGTGCGCGTGCGGGGCGCTGTGCGTCCCGCATCGACCGTTAGCTGGCGGCTCTCCGAGGATGCCGCGATCGGTTACCAGGTTGTCTGGCGTCGCACCACCGAGGCTCGCTGGACGCACGCCCGCTGGGCCGGTCGGGTCTCGCGCTTGCGTCTACCCGGCATCGCCGTCGACGACTACGAGTTCGGCGTGCGCGCCGTCGATGCGCGTGGGCTGCCGTCGCTGGTCGCGCCGGCCAGATTCAGCCGCTGAGGGATGGCCTACCAGCGTGAGCCGCTCAAGGCGCCCCGGCTGGCCGGGCTGCGACTGCGGCTGGTGGCCGCGCTCGCCGACAGCTGGTTCTTCGGCGGGCTGATCACCGCGATGATGCGCCGGCAGCTCGGTCTGCACGCGCTGCGCAAGATCGAAGCCGACGGCGTGCCTTGCATCGCCGCCGGACCGGTGCCGCTGGAGCCGGCCGAGCAGCGACCGGTCCTGCCGCTGAACGAGCTCGAGCTGCCGCCGACAGCCGAAGGCCATCTGTTCGAGAGCTCTGCCGGGATCGCCAGCGGTTACCGCGACGGCACGCTGACCCCGACACAGATCGCGCGTCGCGTGCTCGCGGTCTGTCGCCAGGCCGACCAGGGAGAGCGCCCGCTGCGCGCCTTCATCGCCCAGCAGGAATTCGACCTGCTGGCGCAGGCCGAGGCTTCTGCGGAGCGCTTCACGCAGGGGCGGCCACTGGGTCCGCTCGACGGAATCCCCGTGGCGATCAAGGACGAGCTGGACCAGCTGGGTTATCCGACGACCGTCGGCACGCGGTTTCTGGGGCAGACGCCTGCGACGGCCGACGCCACGGTGGTGGCCCGCTTGCGCGCGGCCGGCGCGTTGCTGATCGGCAAGGCGAACATGCACGAGATCGGCATCGGCGTGACGGGCCTGAATCCGCATCATGGCGCGGCGCGCAACCCCTACCAGCCGGAGCACGTGCCGGGCGGTAGCTCGAGCGGCTCGGCCGTCGCGGTCGCGGCCGGTCTGGTGCCGCTGTCGATCGGCGCGGACGGCGGCGGCTCCGTGCGTTTGCCCGCCAGCTTCTGCGGCGTGCTCGGCCTCAAGCCAACCTTCGGGCGTGTCAGCGAGCAGGGCGCCGCGCCGCTGTGCTGGAGCGTGGCGCACATCGGCCCGCTGGCGGGATCGGTGCGCGACCTGGCGCTGGGCTACATGGCGATCGCCGGCGTCGATCCGCTCGACGCGCACACCTGGCATCAGCCGACGCCGCACCTCGATGGGCTGGACAGCGAGGATCTGAGCGGGCTGAAGCTGGGGATCTACCGGCCCTGGTTCGCGGATGCCGAGGTGGAGATCGTCACCGTCTGTGATCAGGCGGTGTCCTGGTTGATTGCTTCAGGCGCGGAGCTGGTGGAGATCGAAATTCCCGAGCTAGAGCTGGTCCGACCGGTTCACATGGGCATCATCGCGACCGAGATGGCCGCAGCGCACCAGGCCTATCGCAAGGCCCACCGCACCGACTATGGGCTCGACGTACGGATCAACCTGGCCATCGCGCGCAGCGTGTCGACCATCGACTACCTGCACGCGCAGCGTTTGCGCAGACGACTGTGCGACCACTTCCAGCAGGCGCTGACGGCGGTCGATCTGATCGTCACGCCGAGCGCCGCCTGCACCGCGCCGCCCTTGCGCCCGTCCGCGGTGCGCAGCGGTGAGTCCGATCTGCCGCAGCTCGAGCGCGTCATGCGCTTCGCCGCCGCCGCCAACCTGACCGGCCTGCCGGCGATCAGCATCCCGGTGGGCCAGGACAGCTGGGGGCTGCCGATCGGCCTGCAGTTGATGGGGCAGCACTGGCAGGAGCATCGTCTGCTGCAGTGCGCGCGTGTGCTCGAGAGTCGCGTGCCCCGCACGGCGCCGCGGGTGCATTTTTCGCTGCTGGAAGATTAGCAGCCAGCTAATCCGGGATGACGATCTCGGCCGGATCGAAGTCCGGTTCGGGGTAGGCCATCTCGAACTTCTCCAGCCGCTCGATCAGGATCTGGGTCACCAGCAGGTTGCGATACCAGCGCTTTTCGGCGGGGATGACATACCACGGAGCGTCTGTCGTCGAGCAGCGCGAGAGCGCCTCTTCGTAGGCGGCCCGATAGTCGTCCCAGCGCGCGCGCTCGGGCAGATCGCCGACGTTGAATTTCCATTGCTTGTCGGGCCGGTCGAGCCGCCGCTGGAAGCGTTCCTTCTGGTAGTCCTTGGAGATGTGCAGGTAGAACTTGATCACCGCCGTGCCCTCGGCGACGAGTAGTTTCTCGAAGTCGCGAATCTGCTCGTAACGTTCTTGCAAGCGTTTGCGCGACACGAGGTCGTGGACCCGGACCACCAGCACGTCCTCGTAGTGCGATCGATTGAAGACCGCGATCTGCCCCTTGCGCGGCGCGTGCTGGTGGATCCGCCAGAGGAAGTCGTGGCTGCGCTCCTCGGTCGAGGGTTTCTTGAAGCCGGTGACCGTCACGCCGGCGGGATTCAGCGGCCCGATCACCTCGCCGATCGTGCTGTCCTTGCCGGCCGCGTCCATCGCCTGGAAGACGACCAGCAAGGCCTGCTTGCCTTCGGCTGCCAGCAGCGCCTGGAGCTCCCGCAGGCGCAGGCGCAGCTGCGCGAACTGGGCCTTGCCTGCTTGCTTGTCGAGGCCGCCGTCGTCCTTGGTGGGGATCTTCGCCAGCGAGAGTTTGCCGGAGGGTTTTACTCGATAGGCCTCTGTGGATGTCATGCAGCCATTATAGCGGGCATTAACTCGATCTTGATAGCGGTCGCGTATACTGGGCCGCGATGAGCCCGACGCCCAGGCCTGAGGAGACGCCAGTCGCGCCGCAGCCCGTGCGCGAGCCGGTGGCGGTGATCGATATCGGTGCGACCTCGATCCGGATGGCGATCGCCGAGCTCTGCGATCAGGGTGAGGTGCGGATGCTCGAGGTGCTGTCGCAGGCGGTCAACCTCGGTCGGGACACCTTCACCCGAGGTTCGATCAAACGCGGGACGATCGAGGCCTGCGTCGGGGTGTTGCGCGGTTATCGCAAGATCCTCGAAACGTACGACATCGGTGGCAAGCAGATTCGCGTCGTCGCGACCAGCGCCGTGCGCGAGGCGGACAATCGACTGGTCTTTCTCGATCGGATCTACAGCGCGACCGGGCTGCAGGTCGAACCGATCGACGAGGCCGAGGTGATTCGCCTGACCTACCTGGCGGTTCAGGCGGATCTCCAGCAGCGCCCGGATCTGGAGGGGGCGGACAGGATCGTGCTCGAGGTCGGCGGCGGCAATACCGAGCTGCTGATGATTCGTGAGGGCGAGGTGGCTTTTTCACACAGCTATCCGCTCGGCTCGTTGCGGCTGCGCGAAGTGCTCGAGTCATTTCGTACGCCGGCCGAGCAGCTGCAGAGCGTGATCCAGACGCGTATCGATCGGATGGTCAGCCAGGTCCTGCAGCAGATGCCGGCCGGCGATCGGCCGGAGTTGATCGCGCTCGGTGGCGACATGCGCTTCGCCGCGGCGCAACTGCGGCATGACTGGGACGGTCTGGCGCTGGTGAGCCTGTCGCTCGACGAACTCGCGGCGCTGAAAGACAAGCTGCTCGTCGCCGGCGTCGATGAGCTGGTCAGTCAGTACCAGCTGGACTTCGAGGGCGCGGAGAACGTCGGGCTGGCCCTGGCGGTCTACGTGCAGCTGGCGCGCGCGATGGCGCTCGATCGTGTGCTGGTCTCCTCCTTCAATCTGCGTGATGGGCTGCTGCGTCAGATGGCGGCGCGCGATAGCTGGAGCGATGCGTTCGCCCAGCAGATCGTCAGGGCCGCGCTCGAACTGGGGCGAAAATACCAGTTCGACGAGACCCATGCGCGGCATACCGCTTACCTCTGCAGCGTGCTGTTCGAGGCCTTGCGCAGCGAGCACGCCTTCCGGCGGCAGGACGGGCTGCTGTTGCAGATCGCCGCGCTGTTGCACGAGATCGGCCAGTTCGTCAACCCGACTGACTACCACAAGCACTCCAGCTACCTGATTGCCAGCAGCGAGCTGTTCGGCTTGAACCAGGACGACCTGGAGCTGGTTGGGCTGGTCGCGCGCTACCATCGCAAGACGCCACCCAAGCCCAAGCACCGCGGGTATTCCCGGCTGGACCGCGACCAGCGGATCGCCGTTTCCAAGCTGGCCGCGATCCTGCGCATCGCCAAGGCGCTCGACAGCTCACGCAGTCAGCGGGTGTGCGACATCCATTGCGAGCAAGACGGCGACACGCTCGTGATACAGGTCAGCGGCCTGCAGGATCTCTCGCTCGAGCAGATGTCTCTGCGGCAGAAAGGGGTGCTGTTCGGGGATGTCTTCGGCCTGCGCGTGGAGCTGCAGCGGGCCGACAGGGAAGACGTGTGAGCCAGACTGCGGGCTACCTCAATCGCGAGCTGAGCTGGCTCGAGTTCAACCAGCGCGTGCTGAACGAGGCCCGGGACGCCGCGTTGCCGGTGCTTGAGCGTCTGCGTTTTCTGGCGATCACGAGCTCCAACCTGGACGAGTTCTTCATGGTCCGGGTGGGCGGGTTGAAGATGATCGCGGAGCAAGGCGTGCGCCGCAAGGATCCCGCAGGCATGACCCCGCGGCAGCAACTGACGGCGATCGGGAAACGGGCGCGGAAGATGGTGGCCGAGCAGTATGCCTGTTTCAACGAGCAGATCGAACCGCTGCTGGCGGAGGCGGGCATCGTGCGGGTCGAGCCCGCGGGCATGGAGCCGCTGCAAGCCGAGACGCTGGAGCAGGTCTTCGAGAGCGCGATCTTTCCGTTGTTGACGCCGATGGCGGTGGGCGACGGCCGCGAGCCGCCGATGCTGTCCAACCAGTCGATTCATCTGCTGGTCCGGCTGGCCGCCGCGGACACGGCCCCAGCGGGGCAGCAGACCGCAGCCGAAGGGGACCGCTTTGCGGTGATCCCACTGGGCCCACAACCGGGCCGCTTCGTCACGTTGCCGTCCAGAGGCGGGTATGCCTACCTGCTGCTGGAGGATGCCGTCGCTCACGGGATCGGGCGCTTCTTTCCCGGTGAACCGGTGCTGGAGTGCGTGCCCTTTCGCCTGACTCGCAATGCCGACCTCGGCGTGCGGGATGCGCGGGACCTGGATCTGTTGACCGAGATGACGGTGGTGCTGGATGCACGCAAGCAGAGTGCCTGTGTGCGGCTGGAGCTGGATGACGCCGCCAGTCGTGAGTCGCGCCAGTTCCTCTGCGAGCTACTGTCGCTCAAGCCGCGCGAAGTCTACGCCGTCGACGGGCCGCTCGATCTGTCCGGCCTGGTTTCGCTGACGGGCCTGCCGGGTTTCGATTCGCTGCGCGACGAGCCGTGGGAACCGCAGCACTCTCCCGACGCGCCGCCGGGCGTCAGCATGTTCGAGATCCTCGCCGAGCGGGATCTGTTGCTGCACCATCCCTACGAGAGCTTCGAGCCGGTGCTGAGGCTGCTCGAGCAGGCGGCCCTCGATCCGGACGTGCTGGCGATCAAGCAGACCCTCTATCGGACCAGCGGTAACAGTCCCGTGGTGGAGGCGTTGCGCAAGGCGGCGGAGCGGGGCAAGTCGGTGGCGGTGGTGGTGGAGCTGAAGGCGCGCTTCGATGAGGCGCGAAACATCGAGTGGGCTCGCGCGCTCGAGCAGGCCGGGGTCCAGGTGATCTACGGGGTCAGGGGGCTGAAGACGCATGCCAAGCTGTGCCAGGTCATCCGCCGGGAGCCGAGCGGGATCCAGCGCTACATGCACTTCGGTACCGGCAACTACAACGAGCAGACGGCTCGGCTTTACGGGGATGTCAGCCTGATGACCCGTGACGCTGCCCTGGCGTTCGACGCGACCACCTTCTTCAATACGATCACGGGCTACTCGCAGCCTCTTCGTTTACGCAAGCTGGAGATGTCGCCGATCGGCCTGCGCGCCAGGTTCATCGAGCTGATCGGGCGCGAGACCGAGCGGGCGCGACGGGGGAAATCCGCCCGCATCCTGGCCAAGATGAATTCCTTGGTCGACCCGCAGCTGATCGATGCGCTGTACGAGGCCTCGGCGGCGGGGGTCGAGATCCGGCTCAACGTGCGCGGCATCTGCTGTCTCCAGCCGGGCGTGGAGGGGCTCAGCGACCGCATCGAGGTGGTCAGCATCGTCGACCGCTTCCTCGAGCACAGCAGGCTGTTTTACTTCCAGCACGGCGGCGCCGAGCGGGTCTATCTTTCGAGCGCGGACTGGATGCCGCGAAACCTGGACCGGCGGGTAGAACTGCTCACGCCGGTGGAGGATCCGGCCCACAAGCGCAGGCTGGTTGAGATCCTGGAGCTCTATTTCAAGGACACGGTCAAGAGCCACGCGCTCCAGGCAGATGGCAGCTACCACCGGTGTCGGCCGGCTGCTGGCGCAGAGCCGATGCGGGCCCAGCAGGTGCTGCACGAGCAGGCCTGCGCGGCGGCCCAGCGAGCCTCGTTCAACCGACGGGGTCTTTTCGAGCCGCACCGTGCGCCGGAATCGGGCCACCGCTGATGCGCCGGTTACTGGTGCTGCGGCATGCCAAGTCGAGCTGGAAGGACCACGATCAGGACGACCACGATCGGCCGCTGAACAAGCGTGGAAAGCGGGATGCCCCGCGGATCGGGCGGCTGCTGCTTGCCGAAACGCTGGTGCCGGATCTGGTTTTCTGCTCGACGGCGCGCCGCGCGCGCAGGACGGCTGAGCTGGTGACGGCGGCCTGCGGTTTCGACGGAGAGCTGGCGCTCGAACAGGGGCTCTACCTGGCCACCGTCCCGCAGTTGATCGCGCATGCGCAGAGCTGCGAGGGGGAGGAGTTACTGCTGCTCGTCGGTCACAATCCGGGCATGCAGGAACTGGTCGGCGCCTTGACCGGCAACCAAGTGCGCATGCCCACTGCGGCGCTGGCGCTGATCGAGCTGGAGATCGACGACTGGTCCGAGCTGGATCCCGGGACCGGCCGACTGGTCGAGTTCTGGTGTCCCAAGGCACTGCCGCCGGAGTGATTCAGGCGAACAAGGTGCGAAAGGTCGATTGGTTCCGGGCTGATGCGAAGCGCGCGAATCGCTTTTCGAACGCCTGGCGTTCGGCGAGCTGGCCGCGGTGCAGCTGATCGAGTAGCTGGCCGATCGCCCGTGAGGTTCGCTGGCTGGCCCCCTGGTCTTCGAGCGCCGCGGCGAATCCCTGCATGGCAAGCTGCTGCACCGTGTAGTCGTTGAAGTCCCCCAGGTTGTCCTGCAGCAGCTTGAGCGCCTTGATCAAGCCGCCCACTGCCTTCGGGTCGTACATGCTGCGAAAGAACTCCATCAGGTAGCGCAGCTTCTTGCAGCGGAGTCGCAGCGCATGAAGCGCGGCGTCGGGCGTCTCCGAGACGATGGCCTGCCCCTCCTTGCAGATCCGTCGGTAGACTTTCCAGATCCGGGCGCTGGCAAGTTCGCCAATCGGGCGTAGCGCTCTCGATGCGGTGGGGCGTCTGGGTGTGGGCTTTTCGAGGAAGGTGCGCCAGCGCCCGGTCAGGTTGCGATAGCGCGCACTGTCCAGCATCTGTACCAGCTGCAGCTGGGATTCGCGCTGGCGCTCCTGGAGCAGCGTGGTCAGTGGCGCAAGGTCGCCCTTTGTGCGAGGGGGCAGCATCTTCTGGTAGTGTGGCATCTTGAGCAGATAGACATCGAGGTCCCGGGTCGGACCGGTCTCGCGTTGCAGCCAGGCGAACGCCCGACGAAACCGCTGGGTGGTCTGTGGCGGCAGGACGTTGCGGATCTGGGTCAGCGCCGAGCGGGTGCGCCGAACCGCGACGCGGAAGTCGTGCAGGAACTCGGCATCGAGGCCCTTGCGCGTCCCTGCTTCGTTGGCTTCGATCCTGTCCAGCAGGCCGAGCAGGATTTGCTTCAGCGCCACATCGGCGCGGGTCGTCGGGTCGAGGAGCGGTTGCTTGGTGCTGCCCATCAGTCGTTCGTCTCCAGGCTCAGCTGATATCCCATCTGTTCCAGTGCATCCGCCTCGCGTTCGAGGTCGGCGACGGTCAGCGGGTTCGCTGCGGTCCAGCCCTCCGGTACGATCAGTGTGGCCTGTCTTCCCCGGGCTCGCAGGGAGATCTGATCTGCCTGGCTGTGGTCGCGGCTGCGATTGAGTCGCACCGCCAGGCGGCCTAGAATTGCCATGCGGATCGTACGGCTCTTCTGGCCCTCGAATCTCGCCCGCTTGAACTTCCCTCGGTGGGTCAGCACAAGCGTCGCCAGGAGGGCCTTGTCGCGGTTCGAAAAACCCGGCAGAACGGCGTTCTCGACCAGGTATGCGCCGTGTCGGTGGTGCCCCGAATAGGCGACCGACAGGCCGATCTCGTGAATCAATGTGGCCCAGCCGAGGAAGTCGCGCACGCGCGGCGAGCTGAGCTCCCACTCATCGGCGACCTGGTCGAGCAACTGGAGGGCGGTCCGTTGCACTCGTTCGGCCTGTTCGGTGTCGACCTGATAGCGTTGCATGAAGGCGCGGATCGTGCGATGGCGCACGTCCTCGTGGCGGATTCTGCCGGCCAGATCGTAGAGCAATCCTTCGCGCAGTGCGCCCGGAGAGGCCAGCATCCGCTCGATCCCCAGCCCCTGGAAGATCGCCTGCAGGATCGCCACGCCGCCCGGCAGAACGCGGGCGCGGTCGGCGTCCACCCCGGGCAGGTCGAGTTCGTCGATGTGGCCCGCGGCGAGCATCGCCTTGCGCAACTTGCGCAGCCCCTTGGCTGTGATCGCGCGATTGGTCCAGCCCGCTTCCTGGAGCGTTCGCAGGACCGCTCGGATCGTGCCCGATGAGCCGATACAGACATCCCAGCCCAGCGCGCGGTAGTGCCCGACGATCGACTGCATCTCGAGCCCCGCCGCGATCTGTGCCTTGCGCCAGGACCGGACATCGATCTGGCCCTCAGGAAAGTAGGTCATCGTGTAGGAGACGCAGCCCATGTAGAGACTGTCGGCCAGCGTCGTGTCGAATTGTTCGCCGAGGATGCACTCGGTGCTGCCGCCGCCGATGTCGATCACCAGTCGGCGGCTGGTCTCGGAGGTCTCGAGGCTCTGTGCCACGCCGAGATAGATCAGGCGGGCCTCCTCCAGACCGGCGATCACCTCGATCGGATGTCCCAGCGTCGCCTCCGCCTGCTCGAGGAACTGTTCGGCGTTGCGTGCTCGGCGCAGCGTATTGGTGCCGACCGCGCGAACTGCGTCAGCCGGCAGGGATTGCACACGCTGACCGAACAACCGCAGACAGGTCAGCGCGCGCTTCCGGGCCCGCCCGGTCAGCCGCCCTTTCTTGTTCAGACCTGCCGCGAGGAAGACTCGCTCGCGCAGTCGGTCGACCACCTGCGGCTGCCCGTTTTCCAGCCGCGCCACCACCATGTGAAAGCTCGTCGAACCCAGGTCCAGCGCCGCGATCATCTGGTGTGCGGGTTCTGTCACGCGGGGATTCCGAATTGCGCCAAACAGCGGTTCGCGAACCGCTTGTCCTGCGAGACGTCCGTCCAGCGCCAGCCATCCGGTGGGGCGGGCGCGGGGGCGCTGGCGCTGTCCACCTCGTACTCCGCCGTGATCAGGCCGGACAGCGCCCCGCTGTAGACGTCCAGCTCGATTCCGTCGGGCAAATCGTACCGTCGTTTGCGCACCACCAGCCTGGAGTGGCCGATCAGCGCGCGCGCCTCGTCGGCCGGGATTTCATACTCGTACTCGCTGCGGATGCGCGCTCCGCCGGTCTGTCCGTCGGCCGCGATCTTGAAGCTGATGAACCCCCGGTTCCCCTTGCACCGCACCCGGATCTCCGGATCGTCCGTGGTGAAGTAGGCCTGCTCGATTTCGCAGTACGGACAGTCGGGCAGTTCTGGGAGCTGCGTGACCAGGAACTTCCATTCGATTTCGGCGGCCATGACCCATTGTACTATTATTCGCATCGCGGCAATCCGAAATGGTAGGCTGTCGATTGATGAATCGTCATCGTCTTCCGCTGATGGTGGTTTGTCTCGCTTGCGTACTGGGCGTGTACTGGCGAACCAAGCCACCCGCGAGCCCAGCGCCGCTGGGACTCGCTGCCTTTCAGAACCGACCCGAGCCAATCCAGCCCCGACTGCCCGGAGTGAAGCGGCCTGCGGTCCAGGCCAGGCAGGCGCCGAGTCCTCGGCTGGATGCACTGGCGGAGATGATCCAGCAGACGCGCGCGCTGCTCTATCAACCCGATGACCGGATCCGTGATCAGATCGAGCGGCTGACGCGTCGACTGGACGCGGGCATTCTGCAAGCCAGCGAACCGCATCGACAGCCGTCGGCGCGCATGTGGCGCTTGCTCGGTATCGGCTACTTTCTGGTCGGCGACATGCAACTGGCCGAGCAGGCCTTGCAAGCCGCGCTGCGACTCGATCCAAAGGATGTTGCCGGGCGCACGCTGGCGCAGCTCTATCTGGAGCGGGCGATGGCGCTGCGGCGAACCTCGCTGGGGTTGGCCACCCACCGGGCCGCCGTGTTGTTACGCGCCGCGTCGCTCGGCGAGCGCGTGCTGAAGCTGATCGGCCACGCACCTGAAAGCTCGCGGATCGAGCGCGATCTGACCATTGCCTATCGGGCCGTGGCGCAGGGCCAGCGCGACCGGTTACGACGTCACTGCGAGGCCGCGCTTGCACGGCATCGAAATCTCCCGGGCAGCGAGCAGTTCGCCTGGTTGCTGGCAACGACCTATTCGGGCCGGCGCGCGATGATCCTGCTCAGCCGCGCAGCCAAGATCCGTCCGCACTATGGCGCGGGCCTCTGGATGCAGGCGTTCTATCACATGCTCGACGGCAAGGCCGTTCCGGCGGCCCGCGACGTCGCAAAGTTGATCCGGCTGCTGCCCAGATATGCGCAAGGCTACTTCTGCCGGGCCTGGATCCACTTCTATCAGCTGAAAGATGCCCGCGCGTTCAAGGACATGAATCTGGCGATCGAACTCGCGCCGGGCGACGCCGACGCTAGAATCTGGCGCGCTGGCAAGCTGGCCGAGTCCGGCGACCTGCCCCGCGCCATGGCCGATTACGACGAGGCCATACGTCTGGAACCCAACGTCGCCACACACTACTTGCAGCGTGGGCTGACCCTTCGCAACGTGGGGGACCTGCCGGGGGCGCTGCGCGACTTCGACAAGTCTCTCGGCCTCAGGGCCAGCGCCCTGGGGCATGCCCATCGAGCGGCGATCCGCTGGTTCCAGGGGGATCGCGACGGATCCCTGCAGGACTGCAACCAGGCGATCATTCACGACGCAGGGCTGGCGATGCCCTACGGGTATCGGGGGTTGATCCGCTTCCGTCGTGGGGACCTCGCCGGTGCGCTGGTGGACTGTGGTCAGGCGATCAAGCTCGACGGTAACTTTGGACTGGCCTACCGTTGCCGGGGACGCGTCCGGACTCGAACCGGAGACAGCGCCGGGGCGATCCAGGATCTGACCCGCGCCCTGCAGTTGCTACCGAACAAGGCGCCGATCTTCTACTACCGGGGCCAGGCCCGGCAGGCCGCGCAAGACCTGAGCGGGGCGATTCGCGACTATAGCTTTGCGATCGCGCTGGACCCCGCTCTTGCCGATGCCTATCAAGCGCGCGGCGCAGTCTATCGGGCCGAAGGTGATGACCAGCGCGCTGCCCGTGACTTCGCTCGCTCGGCGCGGCTCAAGGGTCGTTAGCGCACAGCCCTTGTTGCTGCTGGCCCCAGTTTCCAGAAATGTCCCTGACCAGTGTTAGCATCCAGGCACGATGGCCTCAAAGAAACGCCAGTTCCAGGCAAACGTCCCGGTCGCGATCTGCGTCAGGTTCGTCCTGCGCTTGAAGTTGCTCGAGCAGTTTCAGCTGCGAGAGCTGTTCCTCAAGTACCTCGTCGAGTATGCCGATCGCTGCGGCGTCGTCATTCTCTGGTATGCGTTGATGGACAACCACCTGCATCTGACCGTCGTCCAGTCCTTTGATGGTCATGACGAGCTCGGCCGCATCGGCATCAGCCCGATGATGCGCAATATTCTCAGCCGCTGGGTCAAGGTGGCCAACGGCTACTTTTCCACCGAAGGCACGCTGATCGAGCACACCTACTCCTCAGCCAACCTGGTGGGCAATGCACGACTGATCGAAAACCAGGTCTACACGCTGGCCAACCCAATCCGCCACCGAACTGGCGTCGCGTTGGAAGATGCGACCCATACCGCGTTCAGGCTATACACCCGCCGCGAGCCCGACGGCGTCGTGACCCATGTGCCCGATTACATGAACGCACTCGCCGAGATCGGAACCGATGCGCTGATCCACGACATCGCCAACCTCGCCCTCGAGCTAGCTCAGGTCAAGACAATGCGCCCATGGCTGACCGCCACCACCGAAGTCCTGGCCCAGAGAGCCTCGAGCATCCCGCTAGCCGAGATGGCGCAATTTCACACCGTCGACCAGTTCCTGGACGGCCGCCGACAGCAACAACGGCGTGCGTCGCGCCTGACCTGGGAGTTTTCAAAGGTGATGTTCCAGCCGCGTTCAGCGCCCAGCGTCGGGGACGTGATTGACATCGTCATACGCCACCCCTCCGATCCAGCCCCACCGCCCGGCTGACCCGAGCCGCATCACCGCCAAGCCTGACGTCGTCCTGAAGAGCTAACCCCGGCGACGGTCTAGGCAGACCACACGTGCAACGTCACAACTCGCACAATTTCATCCAGATCCGCCGCGACTTCGCAGCTCGCCTCTCATCACAAGCCTCATCTGTCGGTCCCATCCCTCATCTGTCGGTCCAAGGCACAGCCCACTGACTCGATAAGAGGAAGATTCTCTAGATATTGCTGCTAGAGGAGGTGTGGCGGTCGTTCGAACTCCTCTCGGGTATTCGAACGACCCTGCAATTTTCACGGAATCTGACTGCTGTTCTTAGCGTCGGCGCCTTTTGGCTACGCGATCATGCTTTCCCAGATGATAGCGGTAGTCGGAATTCCCGAACTCGACGAAGGCGGCGATGTCGAAGGTTTCGAAGGTCATGAAAGGACGGGCGGCCAGTCGTTCGTGCACGACCTGGTCGACGGTCTTCATGCTGCCTTTGAGGGGGCCGGAGGTTCGGTTGAAGTCGGAGTTTGGGTTGTGCCGTTCCTTGGAGACGTCGAAGCCCTGCAGCTGACTGCCGTAGCGGAGGCCGCTGGTGTGGGCATCGCGGTGGTGACTCAGGTGCGCTTTGAGGAAGGCGTCGTTGCGCTGGACGATGCTGAGCCTCTTGTTGTGGTAGAGCTTGTTCAGGGACAGTGCCAGCTTGGCTTCCATCAGCCAGTTCTTGGGCTGCCAGAATCCTGGGACGCAGTGCAGGAGGGTGCCGTCGGAGGTCATGAAGAACATCTGGACGTTCTTGTGCCCGGAGCAGGTGTTGACCAGCTGTGCGGGGGCGCCGGTCTGGTGACGGGTGGAGGTTCCGGCGTAGCGAGCGCCGGAGATGTCTTTCCAGCCGCAGAGGAACTTGGTCTTGAGCATCTTCAGGACTGATGGATTCGAGAGCGTCACGGCTCTCAGGGAGTGGCCGGCGCTTCAGAGTCCACCGTCTAGGTCGCCGACGATGTGCAGCCAGAAGATCAGCTTGTTGCGCGCCTTGGCTTTCTTGCGCAGGGCTGTGAGGTCTCTGCTCCACTCGATGGTGGAGAGCTTTGAGATGTTGCGGGCTACGGCCGATCCGGAGAGCTTTTGTTGCGCTACGTTTTGGGCCGAGGCCGGAAGTAGCAGGAACAGGAAACCTATCAGAGCAATGGTACGAAACATCAGTGTCTCCTTGTGATGATTGTGGCCCCACAAAGCTTCAACAAGGTGGTCCGGACCAGCGCCTTGAGCGTCTTGTCGCGGACCGAGAGGTGATCGATCAGGACGGGGATGGCGGCCCGGGCTCGGCTGTTGACGAACAGGTTGCAGAGCTGCTCGATGAGCTGTTTGTCTCGGCGTCGTCGGGGACGTCGGGCCTCTTGCTTGAATTCGACGATCAGCAGCTCGATGGCTTGCGGATCGGAGAGCTCGACGTAGGAGGTGAGCAGCGCGCGGACCATCCCGCCGAGTCGCTCGACTTGTTCGGTTCGAATTTCGGCGAGGCGGTGTAGCCAGTCGTACCGGCGCTGTCTGGTCTCCTTGAGGCCGGTCGCGACCAGGCCTTTCTGCTTGGAGGGCTTTCGGCGCCTGTACCGCAGCTGAGCCAGCCCGGAGCGGTTGATCGCCAGCGCCTGACGCAGGGCATCCAGGCGCTTGCGGCCATGACGGTAGAGGGCGATCAGGCTCTTCGCTGACGCGGCACCCTCTGCGCGTGAGAGCTTGCGGATGATGGGCTGGAGTGTATGCACGCCGATCGCCGGGTTGGCGTAGTTGTCGATGATGAGTCGGGTCGACCGGACGAGGTTGTCGGCCTCTTGTTCGCTGATCCGTCGGGGTGGTGCTGGCTTGCTGGGTGGGGTGGCCTTCTTCTTGACGACGGGCGCCGGTTTCGATGGCTGTTTTCGCAGGGCGCTGATCTGGTCTTGCAGCCGCGTGCTTTGTTGCTGGTGCTGCTGATCGGCCAGGGTGGCGGCCTGGCAGGCCTGCGAGAGGTTACGCCTGACGCGATCGAGTTGCGTTTGCTGCTGGATGGCCCGGATGCGTCGCTGGTGTAGGTTGTATTGCAGCCGCCGCGCATTGGAGCGGGCGAGTGCGAGGTCGCCTCGGAGTGACTGGCTGACGTGGAGTGCTCGGGCGGTGTGCAGCCGCTGAGCGATTAGCCGCCTATCGGTCTGTGCTTGCTGCCTGCGCTGACGAGAGTCGACGACCGCCAGACGTGCGTCGCGCGCTCGATTTGCGGCCACCCGAGCTGCATCGTGGGTGGTGTGCTGGCGCCAGAGAATGTAAAGCAGCACCATCAGCGCCACTCGCAGACCGATCCGCAGCAGGCTTGGGCATCTCACGAACTGATGAATAGCGAATGACGTGCCGGTCAGCAGGGGAGGAAAAGGGGGTACTTCTGGCTGATTCCGGAAACGGGGTTGCCAGTCCGGTAAGCCGGTTACCAGTCAGACCCAGGTCACCAGCCTCAGGGCCATGTTGATCTCGTCCGGGCGTTCGGGATGTCTTGGCGCGACGCGGATTCCGTAACAATGGGGACCACTCTGGTCTGGCACGAAATGACCGCGCCAGACGCCGTCGCTGGTGTGTTCGAGGCTGGTGATCGAGGGGGCATCGATCTCGTTGGTGCCATCTGACATGCCGGAGACTACCTGGACCAGCAAATCTTCAGCTGAGAGGTCGGGGTGATGCACCCGTACGGTGACGATCAGGGGCTCGCCGAGCGGCAGCTTCTCGTCGGCGAGGTTGCTGACAGCGGCGCTCTCGATCCGCAGTCCGGTCCAGGCGCGGGCGAGCTTGTTGCTGTTGAGCACCCGCTCGGTGAGGGCGGCGAAGCCATTGCTGGACAGCCGCTCCGCCGAGGCGATCAGCGGCGAATAGAAACGTTCGTAGTACTGATTGGTCATCCGCAGGGATGAATAGCGGGAGAGGGTGGTCGCGATCGAAGACCGCATCATTGCGAGCCAGTGGCGAGGCAGTCCTTCCGCATCTCTCTGTTGATAGGTCGGCAATACCAGGTCGCGCAGTAGGGTCATCAGCGCCTGTCGATCGCCGGCGTTTTGCAGTTCGACGCAGGCCGGGTCGTAGGCTTCGCCGATGGCCCAGCCATTGCTTCCGTCGACCACCTCGGCCCACCAGCCGTCCGGCACCGACAGGTTGAGCACGCCGTTGATGGCGGCCTTCATACCGGAGGTTCCGCTGGCCTCGAGTGGCCGGGTGGGCGTATTGAGCCAGACGTCGCTGCCCCGGACGAGCAGGCGCGCGAGTTCGATGTCGTAGTCCTCTAGCAGGATCACGCGACCGATGAAGCGCTCGTCGCGGCTGATTTCGTGGACGCGTCGCAGCAGGTTCTGGCCCAGATGGTCGGCCGGATGAGCCTTGCCGGCGAACAGCAAGGTGACGTCCCCGAGCTCGGCCAAGGCGTCCATATCGTCGAGCAGCATCGTGGCGCGTTTGTAGGGGGCGAAGCGGCGTGCCCAGGTGACCAGCAGACGCTCCTCGCGCAAGCCGTCGAGCACGCGTTCTAGCAGGTGGGGCGGGCCCTGCCAGGTCTCTCGCAGACGACTGCGTAAGTGGGTCAGCAGTTGCTGCTTGCTCTGCTGATGCGCGGTCCAGAGCGCCTCGTCTTGCAAGCCATCGAGTGGGACGTCAGCATCCTGGGTCAATTGTGCGTTGTCCAGGTGCTCGGCCAGCAGTGGGCGGATGGCTGGCGCGATCCAGGTCCGGGTGTGAATGCCGTTGGTGATGTGGCTGACCGGCACCTCGGCTCGCTGGAAGCCGGGAAAGAGTCCGCTGAACATGCCGCGAGAGATCTCGCCGTGGATCTTGCTGACGGCGTTGACGCGCGAGCTGCCGCGCAGCGCGAGCAGGGTCATCGAGAACGGCTGGCCGTGGTCGCTTCCGGGCCAGTGGCCCATCGCCAGCAGCTGCTCCCAGGAGATATGCAGGATCTCGCAATACTGGTGAAAATATGGGCGCATCAGCTCTTCGGCAAAAGCGTCGTGCCCGGCGGGGACCGGCGTGTGCGTGGTGAACAACATCGTCGAGCGCACGTAGGTCAGCGCCTCCTCGAACTTGAGCTGGTGGTTGCGTACCAGCTGTCCCATGCGGGCCAGGACGAGAAAGGCAGAGTGGCCCTCGTTCATGTGATAGGCGCGGATCTGTAGCTCGAGCGCCTGGAGCAAGAGCAGGCCTCCGATGCCGAGTAGCAGTTCTTGCTTGAGCCGGTTCTCGGTTCCTCCGCCGTAGAGCTGGCTGGTGATCTCCCGGTCGGCTTGCGCGTTCTCCGGGACGTCCGAGTCGAGCAGGTAGAGCGCGATGCTGCCCACGTTGACTCGCCAGACTTGCAGGTAGACGGCGCGACCGGGGAATCCGACGCTGACCTTGGTGCGCGTGCCGTCGTCGTTCATCACTGGCAATACGGGCAGGATCGAGAAGTCGCTCGGTGGCGAACTGGCTTGCTGGTTCCCGTCCGCGTCGATTTTCTGACGGAAGTAGCCGCAGCGATAGGCCAGTCCCACGCCGACCAGCGGCAACCCGAGATCGCTGGCCGCCTTCAGATGATCTCCGGCGAGAATGCCCATGCCGCCGGCGTAGAACGGCAGGCACTCAGCCAGGCCGAACTCGGCGCAGAAGTAAGCAATGCGCGGTTCCGCGGAGGACTGCCGGTAGGCATCGAAGCGCTCCAGCGACTCGCGGTACTGTCCCATGTAGGCCGGATCTTCGAGTGCCCGCTGGTAGGCCTGTGGGGAAACGGTCTCGAGCAGGTAGACCGGATTGTTACCGCCTCGCTGCCAGACCTGGGGGTCGAGCCTCTCGAACAGCGCTTCGGTATCCGCGTCCCAGGACCACCAGACGTTGTAGGCCAGTTCGCGCAGGCGCGATAGCTCGCTGGGCAACTCGGCGACGACGTTGAAATGGCGCAGGTTCGGCGCTCCCACACCCTCCCGCGCGACGGCCAGCGCCAGGGCGCTGGTCCCGGCGTGCATCGGTCGCGACGTGCCGCGGAGCCGCTCGCGTGCGCGCGCCAGCGCTTGCCGATGCGCCTCCAGATAGTGCTGGCCGAAGTGTGACCAGTTGGCTCGATCGGCCAGCGCCAGCGCATGTCGGCGCAGGGTCTCGGTCTGATCGCGCGCCAGGAACGCGCGCAGCAGATCAACCAGCTCGGCCAGCGCGTCGTCGTATTCGCGATCCTTGCGCGCCAGCACGTGCACGCCGGTCTGCTCCCAGTCGCCCATCTCCGCGGCCCAGCGACCGAACCCGGCCAGGTCGGAGGTGACCGTCGGCACGCCGTAGCCGATGCTCTCCATCGGCGTGTAGCCCCAAGGTTCGTAGAACGAGGGGAACAGCGTCAGGTCGAACGCCGGCAGCGCTTGCAAGTAGGACAGCGAGACCAGCGGGTCGCGACCGTCCATGTAGATCGGCACATAGATCAGTTGCACGGCGTCCTGCGGTTGATTGCACAGGCCATGGTGGGCCATCCGTCGCAGGATCGGATCTCCCTCCGGGTCGGCCAGGTCATGGGTCGCGCACATCGGTTCGGCGACTGCCCCCTCGCCGCGCAGCGCGCCCAGCACCTGTCGGTTGGGGCCGGTATGTCCAGCTGGATAGAGCATGAAACAGAGCAACGTGCCGCCGTCCGGCAGCGGCTCGTTGCGCAATTCGGCGAGGGCGTCGAGGACCAGGTCGATGCCCTTGTTGAGGAACTCGAGTCGACCGGAGCCCATCACCAGCGTGGTGCGCTTGGGATCGAATGGGCGGCCGATGGTGGCTTCGGCGAGTGCGAGTAGCGAGGCGCGGGCCTGCTCGACCGCCTCCGGCTGGGCGTGGGCGGGCGGCGGAAAGTCGTCGCCCAGGCCGTTGGGTAGCACCAGGTCCGGCTCGCGACTGAGCAACTGCGCCGCCTCCTCCGCCGTCGTCTGGCTGACGGTGGTGAAGCAGTCGGCTTGACGCGCGGAGGTCGACTCGATCGAATGCTTGGCCGGCACGCCGAGGTCCCGAGCCAGATGTGCGATCTCGCTCGTATCCAGGTGATAGGCCTCGGACAGGCTGCGTCCCGAGCCGCACAACGAACGGCCGAGCACGGTGGCATGCGTGGTGAAGACCGTGCCGATTTCTGGCATCATCCGTCGCAGATAGAGCATGCCGGAGCAGACCATCCACTCGTGGAACTGCGCGACGATGCCTTCGGGTTGCTGCGGCAACAGGTACTCGGTCACCAGCAGCTCGATCGCCTGGCCGGCGGCGTGACCGAACAGCACCGGCTCCAGGTAGTCCCAGCCACCGAACAGCGAGTCGACCCGATAATCTTCCCAGAGACGACCGAGCACTGCGTCCTTCTGGCCGTAGAGGCCCGAGAAATCGACGAGCAGGCAGATCGGGTTGCCCGGCACCTTCCAGCGCCCCTGTCGCAGGCCGAGTCCGAGGGTGTGGGCGACACGGCCGGACAGGCCGGGGAAGATCTCCTCCGGCGCGAAGGCGGGCGGGTCGGGGCTGTCCTTCCAGAGGTCCGGCCCGATCAGCAGGTAGCGTTCGCCGTAGTGCGCGGCCATCGCGCCGGACTTGGTCGCCAGCACGGTGTGGATGCCGCCGACCATGTTGGCGGTCTCCCAGGAGACCTCGATCAGATAGGGCGGGGATTCAGAGCTCATTCGGGATCCAGCTGCAGGACGTGATCACGGAAGTCGGTGATGATGTTCATGTAGTTGATGAAGGCGTCGTAGGGACTCTCGTAGGGATTGAAATACATGTGCACGTCGCCGTCGGCGAAGAACTTGGTGCACATGTAGTAGAAGTGGTCGGAGGTCTGCAGGCGTTGCCAGAGCTCGGTGGTGGCCGGGTTGTTGCGGCTGTTGACCTCCTGTGCGAGACCGTAGCACAGGTCGAAGGCCTGGTGCTGCATCGCGTTGCCACGCCAGGCGGTCAGGTCCCGCTCCTGGTCGGCCCAGGAGGTGGTCCGCGTGAAGGGCAGCTCGGCGGTCGGCTCGTAGGCCGCGATCACCTCGCTCGGCGTTTTGAAGTCCCAGTCGGCGTGATCGAGGATTTGCTGCGGCAGGTGATCGAGGAACTCGAAGATGCCGGTCGACTCCCACTGGTGCTCGCCGAAGGTCTCGTAGTCCATGAACAGGTTGACCACCTCGCCGTTGCCGCTGACCTGATGGATCCACTCGCTGAACTTCTCGGAGGTCAGCGGCCATTCTTTCCAGCCCTGGTTGGAGAAGCGGAAGGCGATGTCGTCCGACAGCCGATAGTTCTTCAGCAACAGCCGCAGCTCGCTGCCCGGTGCGCGATAGAGGAAGTTCGGGCTGCGCCAGTCGAGAATGTCGTCGGCGCCCTCGGCGATGACGCCCTTGAATCCCATCTCGGCCACCATCTGCCCGATCTTGTCGTCGTAGATCAGCTCGGTATTGCGAAAGACGGTCGGCTGCTGGCCGAACAGCTCCTGGACCAGATCGAGGTGGCGCTGGACCTGGCTGGCGAACTCAACTGGATCGTAGATCGCGGCCAGGCTGTGATAGTAGGTCTCGCCGAGGAACTCGACGCAGCCGGTATCGGCCAGCGCGCAGAAGGAGTCGAGCACCTCGGGCTGATAGAGGCGCATCTGGTCGATCGCCACGCCGGTCACGGAGTAGGCCACCTTGAACTGACCGTCGAAGCGCTGGATCAGCTCGAGGATCTTCTTGTTGGCCGGCAGGTAACATTTGCGCCCGACCTTCTCGAAGATCTCGCGGTTGGCCCGCTCGTCGAAGTAGTCATGGTCGCCGGCGCCGATGTCGAAATAGGAGAATGGCCGCAGCCGGAACGGCTGGTGCACCTGAAAATAGAAGCTGACGGACGGCATACTCAGTCTCCCACCATCTCTTGATAGATCCGCTTGACCTTGGCTGCCGCAGCGTCCCAGCGCAGGGTGAGCAGCTCCTCCATGCCCAGCTCGGTCATCGTCTCGCCGATGGCCGGGTATTGCAGTACGGCGAGGATCAGCTCCGCCAGCCGCCGGGTATCCCAGAAATCCACCCGCAGCGCGTGCTTGAGCACCTCGCTGACGCCGGACTGCTTGGAGATGATCACGGGCGTATCGCGCACCAGCGCTTCCAGCGGCGCGATGCCGAACGGCTCGGAGACCGAGGGCATCACGTAGACGTCGGCGATCGAGAACATCAGCTCGAGCTGCTTGCCGCGCAGGAAGCCGGTGAAGTGAAAGTAACGCGAGAGGCCGAGCTCTGCGACGCGCTCGATCAGGCCGGTCAGCATGTCGCCGCTGCCGGCCATGATGAACTTGACGTTCGGGTAGTGCGGGATGACCAGGGCGGCGGCGTCGATGAAATAGTCCGGCCCCTTCTGGAACGTGACGCGCCCGAGGAACAGCACCGTCTTGTCCGCGCGTCGTGGGCGGGCGCTGTGGTAGGCCCGCAGCCGTTTCTTGTGCGTGATGCCGTTGTGCACCACGCTGATCCGATCGGCCGCTACGCCGTGCTGCTTGCGCACGATCGACTTGGTGTAGTGGCTGACGGTGATGATGCGGTCGGCCGCGTGCAGCCCCTGATGTTCGATGGCGTCGATTTGCGGGTGGGGGTGGTCGCCGCTGCGGTCGTACTCCAGCGAGTGCACATGCAGCACCATTGGCTTGCCGGTCAGCTGGCTGGCCAGCATCGCGGCGGGGTAGGTCATCCAGTCGTGCGCGTGAATCAGGTCGAAGTCGCCGCCGAGCCGGGTGACCAGTCGCGCGGCCCGCCGCGCGTAGCGGGCGACCTCGGCGAACAGGTCGCCGCCGTAGTGCTGCGCATCGGCCGCGTCGTCCTCTTCTTCACCGATGTCCAGGCGCAGGTCGAGCGGTAGCGCTGCGGGTGAGGCTGAGGCTGGCTGTTGTTCGACCTGGCGTTCACTCGTCTCGACTCTCTGGGTGGTCTCGGTCTCGCTGGTCTGCTGCTGGTGCTTGCGCACGCGTTCGCTGTAGCTGACCTCGCTGAGGTAGGGCGAGAGCATCGACTCGATCTGGTAGATCTCGATCTCACTGATCGTCTTCGACGAAGCGGTCGTGGTCGTATCGGTCAGGGTCACCGACGACTTCTCGGTGACGACCTCCGGCGGCGCGGTCGGCGTGTCCATCGGAGTCGGCGCTGGCGCCGGCGCCGGAGGGGGCAGGTGACCCGGGGCGACCAGCGTCATGTAGTCCGCCTCCTCGTCTCCGAACAGGTGCGGCACGACGAAGATCAGCTCCAGATCCAGCGCGGCCAGTCCGCTAGACAGACCCTCGCAGGCGGTGCCCAGGCCGCCGCTGATGTGGGGCGGAAACTCCCAGCCGAACATCAGCACCTTCACAGCGGCGCTCCGGTCAGCCGCGCCAGACGCAGCAGCTCGGCGACGCTCCAGGCCTGGGCCGGCGCCCCGCGGGGGGTGTGCGGATCGTCGCCGTCGAAGATCTCCGAAATCTGTCCGGCGCAGGCGTCCTCCAGGTGGGTCGAAAACGGCGCCAGCAGGTCGTCGATCCGGTAGTGGGCCTCGTCCTCTGGCAGCGCGCGCAGCAGTGTGTCGGCATACGGGCCGAGCAGCCAGGGCCAGACGGTGCCCTGGTGGTAGGCCGCATCCCGCTCGGCAGGTCCGCCGGCGCACTGGCCTCGATAGTCCGGATGTTCGGGACTCAGCGTGCGCAGGCCGAAGGGCGTCAGCAGCCACTCGTCGACGGGCCCGAGCAATCGGCTGGCCAGCTCCGCGGGCAGCGGGCTGTCCGGCAGACCGGCCGCGATCAACTGGTTCGGCCGCAGCGCGCGGTCGGGGGTTGTCCCGTCATGCACGTCCGCCAGGTAACCGACGTCCTCCAGCCAGAAGCGGCGCAGGAAAACGTCGCCCAGTCGGCTGGCCGTCTCGTCCCAGGCATCGGCCGCCCGACCCAGTCCGCTACGCCGGGCTTGACGGGCGCCGTACCGGAGCGCGTTGTGGTACAGCGCCTGGATCTCGACCGCCAGCGGGGCGCGCGGGGTGACTGGCTGTCCGTCGACAATCGCGTCCATCCAGGTCAGCGGCCGCGGACCGGGCTCGACCCATAGCTCGCCGTCTTCGGTCTGGTGGGTCCCGAGGGCGGTCGGATGTCGCAGGCATTCGAGCAGCTCGCCGATCACGGGCGCATAACGGTCGGCCAGTTCGGGCCCGGCCGCAGCCTCCAGTGCCTGCACGGCGCGCACGAACCAGAGCGACGCGTCGATCGAATGCACGTCGGCCGGCAGGATGTTGGGCACCAGCCCGTTGATCCGCACTGCAGACCAGCGGTCGAGAATGGCGCAGGCCGTCTGGTGCTCGCCCCGCGCCAGGGTCAGACCGGGCAGCGCGATGAAGGTGTCGCGTCCCCACTCGCCGAACCAGGGGTAGCCGGCGATGATGCCGGGGCCGTCGGTCAGGAACTGATCCGCGGCCTGCTCCAGCTCCGTGCCTGGCGCTTCGTCTGGCGTGGAAGCCGCGGCGGCCGGCACGCCGATGCGCAGCTCGCACTGCTGCGTCTGTTCGAGCTCGAAGAGGAACTGCCCCGGGCAATAGGCGTCCTCGGAGAATTCGTGGCCTCGATCGCGCTCGGCCGTGTAGCACAGATCGCGGTTCCAGTAACCGACCCCCAGAAAACGCGCCGCGGGGGAGGTCTGCATCTGCACCGCCGGCAGCTCGCGGTAGGGGCGCAGCGTCACGCTGTCCGGACGGATCGTGGTGCGGCCGTTGAGCGATGGATTCTCCTGCGTCAGCTTGTGCAGCGGCCGACAGGTCAACAGCGGGCGAACATAGAGTCGCACACCCGCTGTCGGTCCGGAGATGTGATAGCGCAGCGTGACGCTGTCCTGTTCGGGGTCGAGCCACAGCTCGCGCAGCAACGTCAGCTCTCCGAGCTGATAACTCCATAACGGATGGGGCAGCGCCTCGAAGCGACCGATCGGCGCGTGCTCGAGCGGGAAGATGCCGCTGGGATAGGCAAACGTCCCCAGCTCGAAGCTTCCTTGCGGGGTGTCGAGGCGCTCGCTGACCTCGAGCAGCACGTGCAGCGGTTGATCCTGGCCCACGTCGCGCACGATGAGCAGCCCGTGATACTTGCGGGTCGGAATTCGCGAGGCTGTTCCCATTGAGAACGAGCCTCGCGCATTGGTTTGCAGCCACTCGGTGTCGGTCATCGGAGGCCGGCGATTGTAGCGGTAACAGCGCTCCGAGCCTATGTAGAAACGTCTACGCTGTTACTTGAACGTCAGTTGCCTCATCAGCTCGTACATCTTGGAGACCTTACGCAGGACGATCACCTTGTGGGTCACGGTCTCTTCGGGTGTGCCCCAGTGGCGATAGATGGTGGCGTAGACCTTGGTCCGGGCGCTCGCGCGGTTGCGGTTGCCGCGGTAGAACTTGGCCTGCACCGAGTAGTTGCCGGGCATCGCCTTCTTCAGCACATACATCTCCGGGCCGTAACCCTGGGTCACATCCTGCGTCAGCTCGCCGCCGATGCGCGTCTTGCGGTGGCTGTAGTAGCAGCGCTCGCCCGTCGGCTCGACCACGTGCAGGTCGATGTCGGTGCTGTCGGTATTCCAGGTGATGGTGATCACCAGATCGGCCGACTTCAGCGGGAACATCCGCGCGATCGCGCTGATGCGAGCCTTGGCGTAATCGGCCAGCCGGCTCTCGACCTCGCCCCGGCTGATCTTGCGCAGCAGGTTCAAGTACTCCAGGCCGAGGATGCGCCTGAAGGCGCCGTAGCGGTCGTCCCAGTTGCCGGCCAGCCCGATCTCGTAGTAGGCCATCGCCAGCTCGGTCTGCTTGATCTGCGTCAGGCAGGTCGCCATCGCGTGATAGGTCATCGGCTCCCAGGGGCGTGCCCGCGCCACCCGGCGCAGCGTATGAAAGGCCTGGCCGCCGAGTTCCCATTCCATTGCTTGCAAGCAGACGTCGCGGGCCAGTACCAGGTCGCCCGGTCGGTTCTCGACCAGCGAGCTGAGCGCCTTCAGCGCATCGTGTTTGCCGTATTTCAGCAGTCGCCGATCGGACTCCGCGGTGATCGCGTCGTAGTCCAGCTTGCGGCTGGCCAGCTGTTCGGTCAGGTTGCCCGGGATGCCCTTCCAGGTGCGCTGCTTGCAGCTCAACCGCTTGGCGCTGACCACGAAGGCGCTCTCGGGCAGCGTCTCCAGCGCGGTGTGGAACGCCTGGTCCAGCACCACCTTCGGCCGATTGCCTCCCTCCAGTCGCTTGAGGTAGGCCAGGAAGTTCTTCTTCGCGTTGCCCAGCTCGTCGCCGACCGTGTCGACCGCCTGGCCGATCGCTTTGACGGCGGGGGACTTGCTGACGACGAAGGCATCCATCTCGGGCTTGATCTTGAAGCGCTTGTAGTCGGCCTTGCTCTCGAGCATCAGCAGCGAGCAGCTCTTGCCAGTGACGCGGAAGTGTCGCGCGTAAGGCACCGACAGTTTGACGGTCGCGCGTCCGAGCGTCTCCAACTCGTTGACGGCCACCTGGCCGTAAACTCGCGGGGTCAGCTCAGAGCGCAGGGGAGCCGCCAGCTGGATCCGTAGCGTCCTGGCGACATTGCCGCGGCGGACGCGCAGTTCGACGACCGCGTTCTTCTTCGGCGTCCCGCGGCCGACCAGCAGCAGGCGCTGGCCGGGGAAGATGTTGCGCGGGCGTCCCGCCAGCAGCAGGTCCTTGCAGCCGGCCAGGCCGATGCGGACCAGGCGCCAGGGCCGCTTGCTGTGCGCGGTCGCGACCTTCGCGATCTCGCTTTCGCCGGTGACGCTGAACACTGCACCCTGGCTGACGCGGGTCAGCTGGGTCAGCATCCGGGTATCAGTGCCGGAGAAGCCGGTGGTGTAGGCGAACAGCGGGCCGGCGAAACCGGAGCGCAGCACGCGACCGAGCTGATGCGCGTCGCCGTCGCCCCAGGTCACCGCACCGTCGGAGAGCAGGAACAGGTCGTGCGGGGCCGGCGCCGTCTTGACCTTGAGCCAGCTCGGCCTGACCGCTTCGGCCAGCGCCGGGCGCAGGTTGGTCGCGCCCTCGAGCGCCAGTCTGCGGCACCACTTCTTCAGCGCCTTCAGGTTGGCCGGGGTATTGTCGATGAAGCCGTCCTTGTACCAGAAGGCCTCGACGTTGAAGCAGAGCAGCGCGAACTGCTTCATCGTGCCGCGGTTGCGCTCGATCAGCGCCTCGAGGATCTTCAGCCAGACGTTGAAGCGCACGGGGTTGCCCGAGAGCGAGGTGTCGAGCATGAAGACGGCGCGGGCGGCCCCGCCGGATCCCTTGTCCTGCGGCAGCTTCGGTTCGAAGCGGGCGGCGAAGTAGTCGCTGGTCTGCTTGTCGAGGCCGATCAGCAGCGGGGCGCTCGGGCCGGTCAGCCGGACCTGGATCGAGCGGATGTCGGGGTCGTCGAAGCGGTACCAGATGCGATCCGCCGTCTCGTGCTTCAGGCCCTTGGGCTTGACCGTGACGGTCGTGCCTCGCGGCTGTGCCACGCCCAGGTCGATCGCCAGCCGGGGCAGGCCTTCGGGGAGGTCGAGTCGGAACTCCCGTGCCTGGCCGATGCTGATCAGGTCGACGTCGTAGCCGATGACCACCCGGTAGAGCTTGTTCGCGGCGATGGGGAAGATGCGCGCGCTGAAGACACCGGCGCCCGACCACTCCATCAGCGCCGGGTCGACCTGACCCTTGACGGTTCTGTCATAGGCGTCGGCTGCCTTTTGCTTCGCGACCATGCGCGCCACCTTGGGGGCGAGCCAGCTCGTCTTCCGGCGCGCCAGGATCTGGCTCGGCGCGTCGCCGGCCAGCGAGACCTCACCGGTGCTGGCGATTTCGGGTTTGGCCGACTTCCAGACCGTCTCGCCAAAGGCCAGGAAGTAAGGCGAGGCGCCGTTGGGCAGCCTCAGCTTGAAGGTGCCTTCCAGTTGTTGAGCGCGGTTGTTGTGGAAGTAGAAGTCGATCAGCACGCGGGCGCGAAAAGCGTCGATCTTGACCGCGATCTGCATCGCCTTCAGCGGCAGGCTCTCCTTGTTGCCGACCATCAGCTTGCTGGTATTGGGCACCAGTAGCGAGCGCTTCCAGGTCTTCCAGGCCTTGGGCTTGTCCGCCTGCTTCTTGCCGCTCCGCTCGCCTCCGATACGGCGCATAATCGCATCGCGGCCGTCACCGCCGCCGCCGCCCCGGTCGCCGTCGTCATCCTTGCGTTCGTCTCTTTCCTGGAACTCCTCGTTGTCGGTGGTCTTGTTGGGCTCACGTTCGGACGGGTCCCGCGCGGGCCGTTTGCTGGCAGGTGGCGAAACCTGGCGTGGACTGTTCTCCGCATTGATGCTCACGCCTGGGGTGCCTCCACGAGGCCGGATGGCCGACTTCATCCCTTTCTCGACCTCGAGGATCACGGGGCCTTGTCGATTCTTCGCGCGCCACTCCATGTACTCCTTCAGGTCCTTCTCGGACTGAGCCGTCTGCTTCGCGCCCTTCTTTCGATCGGATGAACCGACCCAGGCCACTACCGGCGGTTCGTCGCTGCGCTGGCGGAGCAAGACCATCAGGGTGCCGGCGACCATCAGCAACAGCGAGGCGGCGATCGCGAAACGGTGGGTCGACTTCATCGGAGTGCTCCTTGGTATCTCAGGTGTATGGACTGGAGTCTTGGAGACCTCGGCGACGATTTCGTAACCCAGGGCGCTGTCCAGCCAGGCGGCGGACTGCTGCAGGAAGGCGAGGCGCGCACGGCAATCCGCGCAGCCTTCGAGGTGGGCCGTGACCTCGGCCGATTCATCCGGTGCGAGCTCGCCATCGAGCTGGGGCACCAGCAGGGTCTCGATCTGTTGACAGTTCATGGTCGTACCTCTTGCAGTCGCTGGCCGAGCTTGATCAGCCCGTTGTGCAGCCGGCTCTTGACGGTGCCCAGCGGGCAGCCGAGCAGCTCGGCGATTTCCTTGTAGGACAGGCTCTCGATCACGCGCAGGATCAGCGCCTCGCGATACTCGACCGGCATCGAATCGAGCGCGGCGCGTACCAGCTTCTCCCGCTCGTCCTTCGAGACCATCTCCGGCGGCGGCAGGACCGCGTCCGGGATGCGCTCGAAGGCGACCTGCTCGCTGCTGTAGCGCGCCCGCTCGAACTTGCGCGCCCGGCGGAAGCTACGCACGGCGTTGAGCGCGGTGGCGTAGGCGTAGGTCGAGAAGGAAGAGCGGCCTTCGAAGCGGTCCAGATTACGCTGCAGGTTGAACATGGTGGTTTGCGCGACCTCCCGGGCTTCCTCCGGCGAGTTGAGCAGACTGCGGCACAATCGGTGCACTCTTTGATAGCACCGATCGGGATCCTCGGGCCAGCCATCACTGGCTGGCGGAAGATCTGGCTTCTCTTGTGGCCTGGTCACCCGCTGGATCGTATCCAATTCAGGGACTTAGAGACACCAGGCGCTCGGTGGGTTCGCGGAATCTACGAGAAAACTTCAGACGCGAGAAAACTTCAGGTGCTGCTGCCGACCGGCTCGGCGGGGTCGCGCTTGGCCAGCACCTTGTTGACCTTCTCGGTCACGATGTCCTGCGTGAACGGCTTGATGATGAAGTCGTCCGCCTTGGCCAGCATCGCGGCCTTGACGATCGCCTTGTCCTTGTGCACGGTCATCATGATCACCGGCTTGTCCTTGAGCACCGGGTGGGCCCGGATCTCCTTGAGGATCTGCACGCCGTTCTTGCCGCCGGGGAAGGCGATGTCGAGCAAGACCAGATCGATCGAATGCTTGAGCAGTGACTCGAGCACTGTCGCGCCGGAATCCTCGAAGACGGTGAAGTCCCACTTCTCGAGCAATCGGCGCAGGACCGTGCGGGTCAGCCGGTGGTCGTCGGCGACCAGCACGCGCACGCCGCCGTCGCCCATCTCGCGTAGCGACGTCAGGCTGCGGGCCAGTTCCAGCCGATCGGCTTCGACCAGCATCACGTCGATCGCGTTGCGGGTCTCGGCCTCGCGCGCCTGGCGCGCCAGGGACTGCTGCGGCTCCTCTTGCTCGCCGAGATCTTCTGGGCGGATGGGGCCGGACTTCAGCCGGCCCTTGGCCGCGTTGTATGAGATCCTGGCGGCCTGGAGCATCTTCTGGATCTCCCAGGTCCGGTCCAGGATCGTCACCCGGGTGCCGGGATACATCACGTCCTGGGCGCAGACGCCACCGGCCGATTCTCGACCCGAGGCCATCAGCGGCTCGCGTAGTTTCTCCAGCCCGTCGAGGTTGTGCTCCGCGAGATAACGGTAGGTCAGCAATGCCTGGACCGCCTTGGCTTTCTTGGCTTTCAGACCGGCCAGCCGTTCCTCGGTTGGCTGTTCCTGCCCGAGCAGCTTGGCTATTTCCTCGAGGTCGTTGCGGAAACGGTGTGCCGCCTGGCAGAGCTGATGGAACACCGGATCCTGCTCGACGATCAGTTCAGTCGGCACCTCGAGGTCCGAACCGATCGTCCGGGCGAGGATGCCACGCTTGGCCTTGACGATACCGCCGCGGATCATGCCCTTGCCCGATTGCGCGATGATGCGGCCGCCGGCTTCGAGCCGGCAATTGACCACGGAGTCGCCGATGATGATGTCGCCGCCTGCGACGATCGTGGCGTTCTGGCAGAAGCGTACCGAGACCGAGCCGCCGGCCTCGATCCGCCCCTTGCCCTTCATCACCACCCCGCCGATGATCTTCAACTGCCCACGGCAGACGAGGGTGGCGTCGCCCACGCGGCCGTCGATCGTGATTGCGCCTTCAGTCGTGATCTCGAACAGATCGTGCACCGAGCCCTTGACGTGCACCGAGGCGGCTTCGGCGTGAATGTGGCCAGACTCCATGTCGACGTCGCCTTCGATGGTGTACAGCGGCGTGACCGCCAGCAGCTCGGCGGTCTGCACGAATCCCCCGGACATCTCGGCCAGGTACTCCATCTTTTCGTCGTCGAATTGGATGTTCTCCAGCCTGGGCAGCGTGACCTCGCGCCCCGGAATTCCCAGAATCTGCTCGCCGAAGATGTCGGTGCCCGGAATACCCGGTTCGGGCGGGATCAGCCGGCAGATGACGTCGCCCTTGCGCAGGGTGGTCACCGTGCTGCGGTTTCGATAGTCGATTTGCCCGGTCTCGAGCGATTTGCGGCCGACCTGACGTCCCACGTCGACCTCGAACTCCAGCCGACCGTCGACGCCGTCCTTGACAGGCTCGCCTTGTGCGATGACCAGGTCGGTCTGCCTCTTGCCCGTCTCCTGTGCGCGCTGCAGCCCCTGGCTGATCTCCGCATGCATGATGCCGTGAGTGATGCCCTCGGCCTCCAGGGCGCGCTCGATGTCTGCCATCATGACGTCGTGGCCGGAGGCTACCCGGTGAATCAGATCGATATGCGCCGACAGATTGTCCTTGCTGATGCTAATCAGCTTTTCGACGATCAGGGCATCCCGCACGGTGGAAAGGACCCCATAAACGAGGGAACGCATCTCATCGGCTTCTTCGTCATATTCGACACCGTCGCCTGCGGTTATCGTGCTGGGGGAGGCAGTCGCTGGCCGCACCTCCACACCGAGCACGGTCATGCCCGAAGTGGCACTCTGGAACTTGCAGAG
>CAZMLI010000004.1:33099-34964 GCA_964566865.1 uncultured Planctomycetota bacterium
GCACCTCCACACCGAGCACGGTCATGCCCGAAGTGGCACTCTGGAACTTGCAGAGCAGCTCACCGGGCAGGACGGTATCGCCACCCTGGCGGGACTGGATCCAGCCCTCTTCGACCGGCCGGGAGCTCTCGGCTATCAGGACATTCATCACCGGAGCGCCCTGGTTGACCCGCTCTACCAGATCGCAGATCGCGTCATCCAGCAGTCCGTGGCTCACGCAATCCCATGACAGTTTTTCGAGCAGACCTTCCACGGTCCACTTGGCATCATCGGCCATCGGCGTGATCAGATCGACGCGGGCCTCGTAATCAGTGACCCTGAGGGAGACCCAGCCTGGCGTTTCGTTTCGTGCTGCCATTCACGGTTTCCTTCTATTCAGTCCATGCCGCCCACGAAATTGTAGGCAATACAAGTATATTGTGCAATTGATGGTTATGCAGTTTTGTAATAGTTGTTTCAACTAACCAAGCTGGGCCGGTTGAAACAATCGGTCCAAAATGGAGCGGCAGGTCTGCCGAACCGCGCTGACTGGTCGGACTGGCTATGTCTTTTGAAGATCACCGCATATCATGTAGCTGATGACTGAGGTGACCACCAGGTGTCGGGCGCTATGACGCGTAACAAGCTGCTGATCCCCACGCTCAGCGGGATCCTGGCGATCGTGATGACGATCGGCGTGACCGTCGGCTGGAACATCATTTTCACCAAGTACTACGCGCTGTCGACGCAGGCTGGCGGGGTCAGCGACTACGGCGCGGGCTTCTGGTTCCTGCTGTCGCTGGGCGATGTATTCCTGGTGCTGATCATCGCCGTGCTGGTCGTCTTCCTGGTCTCCAACGTGCGTCAGGTGCGTTACGTTCGGCGGCAGGACACCTTCATCGACAGCGTGACGCACGAGCTCAAGTCGCCGCTGGCCAGTCTGCGTCTGTGCCTCGAGACCATGGCGACGCGAGAACTTACCCCCGACATGGGGGACAAGCTGGTCGCGATGATGCAAGGGGATGTGGATCGGCTGCAGGCATTCATCGAGCATGTGCTCGAGGCCGGGCGCCTGGAGCACAAGGAGCGCGAACTGACCTACGAGCCGACCGTGCTGCCCGAGATCGCGGAGCGTTGCCTGAAGCAGATCCAGCAACGGCATCAACTGCGCGGGGACCGTTTCGAGCTGGTGCTCGAGATGGCCGCTTCAGATCGTGCGATCGTGACCGATGCGATGGCGCTGGAGATCATCCTGCTCAACCTGCTGGACAATGCGGTCAAGTACTCGGGCAGCACGGTCAAGATCCGGCTGACACTGAGCGAGGGCGCGGGCAAGCTGTTCATCGAGGTCAAGGACAGCGGGATCGGCATCCCGGCAAACAAGCTCAAGACGATCTTCACCCGGTTCTATCGGATTCAGCGTTCGGGACCCAGCCGCGTCACTGGAACGGGCCTCGGGCTGTATGTGGTGGCCTCGCTGGTCAAGCGGCTGGGCGGCAAGATCTCGGCCAGCAGCGAGGGTGAGAGTCTCGGCAGCACCTTTCACGTCGAGCTGCCCTCGCGGCAAGCAGAGCTGGCGCCGAGCGTTGTTGCATGAGCGTCAAGCGGCGGATTCTGCTGGTCGAGGACGAGGACCATCTGGCCTTCACCGTCTCCTTCAACCTCGGTGAGGAAGGCTATCGGGTCGATGTCGCCAACTCCCTCGAGTCCGCCCGGGCGTTGCTCGACGACGAACATGACCTGATCGTGCTCGATCTGATGCTGCCGGATGGCAGCGGGTCCGACCTCGCGCGCGAGCTGCGCGAGCAGGGCAATCTGGTGCCGATCCTGATGTTGACCGCCAAGGGCACGCCCAACGATATCGTCGCGGGCCTCGAAGCGGGCGC
>CAZMLI010000004.1:35064-36946 GCA_964566865.1 uncultured Planctomycetota bacterium
CGCGAGAAACAGGTCGTCTCGCGTGAGGAGCTGCTCGAAGCGGTCTGGGACATGCCGCCGCTGACCAATACGCGCACCGTCGATAACTTTCTCGTGCGCTTACGCCGGGTCTTCGAAAAGGACCCGGCCGAGCCGCTGTACTTTCAGACCGTGCGGGGCGTGGGCTACCGCTTCGTCCCGCATCCGGACGCCGGGTAAGGACGGGAATGCAGGAACACGGGCTGATGATCACAGCGGCGGTCACGCTCGTCGCCGGCGTGGGCTGTCAGGCGCTGGCGCGCCAGATCAAGCTCCCGGCGATCGTGCCGCTGTTACTGGTCGGCATGCTGCTCGGTCCCAGCGGGTTGGGTGTGGTGGACCCCAGTCTGCTCGGCGACGGGCTGCGGGTCATCGTCGGCTTCGCGGTGGCGATCATCCTGTTCGAGGGCGGCCTCTCGCTGCGCACCGAGATGTTCCGCGAAGGGGGCGTCGCGATCCGCAACCTGGTCGTCTTCGGCGCCTGGATCACCTGGGGCCTGTCCGCCCTGTTCGCGGCGCTGTTGTTCAAGACCTCCTGGGGGACGGCGTTGCTGTTCGGCGCCCTGGTCACGGTGACGGGCCCGACGGTGATCATTCCCCTGCTGCGCGTGGCGCGGCCCGGCAAGCGGGTGGCGGGCGTGCTGCGCGGCGAGGCGATCGTGATCGACCCGGTGGGGGCGTTGTATGCGGTGCTGGTGCTGGAGTACCTGGTCGGCACCGGCCAGAGCGGGGGCTGGACTGCGGCGCTGCACCTGGGGGAGCGGTTGTTGCTGGGCGTCGTGATCGGGGTTGCGTCGGCCGCTTTTCTCTGGTTGCTGCTGCGACGTGAGCGCACGCTGGCGCCGGATATCAAGAACCTGACCGTGCTGGCGGTGGCGATCGCGACCTACACCATCTCCGAGTCGATACTCGAGGAGTCCGGCGTATTGAGCGTCACTCTCGGCGGGTTGATCCTGGCCCTCTTGCACCCACCGGGTCTGGAGGAGATCGAGAAGTTCAAGGGGCAGATCACACTGCTGATGGTCTCGCTGGTCTTCATCCTGCTGACGGCCGCGGTCAGCCTGACGGGGCTGAGAAACCTCGGCTGGCGCGGGGTCGCGCTGGTTGCGGCGCTGGTGCTGGTGGTGCGGCCGGTCTCGGTCCTGCTCTCGACGATGCGCAGCGAGTTGACACTACGGGAACGTCTGTTCATCTCCTGGATCGCGCCGCGTGGAATCGTCGCCGCCTCCGTCTCGTCGCTGTTCGCGATCATGCTGGCCGACCGCGGGATGCGGGCCGAGGGCGAGCTGGTCCGGGATCTGACCTTTGCGGTGATCGTCGGTACCGTGATGGTGCAGGCGCCGACCGCCCGCTTCGTCGGTCGACTGCTCGGCGTGCTGGAGCAGGACCGTCACGGCTTCTTGATCATCGGCGCCAATCGCGTTGGCCGTGCGCTGGGCCGGGCGCTGCAGGCCGGTGGTGTGGCGGTGCTGATCGTCGACCGCAATGCCCACATGGTGCGCTGGGCGCGCAAGGGCGGGCTGAACGCCGCTGTCGCGGATGCGCTGGACGACGTCGAGATGGAGCAGCTGAACACCGCCGGTATCGGCCACATGCTGGCCGTCACGCCGAATGACGTGGTCAACCGGCTGAGTTCCGAGATCTATCGCAAGGAGTTCGGCGTCGGCTGCGCGCATACGATTCGTCTGGCCGAGTCGCCGGATGCCGAGCAGACCGAGCGCGTCCAGCAATATGTCTTCGACGAGACACTGACCCTCGAGGAAATGTCGGAACAGCTACAGCGCAAGCATCGTATCCTGTTGGTGCCGCTGGACGAGGCGCCCGAGCTGGAAGAAGGGGACCGGCCGCTGGGCGTGATCAAGCC
>CAZMLI010000005.1:0-36003 GCA_964566865.1 uncultured Planctomycetota bacterium
GACGTGTCGATCACCACCTGCTCCAGCTCGACGACATCGATCTGGGTCACCGGGTACGCGGCCACCGCGCGCACCGTCGCCCCCGAGCCGTAACCAATCACGCAGACCTTCTTCGGCGACTGACAGAGCAGCAGCGGCAGGTGGCCGAGCAGGTATTGCGTGGGCAGGTCGTCGCGGGAAGAGGCGTCGGTCTTACCGTTGACCTTGAGAAAGGTGGTGGCGTCATCGCGAAAAATGCTGACGGTCGAGCTGGTGCCGTCCCGAATGAACAGCAGATCGGGGCCCTCCTCGATCACCTTTTTCGTCTTCAGGATTTTGCGAAAGATGCCAAACTGCAGGTGGTGCTGGTCGAGCTTCGGCGTGACCCCGACCAGCAGACCCAGCATGCCGACCAGCCCCGCGCCGAGCAGCAGTCGTCTACCCAGGGCCACGCTGCGCTCCGACAAGACCAGCCCGACCGCTACCAGCAGGCCCAGCACGCCGCCCGCGACGATCGACTGTTGCACACCCAACCAGGGCAAGCAGATGAATCCCGCGAGCACCGAGCCGACGATCCCGCCGATGGTATTCGCGGCGTACAGACCGCCAACCGCCTCGCCGGAGGCGCCGGTCTCGGCCCGGTAGGTGGCGATCGCGAGCGGCAACGTGACGCCCATCGCGATCGTCGGCAGGATGACCAACGAACCGGACACCACGCCTTGAGAGAGGAACAAATACCACAGCCGCCCCTGGCTGTTGCGCGCGATGCCGAGGAACATCTCCGGCAGGGAGTTGATCAGGAACAGACCCGCGACGACCGTCAGCGAGCTGAAGGCCATCAACAACCCGAGCCAGACCCGCCGCCCGCGACTGGGCGCCAGCGGCCCACCCGCCAGCAAACCACCGATGGCAATTCCAAGCAGGAAGGTGGTCAGAATGATGCTGAAGGCATAGGTCGAGGAGCCCACGATACTCGCCAGTAACCGGGTCCAGATGATCTCGTAGTAGATTCCCAGCGCCCCGGCGATCATCAAGGCGATGTGCAGCCCGCCAACTTTTCCGGTCGGGGCGGCCGGCAGTACTTCCAGCGGGGGGCTGCTGGCCGGTTCGGTTTCGGTGGCGGGCTCGCTGTCCGCGCGCCCCGCCTGGTAATCCCAGGCCAACGCAATCGCCACCACCAGAAACCCGACACCCACCGAGACGCCGATGGTGCCGGCCAGACCGATGAGCGGCAACAAGACAAAGCCGGTCACGATCACGCCGAGGGCTGCGCCGAGCGTATTGAAGCCGTAGAGCAGCCCGACCGTCTGTTGAAAGTTGCCCCGGCGCGCCAGGCCCACCACCAGCACCGGCAGCGAGGCCCCCATCAGCACGGTGGGACCGATCAGCAGCACGAACGAGAGCAGGAAACGGATCAGTACAAACACCGCGAAGTGCCCCTGCAGCATCAGGTACAGCGGCGCCACCAGCAGATCCAACCGATCGAGCACCGGGATCGAGATCAAGCCGAAGAGGGCGATACCGAGCTCGAGCAGCCCGTAGACCAGAAACGGCCGGCCGATCTTATCCGCCCTGCGTCCGGCCCACCAGCTCCCCAATCCGAGCCCGGCCATGAAGGCCGCGAGCACCGTGGAAATGGACCAGGCCGAGCTGCCGAACTGCAGCGCCAGCAGCTTGACCCAGACGACCTGATAGGCCAGGCCGCACGCGCCGGAGAGCACGAACAAGCTGGCCGCGACCTGGAACTCGCGCGCGCTCGTGGCAGGACCCGGCCGAGTCTCCGTCACCGGGCCTCTTGGGGCCTGCCCCCGGTGGCGCTGGTCTGCGCGCGCGCCAGCAAACGGTGCGCCCGTAGCTCCACCGGACGTTCGTGCGTGCCCGCGCTAAACGGGCCGGTTGGCGCGAATTCGAAGCGCTCCCCCATCAAGCGAACCAGCGTGTCGCCGACCAAAATCTGACTGCGCCCCGCGTTCATCTCCAGCGCGTACGCACTGGCAGCCGCCTCGCCAAAGACATTGTAGATCCGCTGCTTGCCATCGCTGAGGAAGCCTCCGAGCACCACACCGGTCTCGACGCCGATCCGCACCGAGACCTTGGTCTCCAGGTTCTGGCTCAGTCGGGCCAGCACCGCCTGCAGCTCGAGCGCGGTCTCCAGCGCGACCGCACCGTGATCCTCGAGCGGGATCGGGTCGCCGAAGGAGGCCAGGATCGTATCGCCGAACAGCTCGACCACCGTGCCCTTGCGCCCTTCGATCGTCTTGCGCACCTCGGCAAAGAACAGCTCCAGGGTGTGCGTCACGACCTCCGGCAACTGACCGACCACCAGGCGCAGAAAGTTCTCCATGTCCGCCACCAACACGGTCACCTGTACGTAATGCAGCCCGCGACTCGCCCCATCCATCGCGTCGACGACCAGCTTCTCGGTGTCGACCCCGTCGCGACTGAGAAACGTGCGCAGGTCGTTGAGGTCCTTGCGAAACTGCTCGAGCGCGAGACTCAGCGCAGCCATGCTCTGGTAGCGATCGAACTCGGCCTTGGCCAGGCAGCGCATCACGATCCCGCCCAGCTCGAGCGGTACGTCTGCATTCAACTCGCGCAGGTCGGTCGGCTCCTCGCGCAGGTGCTTGAGCAGAATCGCCAGCGGCTCGTCGGCGTCGAACGGCACCTGACCGCCGAGCATCCGGTAGAGCAGCACCCCGAAGGAGTAGATGTCTGTGCCCGGCCCGAGCGCGCGGCCCTCGCACTGTTCGGGACTCATGTACTCCGGCGTGCCGAGCACCTCACCGTGATTGGTCAGACCCTTTTGGCGCGCCCACTTGGCCAGCCCGAAATCGGTGACCCAGACCTTGCCGCCTGGTTCGACCAGAATGTTCCCCGGCTTGATGTCGCGGTGAATCACGCCGACCTCGTGCGCCTTGGCCAGGGCGCTACAGATCTGCAAGGCGATGTCCAGCACCCGATCCAGGTTCAGCACCTCGCTCTGCAACAGGGTCTCGAGGTTGTTCCCCTGGATCAACGCCATGGCGAAGTAGTAGAAGCCGCCCTCCTCGCCGTAGGTGTAAATCTCGACGATGTTCTCGTGCTTCAGCTTGGCGATCGCCTCCGCCTCGTGCTGAAAACGCAGCACCTGTTCGGGAGAGGTATCGCCCGCCGGCAGCACCTTGACGGCCACGCGACGATTGAGATTGTCCTGGATCGCCTCGTAGACGTCACCCATGCCACCGTGCCCGATCTTGCGCAACACCCGGAACTCGCCGAGTCTTTCGAGCTGGGGTCCCGCGTCCCGAACTGGCGTCACCCCATCGTTGTTGAGCGCGACGGTGACCGCGCTCGAGGGGGTGAGCTCAGTCCCGCAAGAAGGACAAAAGCAGATCTCCTGCTTCTTCGAGACAGAGAACGTGCAATTGCAGGGACAGGTCAACTCCATGCGCTGATTCTACTGCCGACCCTGAGGGGCCTGCAAGACCCGCCTGGACTTCGCCCGCTTTTGCCGTTTCAGGTTGTCTTGATACAGCACACGCTTGACCCGCAGCCGCTCCTGCTCGGCGAGCGTCAGTCCGTCGCTGAACAACTCGGGCTGCGTGCGCCGCATCCACCAGGCGCGCAGCCTGCGGCCCCGACCGTAGTACAGGTCATGCAGCGCGCGCCGCACGCCCGGACAGTTTCGCGGTGGATAACGTTGCTCGCCGATCCGGATTGCGAGCTTCAGCTGCTTGATCGCCTGGAAGGTGCGCCAGAAACTGCGCTGGCCCGCCAGCGCCTGACCGTAGTAGTAGCGGTAGAGAATGTTGCGTGGGTTGCGCGCAATGGCCCGCTCCAGGATGGCGACCGCCCGATCGAAGCGCTGCTGCTGGAACGCGGCCTTGCCATCGCGATAGAGCACGAAAACTTCCGTGTTCTCGAGATCCCGAAAAAAGGTCAACAGGCAGGTATCGGCCGGCGGTTGATTGCCGACGATATACTCCTCCAGCACATCGTCGGCCATCGTGTCCATGATCGACTCGTACTCCGAGCGCAGCATGTCCTCGACCGAGATCCCATAGGCCGATGTCGCGGAGAGATGGTCGAGCGTGCGCGCGTCGTAGGCCGCGCGCCGGGTGATGTCCGAGAGTGTCTCGTAGGCCCGCACCGCCGCGTTGAAGCGCCCCGCCGCCTCGGGATGGGGCGACTTGTCCGGATGGGTCTCGAGCGCTCGCCGTCGGAACGCGCGGCCGATCTGATCCTGATCGGCCATCGACGAAACGCCGAGGATCTCGTAGAAATTCGGCGTGGCGCTCACGGCAGGGAGCGCCCCAGCGCCTCGAGCGCTTCCGAAGCCAGCTGGTTGTAACGATGACGGTCCTCGCGCAGCGTCAGCCCGCGCTGGGCGAGATCCAGCAAGAGCGGCCAGTCCTGATTGGCCCGCGCCAGCTGGATCAGCGGGTCGAGCAGCCGGGGAAAACGCCCGACTTGCCGCTCCAGCAATGCCTTGTAGGCCTGTCGATCGTCGCCACTGGCCAGCAGCAACTGAGCCAGACCGACATACAGGCTCTGCCGGTAGTGGCTGATCTCGGCCTCCTCACTGCGCCGCTCGAGCGCCGCAATCAGCTGCGGATCCCGAGGCAGCATGTCGCCGATCAACTCGACGCCGCCATAATCGACCAACCCCACGGCGCGGTCCACCGCCGCGATCAGCGAGCCGCCTTCCGCGAGCAGGCTGGTCAGATAGTCGCGCAGGTAGCGCGGCAGCCGAGCACCCAGCCGCTGCGAGGGATTGTCTTCCGGGAACAGCTTCTTGTCGAACTCGCTGTCGCGCAACAGGTCGAACAACCGCGAAAAGCCGGTCACCGCGGCCAGATGCTGACCCAGTTGCGAGAGCAGGTGGTGTCCGGCCAGCAAGGCGGCAAAGCGCTCGTCCCAGAGCGTGGTTCCGTCTACGAACGCGCCCTCGCGCGCCTGACTGACGAAGCTATCGAGCTGCTCGCGGAGCGTCGCTTCGAGCGCTTCGGCGCTGACGTCCGGCCGCAAGGACTCCAGTTGCCCGGCCAGAAAGTCAGCCTGCAAGCTGCCCGGGAGCTGCTCGAACAACAGGCGAGCCAGCTGGGTGGCGTCCGCTCCGGCCAGTACGGCCTCGAACAATTGCTCATGAATCGAGGCCATATTTCTCCAGCTTCCGATTCAATGTGTAGCGGCTGATTTCCAGCCGCTGCGCCGCCTCGGTCTTGTTGCGCGACAGCGCGACGGCGCGCACCAAGGCCTCTCGCTCGACCGCTTCGACCAGCGCCTCGAGCGGCCGAATGTCCTTCAGCTCGTGGGGCCGGCCCGACGCCTGCCCGCGCACGACGGCCGATAGCTGCTCCACCCCGATCGTGCCATCCGACAGCGCGCACATCGCCTGGCATTCATTGCTCAGCTCGCGAACATTGCCGGGCCAGGCGTAGGCCAGCAACAGATCCATCGCCTCGCGCGTCACGCTGCGCCCGTCGAGAAAGTGCTCGACCAGCAAGGGGATGTCCTCGCAGCGCTGCCGCAGCGGCGGCAGGCAGATCATGTGGCCCTTGAGCCGAAAGAACAGATCCTGGCGAAACTGGCCGTCTTCGACCAACGACTCCAGCCGCTGGTTGGCGGCCGAGATGATGCGCACGTCGAGCTGGATCGGCTCCTTGGCGCCAATCGGCCGGACCTCCCCCTCTTGCAAGACTCGCAGCAGCTTCTTCTGCAGCTGGTCGCTCATGTCGGCCACTTCGTCGAGGAACAGCGTGCCGCCTTGCGCCAGCTCGAACAGCCCCTTCTTGTCCCGCTCGGCGCCGGTGAAGGCGCCGGCGAGGTGACCGAACAATTCGCTCTCGGCAAGCGACTCGGGAATCGCGGCGCAATTTTCCGAGATGAACGGACCCTCTCGCCGGGGACTGGCCTGATGCACCGCGCGCGCAACGAGTTCCTTGCCGCTGCCGCTCTCCCCCTGGATCAAGATCGAGATCGGGGCCTGGCTGATCTTCTCGATCTCGCGGAAGATGACCTGCATCGGCGCGCTGCGGCCGATGATCTGGTGAAAGTCGGCCTTGCGCCCCGCCAGTTGCTGGCGCTGGTTGACCACGATACCGGACATCTGCGTCAGCTTCACTTCGAGGCTGTCGTTGTGCGAAGCATCGGCCTCGTGCAGGCGCGCGTTCTCGATCGCGATGGAGGCCTGGTCGGCCAGCGTCTGCAGCACCGCGGTGCTGTCCTGCCCGAACACGCCCTGGGCGAAACGGTTGTCGACATACAGCGCGCCGAGCACCGCCTGCCTGCCACGCAGCGGCACGGCCATGATCGAACGCAGCTTCATCTGCTGGATCGAGGGGTTCTGCGCCAGCTCCCGATCGGCCAGCGCGTCCTCGAGCTGAATCAGGCGATCCTCCTGGATCACCTTGGCCGCGATGGTCCGCGAGAACTGCAGATCCAGCCGCTGCAAGTCCTCGCCACCGAAGCGACGGGCCACCTGCTGCTGAAACGTGTCGCTGTCTGCGAGAATCAAAACGCCTCGTTCGGCCCCACAGAGCTCGATCGCGGCGTCGACGATCTTGCCCAGCAGCCGCTCGAGCCGCTGCTCCTGATTCAGATCCCGGGTCAGCGCAAGCAGCCGCTCATAACGCTCGAAGCGCCGGATCAGCAAGGGATAGACCGTTTCGCCCTGTTTCTCGCAGCGCTCGAACAGCCCCTCGGCAAACGTCAGCTCCTCGTCGTTGGCCACGCCGAGAGTGTGTTCGCGAGCCCGAACCTTGAATTCGCGGAGGCGTCGACGGTCCATATCGCGGATGCTAGCAAAACGCCAAGCTTTTGACCATCGCCAGAAGGCCGATACAATGCCCGCGTGACGGATTACCAGCGAGGCTACACCGAAGGACTACGCCTCTACAACGATGGCCGCTTCTGGCACGCCCATGAAGCCTGGGAGGAGATCTGGCTCGAAGCTGACGGCGTCGAGTCCCGCTTCTACCAGGGCCTGATCCAGGTCGCCGCCGCTTGTTTTCACATCGAGCGCGGCAACTGGAGCGGAACCTACAAATTGCTGCATTTCGCCACGGCCAATTTGCTGCCTGCCGAACCGGCCTATCTGGGACTGGATGTCTCGCAGCTGCTGGAGCGGATCGATCTGATGCTGGAGGAGCTGCACGCTGTGCGCCACTGCGCAAAGCCGCAGTTCGACCTCAGCTTGATTCCGGAGCTTGCCCTCGCATGACCCCAGAGCCGCTGCTGATCGTCGGCATCGTCCTCGGGCTGGGTTTCTTCGGCTCCAAGCTGGTGGCCCGGCTCAAGGCGCCGCAGATCCTCGGCAGCATGCTGATCGGCCTGTGCCTCGGCCCTGCGCTGGCCGGACTGTGGGACGCCCAGACGCTCAGGCAATGGGGCGAACTGGTCGTGCCCTTCACGCTGAGCATGATCGGATTCGGCATCGGCAGCGAGATGAAGATCGAGGTGCTGAAGAAACTGGGGCGCTCGATCTTGCTGATCGCCGTCTGCGAGTCACTGGCCACCTTCGTGCTGGTCGCCGGGGCCGTACTGCTGGTCGCGCCGCGGGAGCTGGCCCTGCCGCTGGCGATACTGCTGGCCTCGCTGGCCGTCGCCACCGCCCCCACGACGACGGCGGCCATGCTGCGTGAGCTGAAGGCCAGCGGCCCCGTCACGACCACCATGCTGGCGGTCATCGGCATCGACGATGTGATCGGCCTGCTCGCATTCGCCGTGGCGCTGCCGCTGGCCGCGAGCATCCTGGGCGACGCCTCGAAGATCAGCACGGCGACCGCGGTGATCGGCGTGGCCAAGGAAATCCTGATCTCCCCACTGGTCGGCCTGGTCATCGGCTGGCTGCTGTCGCAGGGCGTCAAACAGCTGCGCAACCGGGGCGAGGTCTTGATCGTGACGCTCTCCGCGCTCGCCATTGCGGCGGGCCTGTCCCGACAATTCAACCTCTCGGTACTGCTGGTCACGCTGAGCGCGGGCATGACGCTGACCAACCGCAACCGGATCGTGGCCAACCGTGTCTACGAGAGCCTCGGCGCCTTCATGCCACCGTTCTACGTGCTGTTCTTTGCGCTCGTAGGGGCCAACATCCAGCCCGTCCACCTCAAGACCATCGGCCTGGTCGGCGTGCTCTACTGCATCGCCCGTTGCCTCGGCAAGTGGCTGGGCGCGCTCGGTGGCGCTCGCCTGGCAGGCGCCGACCCTGAAGTGCGACGCTACCTGGGCCTCGGCCTGCTCAGCCAGGGCGGGGTGGCGATGGCGCTCGCACTCTCCGCATCCAGGCGGCTGAGCGAAATGGGCGGTCCGGCGGCCGAGATGGGCCAGCTCTGTCTGACCGTGATCGCGAGCAGCACGCTGGTGCTGTTCTTTCTCGGCCCGCCGGCGATCAAGTATGCAATCGGCCGCGTCGGCGAAGCGCAAAAAGCGAAATTCTGATATACTGCCGGCGTGTCGGTGGAGATCCAGGTCGAGTTGCAAAGTCAGAGTGGTATCGTACGTCTGAGCGGTGAATTCACCGCCGAAACGAGCCCGCAGGTCCGGCAGAGTATTGTGCTCCTGTGCCAGAAGGAGCTGCCGGTGATCGTGATCGACATGTCTCAAGTAAGCTACGTGGATAGTGCGGGACTCGGAACCCTCATCGAGCGCCACAACGCGATCGTCGCCTATGACGGGAAGCTGGTGCTCTGCGGCGTCCAGGAGCACATCCGCAGGCTGTTCGACCTGACGGGCATCTCGAAATTGTTCGTCATGATCGACGAAGTACCTGCTTAAAGAACACAAGAACCGTCGCTCGCCCCTACCAGACATCGCTTGGACGATGATCTGCAATCACCTACCCTCGAGCTGATGGAACAGCCGCTGCCTGCGCTGATCGGTCGGTTCAGGCCGATCGAACGCCTCGGCCAGGGGGCCTTCGCGGTGGTTTTCAAGGCGCACCCGATCGACGACCCGGCGCGGATCGTGGCGCTCAAGGTCGCCTTGCCCGGCGACGCCGGATCGCTGCTGCAATGCGAGCAGCGGATCCATGCGCGGGTCGAGCATCCGGGCATGGTCCGCCTGCTGGGGGCCAATCAGGCGCACGAGCCTCCGTTCCTGGTGCTGGAGCACTGCGCCGGCGGCAGTCTGCGACAGCGGCTCGACCGCGCACCCATCCGGGCCTGACCTACGGCGACGTGAAGCGGATCCGCACGGCGGCGAGCGGCTGCCGCGTCTTCTGGTAGCTACTGATACCCCAGCTGCTTGGCGCGATTGCCGATCAGTTGCAGGTTGATGAAGTTGATCACGAAATGGCAGGTGATCGGCGCGACCAGATCCCCGGTCCAGATGTAGAGATAGCCCAGCACGTAGCCCATGCCCCAGGCCAGCACCATCCAGTACCAGACACGTTTGTTGAGGATGTGCATCGTGCCGAACGCCAGACAGGTCCAGTGCAGGCCCCAGGCGTTCTGCATCGCGCCGCGGAACAGGGCCTCCTCCCCGACGGACGAGAAGAGCGCCAGGTAGAAGGCGGTTTGCCAGTCGACGGCGCCCAGGACCTTGGCGATCTCATCCTCGAGTACCTGCAGCGCCGGCACGAAGCTGAACAGCTTGAACAGCAGCACGACGGCCAATCCAGCGCACGCGCCGAGACCCAGGCTGCTCAGCGTCTGCAGTGCGACCGGTCTGGTGAGTTCGTCGAAGAGCTTGATGAACGAACGCGGTTCGTCGAGACCCCGCTGATTCCAGAACACCGCGCTGAGGAACATCAGCAGGTAGATGAACGCGCCCACCAGGACGAATCGCGCGCGCAACTCGGGGGACGGAGTCAGCTCGGCGGGATCCTCATCCGAGGGGAGTTCGGGACCGCGTCCTTCGTCCGGACCTTCCGTCAGGAGATCTTCTCGACGATCAGAATCTCCAGGTTCTCGAGCGGGATGTTGCGATCCCCGGTCAACTGCTCGAGCCGCGTCTTCAAGCGCTCGGTGATGGTATCCAGCGAGCGAATGTTCGCACCGTCGATCTTGATCAACGGCCGGCGAACATTTTTCTTCTTCGGCTTGGCTGCCGCGGAGCTGCCCTCGGAGGCAGGCGCATCGAACGAGGTCGTCGTCTTTGTCGGCATGACCTTGCGCTGGAAGTGAGAGGGCTCGGGGGCGTCCGGCCCGGCCGTCATTCCCACCGACACAGCGCCCGCGCCCGCCCGCGCTCGCTGATCACTGATCCAGCGTTCGTAGTCCGCGCAGGCCATCACGCAGTCCTCGAATTCCGGGCAGGTCAGACATATTTTCTCCGTCGGCGTACCCGTGTCGTCCAGTGCAACGTCGCACTTCTTGGGACAACCAACAAACTTGCCTTTGCCATCGACCTGGCACGGCTCTCGACAGACTGGACATTCCATCCGTATGGCGCTCCAACGTGATGTGACTGCTTCCGAAGGGTGTTAACAACAATAATAGCGTTAGCGCGCACCAGATCAAAGAAGATCGCCCTTTTTGCCGTACTGCCAAAGTTGACGTAAACTCAAAATAGCAGGCAACAGCACAAGCCAAGAAACAAAGGAGACGAATGACACGACAATCTGACCCGCCGCCCGTCAAACGCGCAGACCTACACGTACACTCCAGTCACTCCAACGAGATACTGCGCTACGGCCGCCTGACGACGCCCTTCCAGGCCGCTGCCAACCCCCAAACGATCGCGCAACGAGCAAAGACAGCCGGTATGGACTACATCGCGATCACCGACCACGACACGCTCGACGGCTGCCATCAACTGCTCGATGAAAACCCCGAACTCGCGCCGCGCCTGATCGTCGGCGAAGAGGTCACTTCCTACTGCCCGGACTCCGGACACGAGCTGCACCTCAATGTGCTCGGCATCAACCAGCGCCAGCACGAAGAGATTCAACATCGCCGCCGCGACCTGATCCGCCTGGTGAGCTACCTCCGCAGAGAGCGCATTCTCTACATTCTCAACCACCCGATCTGGGATGCCGAAGGCCGTCGCTGGACCCCCGGCCGCCTGCTCGAGATGGTCCGGCTGGTGCGAGACCACTTTCCGATCATCGAGGGGCGCAACGGCTCGGTCCTGCCCTATCAGAACAAGATTGCCACGGCGATCGCACGGCGGCTGTCCTGCTTCGTCATCGGCGGTTCGGACACCCACTCAGACCAGGTTGGCTACACCTGGACCGAGGCGCCCGGAGCCACCAAGGAGGCATTCCTCGAGTCGATCCGGCTCGGAAAGGCCCGTCCCGGGGGTGCGGAGTGCACGCTGCCCTACTTCACCCATGAAGTCAGGCTGCTGCTGCGCAAGAATGCCGTTCGCAGGGCTCGGCCATGGGGTCGCTTTGCGGGGAGCCTGATGGGCCTCTTCATCGACACGTTCCATGCGCGCTTGACCCGGATGGTGACCCGGACTTACCTGCGTGTGCAGAAGTCCACATTGCCCCGCGCGGCGCAAGAGCTGGAATTGATCCTTCCGCCCGGGCCCTAGAAGCACTACTATCTAGCTGTATGATCCCGGACGCCAAGATCGAGACATTTCTCCGGGGCGCTCACGTCTTCGCGACCAGTATCAAGAAGATCCTGGAAGAGAAGTACCTAGCGGAAGCCACGAACAACAAGTTGAGCTTTCCGCAGTACAACGTGCTGCGCCTGCTTGAGTCGCGTAAAGCGCGCCATGTCGGCGACGTGGCGGAGTTCCTGGACATCAGCTACCCGGCGGCCAGCAAGATCATCGAGCGGCTGCACAAGATGGGATATCTGACCCGCCGCGAAGACCCGCGCGACCGTCGCGCTTCCTGCCTGGAGATCGCCAGCGGTGGCCAGGATCTGATCGACCGCTACGAGCAGCACAAGATGGATTCGGTGCGCAGCGTGCTGTCCAAGATGCCTCCGGAGCAGATCGAACTCTTCGGCAAGATGCTCGAGGACATGGCGCTGCACCTGCTGCAGGACACGCCGTGCTACACCCAGGTCTGCATGCAATGCGGCGCCTACATGGCGGACCCCTGCGCGATCGAAGCACATGTGGAATGCGCCCACCGCGTCCCCCACTCGGTGATGTCCTTCCACGACAAGCGCTAGCTTTTAGCGCGGCTTACCCGCTTGGCGCGAGAGGCGGCAGGAAGCCTGGATCGCCGCCTCGGCTCGGCGGGAGCCTCGCCCTCCCTTTGATTGTTGCGCCAGGGGCCCAGAAATGCGAGTCGAACGCCTCGTTCTTTCGCCTCGGGGCTAGCGCGTGTAGGGGACCTGCAGCCGTTCGATCGACAGGGCTTTGCCTGTCTGCGGATCCACTTCTAGCAGGATGCCCATCAGCTTCAGGTCATCGGTCGCGACATGAAACGCGGCCGGCATGCTGGTGGTCATCTTTTTCAGCACGGGCTCGACCTGGCGGCCGATGATGCCGTTGTGTGGACCGGTCATGCCGAGGTCGGTGATGAAGGCGGTGCCCTTGGGCAGGACACGCTCGTCGGCGGTCTGGACGTGGGTGTGCGTGCCCCAGACTGCGGTGACGCGGCCATCCAGATACCAGCCCATGGCGATCGACTCGCTGGTCGCCTCGGCATGGAAGTCGACCAGGATCACCTGGCACTGCGCGAGCGCCTCGAGGGCGCGCTCCGCCGCGGCGAAGGGGCAGTCGGTGGGCTCCATGAAGACGCGGCCTTGCAGGTTGATCACGCCGATCTGGTGTGGTCCACAGGCGAACGATCCGTAGCCCTGGCCGGCCGCCCCGCTGCAGTAGTTCAGCGGCCGCAGGATTTCCGGACGACTGGCGAACAGCGGCATCAGATCGGACTTCTTGAACCAGTGGTCACCCAGCGTGATCACGTCCACGCCTTGCGCGAGGATCTTCTGTGCTTCGCGCGCGGTGACGCCGGAGCCATTGGAGGCGGCGTTTTCGGCGTTGACCACGATGAAGTCCAGGCGATGTTGCTCCTTCAGCTTCGGCAGCAACTCTCTGAGCACTTCCTGGCCGGGTTTGCCGACCAGGTCTCCGACGGCTAGCACGCGCAAGCTCATGATCTAGAGAGAGTACTCAACGACACGCGACTCGCGCAACAGGGTGACTCGAAGTTCGTTGGGATAGCTCATCTCCTCCTTGATGCGCAGGGCGACCTTACGGCAGAGCAGAGTGGCCTGCTCGTCGCTGACCTGGTCCGGATCGAGGATCACCCGAACCTCACGACCGGCGCGGATCGCGTAGGCCGAGATGATGCCGTCGAAGTCCGAGGCCAGCGCCTCCAGCTTTTCCATGCGCTGGACGAACTCCTCGAAGTTCCCCTGCCGGACCGGCCTGGACTTGCTGATCTTGTTGGCCAGCTGGACCAGGATGGCGTAGGGCGAAGTCGGCGGCACCTCGTCGTGATGCGCGGCGATCGCGTTGGCCACCTCCTCCGACTCGTCGCAGCGCCGGGCCAGGTCTCCGCCGGCAATCGCGTGCGAGCCCTCGGCCTGGTGATCGAGGGCCTTGCCGATGTCGTGCAACAAGCCGGCGCGCTTGGCCAGCTGTGCATCGAGCTTCAGCTCGCTGGCGATCATGCCGGCCAGTCGGGCGACTTCCACCGAGTGGTCGAGCACGTTCGTGCCGAGGCTGGTGCGGTACTTCAGCCGACCGAGCATGGTGATCTCACGCTGATGCAGGCCGTGGATATTGGACTCGTAACAGACCTGGCGGCCGGTCTCCTGGATGATCTCCTCCACCTCGTTGCGGGTCGACTGCACGACCTCCTCGATCCGCGCCGGGTGAATCCTGCCGTCGATCGTCAGCTTCTCCATCGAGCGGCGGGCGACCTCGCGACGCAGGCTGTCGAAGCCCGAGACGACGATCAGCCCGGGGGTGTCGTCGATGATCACGTCGATGCCGGTCGCCTGCTCGAAGGCGCGGATGTTACGCCCCTCCCGACCGATGATGCGCCCCTTCATGTCGTCGTTGGGAATGTCGACGGTGCTGACGACATGATCGGCGGTGTGCTCGACGGCCAGTCGCTGGATCGCCAGGATGATCGCCTCCTGGGCCTTCTGCTCGATCTCGCCCTTTGAACGCTTGATCGCCTGCTCGACGACCGCGGCCGACTCGGCCTCGACCTCCTCGGTCAGCTTGTCCAGCAGGCGCTTCTCGGCCTCCTTGGCGGACAGCCGGCTGATGCGTTCCAGTTCGCGTGTCTCCTTGGCCAGCAGATCCTCGAGGCGGGTGCGCCGCTGATCGAGCTGCGTCTCGGCCTTCTCGATGCGCTCCTCGGTCTGCTCGATGAAGGTCTCCTTGCGCTCGAGCACGACGACTCGCCGCTCGAAGTCCTTCTCTCGCTTGTCGACCTTCTCCTGCTGATCGGCCACCTTGTCCTCGCGCTCGCCCTGCTCCTGCTCGAAGGCGGCCCGTTTTGACAGCTGCTCCTCCTCGAGCTCGCGGCGGGAATCAGCGGTGGCCTTGTCGGTGTGACGGCGCGCTTCCTCGATCAGTTCGCTCGAGCGCTCCTTGGCCGAGCCGACGGTCAATCGCGCATGGAATTCGCGAATTGCGTAACCCGAGACCAGGCCGGTCAAGCCAATCAGAAACGTCGTCAGTCCGTCCACCCGTCAGTCTCGCTCCGACGAGTTCTCATCATCCTCGTCGGGCACGTCCAGTTGGTGAATCCGCTCTTCCATCTCGTTGCGGCGCAACGCCTTGACGAACGGGCTCAGCTCACCGAGCAGGATGTTGTCCAGATTGTTGATCGAGAGCCGGATCCGGTGATCGGTCACCCGGTTCTGCGGATAGTTGTAGGTGCGGATCTTCTGGCTGCGGTCGCCGGAGCCGATCTGGCTCTGCCGGGTGGCCGAGCGCTCCGCCTCCTTCTCCGCGCGCTTGGCCTCGTACAGCCGCGCGCGCAACAGCCGCATCGCCTTGTCCTTGTTCTTGTGCTGGCTCTTCTCGTCCTGACAGGTCTGCACGATACCAGTCGGCAAGTGGGTGATGCGCACCGCGCTGTGGGTCGTATTGACCGACTGCCCACCCGGGCCCGATGAGCAATAACGGTCGATCTGCAGATCTTCGGTCTTGATCTGGATGTCGACCTCTTCCGCCTCGGGCAGCACCGCGACGGTGCAGAGCGAGGTATGAATCCGGCCGGCGGTCTCGGTCTGCGGTACGCGCTGCACCCGATGCCCACCGCCCTCGTACTTGAAGGTGGCGAACGCGCCCTCGCCCTTGACCCGAAAGGTGAGTTCGCGAAACCCGCCGAGCTCGGTGCTCTGCTGGGTCAGGACCTCGATCTTGTACTTGAGCTGCTCGGTGAACTTGGTGTACATCTTGAACAGGTCGGCGACGAAGATGCAGGCCTCGTCACCACCGGTGCCCGCTCGGATCTCGATGATCACGTTGCGGTGATCGTCCTCGTCCGCGGTCAGCAACGACTCCTTGATTTCCTCGTAGAGTCCTTTGGCGCGCGGTTCGAGCTCGGCGATCTCGGCCTGCGCCAGCTCGAGCATCTCGGCGTCCTCTTCCGACTCGGCCATCTCGCGCGAGTCTTGCAGCTCTTGATTGAGCTGCCGGTAGGTCCGATACTTGCCAACGATCTTGCGGAGCTGCCCGTGCTCCTGGAGCAATGCTGTGTATCGCTCACGCTGCGAGATCACCTCTGGATCGGCAATCTGGGACTCGATCTCCGTGAACCGCGCACACATCGCCTCCAGCTTGTCGATGAGGGATGTAGTCGACACGAGGGCTTAGCTGTTGTCTTGCTTGACGCCCCAGTTGTACTTCTTCTGGAACTTCTCCACGCGGCCCGCGGTATCTACAAACCGCTGCTTACCGGTATAGAATGGGTGGCACTTGTAGCAAATCTCGACCTTGATCTGTGCCTGCGTGGAACGCGTCTCAAATTTTTCCCCGCAGCCGCAACTCACAACCGAGTCGACATATTTGGGGTGGATGTCCTTTTTCATGCCAATCGCCTCCGGGCGTTGTTTCCTATGTTGGAAGCTAGAGTCTATCCCTGGCCCGGGGTTTGTCAACGCCCCAAGCCGCCCTGATACTCGAACGAACCGAGCGTCAGCTGCCCGGGCTGCCCCACCGTCACCCGCAGCTGCAGATCGTCGTAAGTCTCGTCCTTGCCTAGACGATAGCTCTGCTTGTCAAAGGTCAACTCAAAGACCGACTGCTGCCGCTTCAGCACAATCTCTGTCTCGCCAGCGTGCGGCAGGCGGGTCAGCACATAGATTCGGCCGATCAGCGTATTGGGCTGCCGATAAAGCCCCACGCCCCAGCGGCCGCTGACCTGCCGCTGGATCAGAATCCGGTATCCGGACTTGGGCTGGGACGGCGACGTCAGATACAGACTGATCGGGCCGGGGGAGCGCTCCGGCTTGATCTTGATCCGCAACCAGAAGGGACCGTGGATCTTCGGCTTCCAGCTGAAGCTCTTGTCCCCTCTGCCTTGCAGGATCAGGCCCTCAGTTCCGCTGCTCATCGCGATGCGGCTCGCCTGGAAGTTGAAGTCCTTTGGCTTGCGGTTGGCATTGAAGCGGTACTCCACCTTGTACATTCCACCGCGCAGCTTGCGCACGTTGGCATCACTGAGCTCGGGTGCCAGACGAGCTTTCGGCTTCGGCTTCGGCTTCGGCTTCTGCCTGGGCGCCGGAAAGCGGCTCTGCAGCTGATCCAGCGCCTTTCGCTGCGCATTGGCTGTCCGGGTCTGCCCGAATCGCGTGCGATAGCGTTTGACCAGCGCGTGTGCGATGGCTGGCGTGACCGCCTCGACCCGTTTTTCCAGCTGCACGAAGGCGGCCCATGCGACCCGCTCCATCAACACCCCATCCGACTTGCCCTGTGTCATCGCCTCAGTCAGGCAGCTCCAGGCCTTCTCGTGATCGCTCTCGGCATACCAGAAGACGGCCAGGCACCAGTTGTCCACCCCATTGTCCGGCCGGACCTGCTTCGCATACCAGTAGGCCAGCTCCGAAGCGCGCATCCGACGCAACGGCAACCAGTGTCGCACCAGCGTCCCGCTCTGCGGATGCGTCAGCATCAGCTGGTCATTCTTGATCTGCTCGATCGTGACCTTCAACCCGCGCCAGAGCCATGTCTTGCCCTTCTGGGCCGCCAGGGTCTTGGACAGCCCCACGAACAGCCGGGACAGTTGCGCGGTCCGCTCGAGCTCTTGCTCGATCGCCTCGGCTGCCGCTCGCCAGCGCCGTTGCGGCTTGATCTGCTCGAGGTGGCGTCGCGCTCCCGCGTAATCCCGCTTGTGCCAGAGGGGCAGGATCTCGCTGCGGAAGTACGGCTCGGGGTCCTGTGCCACGACGGGTTTGGCGAGCTCCGCCCGAAGTTTCTTCAGCCGCTCGATCAGCGAGAGCACCTGCACGCGCCGCTCGCCCGTGCAGGAGTCCAGCAACCGCTCGAGCGCATGGGCCGCTTCCTTCAGTTTGCGTTTCTTGGTCAGCGCAGTCAGCGCCTGTGTGCGCACCAGCTGGAAACGCGTCTCCAGCCTTCGCCGCAGCTGCTCTTGCAAGGCTGCCAGTTGCTCGAAACCCTTGAACCGCGCGACCGCCGCCGGCAGCTTGCCCAGCTGCTGTAGCGCCAGATACGGATCTGCTTGCCCCTCCGCCTTGCGCAACGCCGGCCCCCATTTCTCGCGCGCCAGGCGCGTGGCCTTGAGCTCCAACGCCGACGACTCCGCTCGCGCCTCCTGGGCTTCGGCTGAGCCAGCGTGGCGCTTGGCGAACGACGCGAGCTCCGCAGACAGGTCCAGCAGCGGAAACGGAGCGGATGCCTGGCGCACGCGCACGAGCAGCTGGTCCAGCGCCATGCGCACCGCCGACGGCTGGGCGGGCGCCGGGGACGGAGTGGGTTTCGGCGCTGGCCGGACCGCGCGCGAACGCTCCGGCGGAGAGGACGTGGGCGACTGCAGCGCCTTCGACGCCAGGAAAATTGCCAGCAGCACCAGGCCAATGGCCGGCACGATCAGCGCCCACGGGGCGTCCGGAGCTCGAGCCCGGCGCAGGCCGATCTTGGATTCCGGGCGACGAACCCGGCTCTGCCTGCTGCCGCTCACGCGTCGCTCCCTGACGCTGCTCGGACGTTGACGGCGGGCACTGGCCAGGGGTGGGTCCAGCGCATACTCGAGCGCCTCACGGAACTCCTCCGCCGAGGCATAACGGTCCTGCGGAGCCAGTCTGGTGGCCTTCAAACAGACCTGGTCGAGCGCGGGCGTGACCCAGTGATCCGTCTCACGCGGAGAGGGGAACGGCTCCATCAGCACCTTGCCCAGCAGCTCGATCACCGAGGCCGCTTCATACGGCAGGCTGCCGGTCAATACCCGGTAGAGCGTGACACCCAGAGCGAAGACATCGGTGGCCGGTCCGATCTGGTCCAGCTCGCCGCTGATCTGCTCGGGTGCCATGTAGTGCGGCGTGCCCAGGCTCTGGCCCGCCATCGTCAGCGCCGAGGTGCCGTCGATCTCCTTGGCCAGGCCGAAGTCGGTCACCTTCGGGTTGTTGGCGGTATCGAGCAGGACATTGGCCGGCTTGAGGTCCCGATGCACGATCCCCTTGTCGTGCAACATGCCGACCCCACCGGCAACCTGCGTCAAGATGCGCAGCGCCAGATCCCGCTTGTACGGACGGCTCAGCAAATCCTCGAACGACTGCCCCTCCACATACTCCATCACCAGGTACGGCGGCTCGGCCTCGGTCTCGAGCAGCATCACCCGCACCACGTTCGGATGGTCCAGCTGTGCGATCAACCGGGCCTCCTGCTCGAAGCGGATCCAGCGGGGTGTCTCCCGATCGCCGCTGCGCAACACCTTCAGCGCCACCTTGCGATCCAGGTTCGGATCGTGCGCCAGGTAGACCGAGCCGCTCGCGCCCTGCCCCAGCAGTCGCTCGAGGCGGTAGCGCCCGACCAGGTCGTCGATCTGCAGCGGCTGCGGCTGTTCGACGGGCGCCATCGGGGGCAACTCGCTGGAGATCACGCTCCAGGTGCCGTGCAAGTCCTGTGCGGGATCGATGACCCGGCACGCTTCCTCGCACGTCCCACAGGTCACCTGCGCTACCTCCTCGCTGATCAGGGTCCGTCCGCAGCGCGGACAGAGCACCATCAACAAGGAGCGCTCGACCAGCATGTCGCTGAGCTGCCAGATCTTGAATGCGCCCTGGCTGTCGAGCACCTCGTAGAACGGCACGCGATCACCTGTCAGCCGTAGCCGCTCCCACTCGCGCAGGCAGCGCGCGACATCGTCGGCGGGAACGATCACCCGGCGGATCAGATAGACACAGAGATCCTGGGCTCGGGACTGCTCAACCATCGGAGATCAACTGTAGACTAGTTGCGCCCAGGTTCCAAGCGCCGAAGCGCGACGACTGGCGGCGAGCGCCTGCCTCCGTCAGCGCACCAGCCGGAATCCGACCACCGGCTGACAGTTGTCGGGCCGGAAGGCCATGCGATAGGCGCTGCGGCAGGTGCCCAGCGGATCGACGAAGGAGCCGCCTCGGACCACGCGCCTGCCCCCGGACGGCTGCACGTTGCAGAACGGATCGCGCCAGCCGCCCCGTGGCGTCTGACGGTAGAACTTCTCGTCATACCAGTCCCGGCACCACTCCTGCACGTTGCCCGCCATGTTCAGCGCGCCGCAGGGACTGGCGCCGGCCGGATAAGTGCCGATCGGTGCGATCATGATCGCGCCGTCATCCACCTTGCGATCGGCGAAGTCCCGCGGCTGGCCCTGCATCATCTGCTTGTACCCGGCCCAGTGCCGCAGCCGATTGTCGGCGAAGTTGAGCCGCCGGCCCAGCAACGAGAGGCTGTTGCCCCAGGGAAGACGGCGTGCGTCCGTGCCGCGCGCGGCCCGCTCCCACTGCGCTTCGGTCGGCAGCTTCAAATCCACCCAGCGTGCGAACGCGCGGGCCGCATGCCACGAGATGCTCGAGACCGGATGCGGCCCCGTCCCGGGAGGGAAGTCCATGCCTTTCCAGTCGTGCAGATAGGTCTCGTCGACCCGGGCTGGCCGGGTCTGACCTTTGCGCCAGTGCGAGTTGGCGTCGAGAAACGCGCGGTACTGCACGCGCGTCACCTCGTGCCTGGCGATGAAATAGCCGGAGAGCTGGACGCTGTGTTGCGGATGCTCGTTGACGAATGGCGCGTGGCGAAACAGCTTGCGCGCGTTCCAGTAGCGCGCTTCGGCGGCCGGATCCTTGGTGCCCATCGGAAAGTTGCTTTTCGGAATCCAGATCATCACCAGCCCGAGCCGCGGCTCGCGAAACTCGTGGTGACGCTGATAGTTCGGCCCCAGATAACGCCAGCTCGACGGCGCGGAGACCGGCCACAGCTCCGAGATCCACTGCCGCTGCTCACCGGCCAGCTTGTAAGCCTGATCGATGCGGCCCGCGCGGAACAATCTCTGGCAGCTGCGCCGTCGGCGCTCGGTCGCCCAGCTGCGGATCCAGTGCAGTTGCGCGCCAGTGATCGCGCCATCGCGCCTGGCCTGACGGGCGCGCGCGATCGCCTTGCCGAACTCCCCCTCCCGCACCAGGGACAGCGACTCCGCCAACCGCGGATTGAGCACCGGCCCGCTCGCGCGCAGTCGCGGCAGCGCCACAAGACGGTTCGAGCGGAGCGTCAACAGCAGGCCGGCAATCAGCAGGACGACAACCGGCAAGATCATGACCGCGACCCGTCGCAGCAAGGCGGAGCGAACGTGCGCGGGCAACGCGACCTTGCCGCCCCGTGCGTGTCGGGCCAGATCGGCCAGCAAATCGTCACAGCTGGCATACCGCTCCTCCCGCGCGTTGGCCATCGCCCGCAAGCAAATCGACTCCAGCGCTCGCGGCACGCCTGGCCGGTGTCTCGAAGGCGGCACCAGTTCGGCTCGCAGGATGTTGGCGTAGACCTCGGCGGTGGAGCCGCCCAGAAACGGCGGCTGTCCGGCGAGGATCTGGTAGAGCATGACCCCCAGCGCGTAGACGTCGGTGCGCGCGTCTATCTGATCTCGGTTGCCGAGCACCTGCTCGGGCGGCATATAGACCGGCGTGCCGATCGCCTCGCCGGTCTGGGTCAGCTTCGAGAACTCTCCGTCTTCGGGGTTCAGCTGCCGGGCCAGGCCGAAGTCGGTCAGCCTCGGATGATGCTCGTGATCGATCAGGATGTTGCTCGGCTTCAGATCGCGGTGGATCACCCCGCGCTGATGGGCATAGCCGACCGCCTCCACCACCCGGGTGAAGATCTGGACCAGCTGCTCCCGCGACTCACGTCCGAGCAAGAGCAGCTGCTCCAGCGTGGTGCCGCTGTGAAAGTCCATCCGCAAGAAGTAGTCCCGCCCCGAGATGCCGAGCTCGTGAACCCGAACGATGTGCGGGTGAACCAGCATCGCCATCGACCGGGCCTCGCTGCGAAAGCGCTCGATCTGCCGCGGGTGCGCGCGGTGACTGTCCTTGAGCTGCTTGATGGCGTAGATTCGCCCGTCTTCCGGATCGCGCACTCTGTAGAGCACGCCCATGCCGCCACGGGCGATCTCGTCCAGCACCTCGAAGCTGCCGATCTGTTCCGGCAACGTCTGGTCCTCGATGTGCAAGACCCCGTCGGCGTCAAAGGCGTGCCCCAGCTGCCAGCCACTGCCCAGCGGCGCGTCGGCGGCGGTCGTCTGCTGGCCAAGCAAGTTCGCCAGCTCCCCCGCTGGCAAGCTCAGCTGTCGTCGACAGGCGGGACACTCGGCGGTCGCGGGGCTCTGAAAGCGCCACAACGGAAAGCGCTGCTCGCACTGGTCGCAATGCAACCGCGCGCTCTCGATCTCCTGCTGGATCTCGACGAACTGCTGGGCGGCCAGCGTGCGGTTTCGCACGAGCACCTGCCCCAGTGGCGCCATACGCCCACGCACCTCGTCGTGGGCCTGCTCGCGAATGGCGCTGTTGACCTCGTTGACCGTCGCATGGCAATAGCGCACGGCCAGCTTGGCAAACAGGATGTCCTTGCGCTTCTCGTACATCATCTCGCTGTCCGAGGAGCGGTTGGTCTCGCACTCGAGGGACAGCGATTGGGCTTGCTCTGCCGTCAGGTAACCCTTCTCGACCAGGATCGTCTGCAGGCTGCGCCCGAAGCCTTCCTGATGCTGCAGCGCCTCACACTCATCGAGCTGCGGCTCGGAAATTAGCTGCCGCTCCAGCGCCAGGCTGCCGACCAGAATTCGTCCTGCCGTTTCTGTCATCCGGTTCCCATCGACACAGATGATAGCGCAGACGGCGCTCCGCTGCCTGATTTCTGCGTCGACGCAGCGGCGAGCCGGCGGCCCGCGGCCCCCAGACTGCCCCTGCGGCGAATGTCTGACTGGCCCGCCAGTTGCTAAGTTCGAGGGCATGAGAATCCGACAGTTGATCCTGCTGGTCCTGATCTGCGGCTGCGCCGGTTGCGCGTTCGATCCCGAGGTGGGCCTGATGAGAATGGATCCCTTCCATCTGGGGATGCAGGACGTCAATGCGCAGTTCCGCCACGATCCCATCGTGCGCGTCCCGACCGCGGCGGGCAACCTGATCGGCATCGCAGCGGGCGCTCCGATCGGGCTGCCGTTCCTGCTACTGCACCTGATCCCCGGCCCGCCCGCCTGGCAGGACGCGACGGCCCTGCCAATGATCTATCCCGCGGCCTCGTTGAGCTATCTGTTCGGCGGGTTGCTCGGGGCGCCCTTCCTCGGCATCGATCTGGCCTTCGTGCACTGGTGGGGCCACCAGGAGGAACCAGAGGAATCTGGCGATTGAGTTAGCAGTCCGGTATTCTCGGCGGGCATGAAACTGCTGGTCACGGGCTGCAGGGGTTTTCTGGGTGGAAGCATCGGGCGTTTCGCCGCTCGGGCGGGTCACCAGATCGTCGGCGTCGGCCGTTCCAGTCAGCCCCCCGAGGCCTGGCCGGGTGAGTACCGGGCCATCGATGTCTCCGCAGCAGACCTGGCCGAGCTGATCGCCTCGGTGGCGCCGGACATCATCCTGCACGCCGCCGGCACGGCCTCGGTCAAGAACTCGATCGATGCGCCGCTGGATGATCTGCGCGCGGCGGTCTGGAGCTTCGCCAATCTGCTCGACGGGGTCCGTCAACAGGCGCGGCGCCCGCTGGTGATCTTTCCCTCGAGCGCAGCGGTGTATGGCGAGCCGGCCGAGCTGCCGGTCGTCGAGGGGGCACCGGTGGCGCCGCTTTCGCCCTATGGTTTTCACAAGGCGGCCTGCGAGTTGTTCGCGCGCGAGTACGCCGAGTGTTTCGGGCTGCCGCTGCTGGTCTGCCGTTTCTTTTCGCTGCTCGGACCGGCGCAGCGTCGGTTGCTGGTCTGGGAGCTGCATCAACAGGTTCAGTCCGAGGCCGAGATGGTCCGCCTGCAAGGAACCGGCGAGGAGACCCGCGACTATCTGGGAATCGAGGACGCGGCGCGCTGTGTACTGGGCCTGGCGGCGCGCTGGACCGAGCGCCGGACGGACGGACTGCAGCTGTTCAATGTGGCCTCGGGCACGGAGATCCGCGTGGCGGAGCTGGCGTTGCTGGTCGGCCGCCTGCTCGGCAAGCAGAAGCAAGTGCTGGCCCATGGCGCCTCCCGCCCGGGAGATCCCCAGCGCTGGCAGGCCGACGTGACGCGGCTGCGCGCCGAGCTCTGCGACTGGCAACCAGAGTCGATCGAGACCGCGCTCACCCGCTGCTTCGAGGCCTGGGATTCGCCCGGGTAAAATGCGCGTCGGTATCGTCTACGCACGCTTCTGGCCCAGCATCGGCGGCGTCGAAACACACCTCTACCAGCTCGCACGCGGCCTGGTACGCCGCGGGCACGAGGTCATTGCGCTGGCGCCGGTCAACGACCAGGGCAACGCCAACCCCTATCGAATCAGCGTCTTCGCGCCGCGGCTGGAGTCACAGACACTCGACGGCATAGCCTTCCGCGGGCTCAACCCCACGCTGCTCCAGCGCGCCCGCGCGTTGCCCACGCTGGTCTACTACCTGCCGCGGATCCGGCGCTGGTACTATCAGCAACTGCTCGGCATCGGCATCCGCAATTACCGCCGGGTCTTCGGGCCGCATCTGGCACAGTTGCTCGACGGCGTGGATCTGATCCACTGCGCGGCGCTCAACCATCTGGGCTGGGCCACTCACGACGCGGCCGAGCAAATTGGCTGCCCCTTCGTGCTGCAGCCCTTCGTGCATCCAGGTCAGTACGGCGACGACCCGCCCAATCTCGAGCTGGCCCGACAGGCATCACAGGTCATCTCGCTGGTGGAGGCGGAGCAGGCCTTCTACGTCGACCAGCAGGTCCCCGCCGCACGCGTCTCGGTCATCGGGGTCAGCCCCAACCTCGACACGGTGGGCGATGCCACGCAGTTCCGGCAGCAGCATGCGGTCGAGGGCCCACTGGTCGCCTTCATCGGACGCCAGAGCAACTACAAGGGCTTGCCCGAGCTGGTCGATGCCTGTCGACTGTTGCAGCAATCGCACCCCACGCTCCGGCTGGCCGTGGCGGGTCCCGCCGCCGACGACTTCCAGCTGCCCGCTGAGCCCTGGTTGCTGAATCTGGCACGGGTCGACGAGACGACCAAGGCCTCCTTGCTGACGGCCTGCGACCTGCTCTGCCTGCCCTCGCGCCACGAGATCCTGCCGACCGTCGTGCTCGAGGCCTGGTCGCTGGGCAAGCCGGTGGTGGTCGGAGACATTGCGTATCTACGCTCACTGGTCCGGCACGAACAGGACGGTCTGCTCGTCGCCCACGAACCCGGCAAGATCGCGGCTGCCATCGGGCGCATCATCGATGACCCGACCTGGGCGGCCAAGCTCGGTCAGGCGGGAAAACAACGGGTGGAGCAAGAGTTCACCCGCGAGGTGGTGATCGACCGGACCGAGGCACTGTACCAGCGGCTGCTACGCCTATCATCCGACGGGTAGTTGATAGGTGGGGCCAGGTTTGGGATCATTCAATAATGACACCAAGGCCGATTCGACCCTCTCTGACTCTCCAGCCTATCTGGCTCTGGATCGCCTGCCTGCTCGCACCGGCGGTCTCGACCTGGGCCGATGACGAGCTGCGGAAAAAGGTCGAGCCGTACGCACGTAAGATCGAGCAGACCCGTCTGCTCTTTCACATCAATATGATCCCCATCCAATCCAGGGTGGGCGAACTCGAGAGAGCGATGCGGGAGCTGAGCAAGCTGGAGGCGGAGGGCAAGCAGTCCGCCTACTTCTGGTACACGTTAGGCCTGGGCCGATGGATGACCGGAGACCCCACTGGCGCAGAAACGGCCCTGCACAAGGCGGAGGCCATCATCGGCGACGGCAAGCAGCCGACCGGACTCGAAGGCCAGGTCTCCTTCTACCTGGGGCGTATCTACTTCGCCCGTTACCACATGCCGGTTTTCTTGAGCGGGCGCAAAACTCCGCTGCCCGCCGCGGAGTCCGATCGCAAGAAGGCGCTCGCCTACTTCGCCCGCAAGCCCCCGCACGAGGAGAAGAAGATCCGCCGCGTGCTTCGGCAGATGTTTCTGGAGATCTGCAAGGAGGACTACAAGGCGGTGAGACGGATCCACCGGTCGGCTCCGCCGACCCGCATCTGCACCCCGGCTTCGTCCCTGCTCCACATGCTGCGGGGCTTTGCGCCGCGCGGGCCTGGGGAGCGGGAAATTTACTGGCAAGCAGCCGTGATCCATCGGCCTCACGGCACGTGGATCAGGGCTCGCCTCGGCGTCTTTTATTACAAGCAGGCGAAACTGACAGAGGCCCTGGCCGAGTACACCAGAGCGCTCGCCGCCGACCCGAACCTGGCGGGAGTGCGCAACAACCAAGGCGTGGTCTTGCTGGCGCAGGGCAAACGACGAGCCGCCGGGCAGACTTTTCGGCGCGCTCTGCGAAAGAACCGGAAGCTCGCGGTCGCGCGCGCCAACCTCGGCCTGATGATGATCGCCGACGGTCGGCGCGACGCTGCGATCACATGGCTGAACTCGGCCATCGAGCATGCCCCGGCGGAACAGCGGGAGACGTTCAGGGCGCTACTGCCCAAATAGCCTCGGCACCGAGATAGCCTACTTGCCGCGGACGAAGATCTCTTTGGAGATGATCAGCCGCTGGATCTGGCTGGTGCCTTCGTAGATCTGGAAGATCTTGGCGTCGCGCATCAGCTTCTCGACCGGATACTCTTCGTTATAGCCGTAACCGCCGAGCACCTGCACCGCATCGGTGGCGACCTTCATCGCCATGTCGGCGCAGAACGCCTTGGCCATCGCGGCCTGCATCGTATTGCGCATGCCGCCGTCCTTGAGCCAGGCCGACTGCCAGCAGAGCAAGCGGCCGGCCTCGATGTTCATTGCCATCTCGGCGATCATGAAGCCGATGGCCTGGTGGTGCGCGATCGGCTTGCCGAAGGTCTGCCGCTCCAGCGCGTACTCCTGGGCATGCTCCATCGCGGCGCGGGCCAGACCGACCGCGGCGATCGAGACCGAGGGGCGGGTGCAGTCGAAGGCCGCCATCGCCAGCTTCCAGCCGTCGCCGATCTCGCCGACGACGTTCTCCTTGGGCACCTCGACATCTTCGAAGGTGATCCCCCGAGTGTCGCTGGCGCGCTGGCCCATGTTCATTTCCTTCTTGCCGACCTCGACGCCCTTCCACTTGCGCTCGACGATGAAGGCGGTCATGCCACCGCGCGCCTTCTTCTCGAGATCGGTCATCGTGACGACGAAGTACCAGTCGGCCACACCGGCATTGGTGATCCACATCTTCGAGCCGTTGAGCAGGAAGTGGTCGCCCTTGTCGACGGCGGTGGTGCGCATGCCCTGCACGTCGCTGCCAGCGCCCGGCTCGGTCACGGCGTAGGCGCAGAGGCTGTAGTTGTCGATCATCGGGGCCAGGTACTGCTGCTTGAGCGCATCGCTGCCGCCGAGGATCACCGGCTGCTGCGCCAGACCGTTGGCCTCCATTGCCGTGCCGATGCCGGTACAGCCCCAGGCCAGCTCTTCGCCGATCAACAGCCCTTCGAGGCGGCCGAGGGCCAGGCCGCCGTAGGCCTCGGGCACATGCGTATTCATCAACCCCAGCGCGTGCCCCTTGCGGAGCACCGCCTCGGGAAACTCGCCGGTCTTGTCATGATGCGGGGCGACCGGACGGATCTCCTTCGAGGCAAACTCGTTGGCCATCTCGCGTAGCGCTTCTTGCTCGTCGCCGAGCTTGAACGAGATGCTCATCTCCTACTCCTTCTTGCCGGACTTGCCCGGCCAGTCGACCAGCTTCAGCTTTCCCTGCAGATCGCCTTCACTGACCACGCGGGCACGCAGGATGCGCTGGCCCTTGAACAGTTTATCCAGCAGCTTGAGACCCTTGGTCACCTGACCGATCACCGAGTTCTTGCCGTCGAAGTTGCTCCGGCCCTGGATCGAATCGGCGAGCACGATGAAGAAGCGGTTGCTGCTCGCACGCTCACCCGTCTCGCCCAGCAGTTCCAGCGACACGGTACCCTTCTTGTGCGCCCGGTCGATGACCTTGTTCGGCAGCCCTTCCGGCGCCAGCTCACCCTGGCCATTGCCATAGGGGCAGCCCCCCTGGACACGACCGCCGCCGGTCCGCTTCGCGGGCTTCGACAGGTCGTAAAGCGGAAGGCCGTCATAGTAGCCGGACGCGACCAGATCGCAGAACCGCTGCACCAGCGCCGGGCTCTCCTTGTAATACAGCGCGATCGTGATCGTGCCCTGATCCAGCAGCAGCTCGACCCGCGGGTTGTCCCCCACCGGACGGTTCTTATCGCGCTTGGCGAACTCCTCCGACCACTCCTGCTGGCTCTTGACCAGCTCCAGGTCCTTCGTGATGAAACGAAAGTGTCCTGTCAGGATGTGCCCCTGGTACTTGCCCGCCAGCTCATCGGCCTTCTCGAACATCTTCCTGGACTTGGCGTAGTTGCCGCGGGCCAGCTGAATGTTGGCGATGTGGTAATAGAACCACGGGCCGGTGCTGTTCTTGGCGTTCTTCTTGGCCAGTCCTTCGAGCTCCGCCAGCTTCTTCTCCGGAATTGCGGCCAGCCGCTCGGAGTAATCGGCCGCGGAGCCGGCCAGCAACCGCGGCAGGAATCGCCGGATCCAGGGCTGCTGGCTGTTCTTGAACTGCTTGAAGTCCTCGTTCTCGTAGATGAAGGCGCTCGGGTTCTCGCGGCTGCGCTCCATCGCCGCCCAGTGCCCCTCCTGCGCCCGGGCATCCCGCCAGCCGCTGACGGCAACCAGGAACCAGACCAGCAAGGCGACGGCGATCGCTCCACCTACGACCGCCCAGGTGGCCGGTGAGTTCTTAATCCGTTGTTTGTACCGATCTAGTGCTTCCACGGTCATGTCCGTCAGTAGTTGTTGAGTCGTAGTTCGACACGCGCCCAGCCGTCCTGCTTCCGAAGCGCGACCACGCAATGCTGCGCACCCTTGCGATAGGAGAGAATTCGCTCGGCAAGCAACTCGTGCCGCTTCTTCTCTCGCCAGTCGCCCACTGCCATCTGTCGCCGGTAGAACTCCTCCAGCTCATCCAGCGTGGCGCTTCCCTGATAGATCAGGATCGCCACTCGATCTTGTTCCCGCCCCCGAACCTCCTTGTCCAGCAGCACGAAGCCCGCCGGGGCCGGAATGTCCGGAAAGACCAGACGCTCCGCCAGAGTCAGCGGCCCGCCACGCGGCGCCGGCACCTTGCGCGGCTGCCGTGGTGCACAGCTCGCGCAGAGCAGACAGACCAGCACGACGGCTGCCTGACGGATCGGGGAACAAAGGATTCTAGCCAAAGTCGTTTGGAAAACTAGCGGAAAGGTCGTGGGCTCAGGCGTCCTGCTTCTTGCCCGGTTCCTCGAAACGGATCTCGGCGGACCTCGCGTGCGCCTCGAGCCCCTCCAGCCGGGCCAGATTCACCAGATGCGTCAGGTCGTTCTGCAGACCGCCGCGTTCGTACGAGACGCGGCTACGCCGCGTGAGGAAGTCGAAAACAGACAGCCCGGAGCAAAACCGTGCAGTGGAGCCGGTCGGCAGCACGTGCGATGGTCCCGCCATGTAGTCGCCGACCACCTCCGGCGTGAACGGGCCCAGGAAAGTGGCCCCCGCCGAGGTGATCTTCTGGGCCGTCGACTCCGGATTGCTGGTCAGCACCGACAGATGCTCCGGTGCAATGCGGTCGGCCAGCGCGCAGGCCTCGTCGATGCTCTCGACGACCAGCACCAGCCCGTACTGCGAAAGCGCTTCCTTGCAAATCGCCTTGCGCGGCAAGCTTTCGATCTGTATCCGCAGCGCGTCCAGCACGGCCTGCGCCAGCTCGGCGCTGGTGGTGATCAGGATGCAGGCCGCCTGGGGATCGTGCTCGGCCTGCGCCAGCAGATCGGCCGCAATCCACTCGGGGGTCGCCGTCTCGTCCGCCAGCACCAGCAGCTCGGTCGGGCCGGCGAGCATGTCGATGCCCACCTGACCGAAGACCAGCCGCTTGGCCAGCGTGACATAGATGTTGCCTGGGCCGACGATCATGTCGACCGCCGGAATCGACTCGGTGCCGAACGCCATGGCGGCGATCGCCTGGGCGCCGCCGACACGATAGACCTCGCCGATGCCACACAGATAGCAGGCGGCCAGCACCGATGGATGGACCTTGCCATCGCTGTCCGGCGGTGTGCAGACGGCGATCTGGCTCACGCCCGCGACATTGGCCGGAATCGCGGTCATCAGCACCGTCGAGGGATAAGCCGCGCGCCCACCGGGCACGTAGATACCCACCCGGCGAATGGGGGTGAAGCGCAGCTCCAGCTGGCGGGCAAACCCGGTCAGCATGCGCACGCCGGAGTCATAGATCGACTCCTGGTAGCGATTGATCGCGTCGCGGGCGGCTTCGAGCGCCGCACGTTCATCGGCGGTGAGTGACTCCCAGGCCTTGCGCATCTCCTCCTGACCGACCGCGAACTGGCCCGAATCGAGGGTCACTCCGTCATGCTCGCGCGTCAGCCGGATGATCGCCTCGTCGCCTGATTCGCGCACCTGACCGAGGATCTCGACCACCTGACTCAGCGGGGCGTCCTTGTCTCGACCGTCTAGCTGATCGAGAAAGTCTCCGCGCCGCAGGATCCGTTCGAGACGGCCTTCGGTTTCCGGCATGCCAACCTGCAAGATCGGCAAGATCAATTCCTTCTGCCCGGTGCTGGTCATCGCTACGTCCTATCGCTATGTCATGCGCATACGTGGCTGCGTAGCCAACGTAGGTTTTTCTGGTCGAATGTGCAAAGTAGCACGGGGATTATGGCGAAGCAAGCTAGTCCGGGCTAACCCGGATTATTCATAATCCGGGCTAACTGTCGGAGCGACTGACGCCATCCAGGGTGCGGCCTGCGATGAAGAGCAGGGCGCCAATTATCAGGCTCGTCAACTCCACCGCCATCGAGCCCTGACTGATGCCATAGAACAGGCCCACGGGTAATACGACCATCCCGAGAATCTGCAGAAACCGCCCTAAGGTCATGGGCATCAGAACAATGCGTCGAGCTTGTTTTCCCGACACCAGGCGCGCAAACGAGTCAGCAGCTGACCCAGCTTCCGCGGCTCCCGATAGGCCGAGCGCGGGATCGGGATGCGCGTCAACCGGTGCAGGGCGCCGGCCGCCTCGTCGCGCACGAGCCACTCGGTATCTTGTTGCAAACGGTTGACCAGCGCCTTGAGGGTGCGTGCCTCCGGGTACCCCGCGAGCACGCTGCAGGCCTTGGCCCGGACGAACGGCGAGGCGGAGTCGCGCGCGAGTCGCCGCAGGAACTTCAGGCTCTTGCGGCCGCTGATCTGCTCTAGCGCCAGCATCGCGCTGATCCGGTTGAACTCGTCCGGGTCGGACAACGCCATTTGCTGCAGACCGCCGATCGCGGGCGTGTAGCGGACCTTGCCGACCAGTCGCGCCACCTCGTTGCGCACGCTGATGTTCTCGTCCGCGAGCAACTCCGTCACCTGTGCCCCGTGCAGGCCGATCCCCTGCTCGCCGAGCAGGGCCAGTCCGTAGAGCCGACGCGCCGCGCTGCTGCTGACCAGCAAGGCAGCGATCTCCTCGCGTGCTTCATCCGCAGGCAACTCGGGGAGGCGGCCGATCTGCGCCTCGCTCACCGGATTGGGTGACATGATGCGTTGCTCGGCGAGGTTGGTCAGCATCACCAGCCGGGTCGGGAAGGTGGCCAGGTACTGCAGCCGCTGAATCAGCCGGCCATGAATCAGCGGATCGTGGGGCGCTTCGCGTTCCTTGGCGTAGCCCACCTGGTCGAGCAGCTTGTCCAGCGTCTCGGCGGTGATGCTGTCCGCGCGCGCGACGCCGCCGGTGTCGGGCACCCAGACCTGGGTGACCTCCCCCATATAGCCGCACCCTGCACCGAGCAGCAGGAACAAGCACATCAACAGTTTGATCATTGATCTTGCGGTTCGGGCCCAAAATTGCCAGCGCAGCGCGCTCGGCGGAAAAGCACCCCGCAAATGAGGTGAGATCATGAATATTCCGGCTAGAGTATATCACCCAACTGATGATAGCCGAGAAGATCCATGGACTCGGGCCACTGCGCCCTGCGACGGACAAGCAAAGCAGCCTCGTGGGCAGCATGACCGAGGCGCTCTGGTACGTCGCCGACGGGCGGCCGTACGAGGAGTTGATGGCCGCGACCTGCAACGCGTTCGTCTTCTGCGCGAGCCCTGAGGTGGCCTGCCCCGGCCGGTGGATCGAGCGCTGCCCGGATGTGGCGCTGCCCACCGCCTCGCGCTCGGCGGGCCTCGACCTGATCTACCACGAAACACCTGAGGGCGGCGATACGACCGGCCCTGAGTGGCTCAAGATCCGGCAGTCGATGGGCGTCGCGCTCGAGGATCGCCGGCCGGTGCTCTGCCGCGGCGGCTGGGCCGACCGCCTGACACACGACTGGGGCGTGCTGACCGGATTCGACAGCGCCGGGCTGCCGGCCGGGCACTGCTGGACGGGCGGACAGCAGTCGGTCGAGGCGCTGATCGCGCCGCCCACGCAGCTGATCTTCTTCGGTCGCGAGCTGTCCCGGCCAGGGGCGCGCGAGTTGACGCTCGAGATCCTGCGCAATGCGATCCTGGCGCTCGATGGCACGATCAGCGGGCATGTCGTGCTCGGCCGGAGCTGGGCAATCGGGCCGGACGCGCTGCACTGCTGGGCCGAGCGACTCGAGGGCAACGGGCCGTTTTGTTCGCTCTGCGACTCCAGCTGCCTGGAACAACTGCGCGCACATTATCGCGACACCCGGCGCTGGGCCGGACGCTACCTCAGCGACACCGCGGCGCTGCGGCTGGGCAAGGTGCGCCCCGCGCGCGCGATCGGCAAGCAGTTCCGCGAGCTTGCCGAGAGCCTCGCGACGCCCGACCGCGAGACGCTGGCGGCAGCCGTTCGCCAGGCCGCACGAACCGAGGTCGAGCTGGCGCGACAGCTGGGTGAGCTGATCGGGCAATGACTCCGGAGGAAGAAGAAAGCGTTCAACTGCGGGTGGCACAGACGCCGACCGCACCGCACGAATGCCACTTCTTCGCCGTCGACCTGGAGCTTGCAGCGCGGATCAAGCAGACGCTGCTCGACCACAGCGTGCCGGCCTATCTCGACCCACAGGCGCCGCCGGTGTTTCGCATCGTGGCGCCGCTGGCGCACGCCATGCGAGCCCGGACGCTGCTGGAGCGCCACCTCGGGCGGGTGATCGTCCAGGAACTGGAGGATACGCTGCTGTTCTGGCCGCCCCCGGCGCAACCCGCCCTGCTGACCGCCGACAAGCTGGACGCAGACGCGATTGATGCCCTGGCGGAGATCGCCCGCGGGCCGATTGCCGAGGACCGTCGCCTGGCCGCCACGCGACTCTGCAAGCTGCGAGGATTCGGGGTCGAGACCCTGTACCAGCTGCTGGCCGAATGCTGCGAGATGGACGATCGGGAGCGGGGCTGGGAACTGGTCGGCGCGCTGTCACGCGCGGGGCAGCAACCGATCGCGCAGGTCTACCTGGCGCTGCTGCGTCACGCCGACAGCAGAGTGCGGTTCCTGGCCGTGATGTTCATGCCCCGGATCGGCTCGGCCGAAGGCGTTCCCTTGCTCGTCGGGCTGCTCCGAGACCCGGATGTGGACGTCCGGGCCGAGGCCAGCGACGCGCTCTGGGAGTTGACCTCCGAATCAATCGATTTTGACCCCGCAGCGCCTCTGGAGGCCCGAGAACAGGCTATCGGCCAGTGGGAAGCCTGGCTGGACAAATGGTCATGACTGCGCTATGCTCCCGACTGTCATGAGCCGGTTCAGGCACCTCACCATTTTAACATTCCTCGCGACACTGCTGGTTGGATGCCCCCCCAAGGGAGGCACGCACTACAACAACGGCGTGGCCCAGTTCAAAGAGAAGAAGTACCCCGCTGCGATCACCGCTTTCGAGAAGGCGATCGCGAGCAACCCCGACTTCTCCGAAGCCTATCTGTCCATCGGCCTGTGCTACTACCAGCTCAAGCAGTACGACAAGGCGCGGGCTTACACCCAGGACGGGATCGACAAGCTGCTCGCCGGCAAGGTCGTCTCTACCAAGGACGAGTGGACCGTGCAGCAAAAGACCGCCCTCGGACACTGGCACCTGGGCCTGATCAGCGAGGATCTCTACCGCCAGGCGATCACCAAGGACAACAAGGCGGCTATCTTGCACCTGAAGCAAGCCCGGACCGACTACCAGAAGGCGGCCAAGCTCGACAGCGGCAACGAGGACTACTCGAAGCGCGTCAAGTTGACTGATGACATGCTGAAGAAGTTGGGCACGTAAGCGCTCATAGGGCTTACTTTCAAAGCGGCGATGTTGCGTGACCACACAGCCAAGACTGGCCATCCTCCAATTTTCCAGCAGACTCGATCAGGGCGTCGACCCGCTCGGGCCCACCCGGGGTTTGCCCCGACTTCTCGCCAGCACGCTCCAGACTGTCAGTGAAATCCACTGTGAGGTCCGCGACCTGCAGCACAGCGTCGAAGAGGGAAAGACCGAGGCGGTCTACCTGGAAGATATGCTGTCGCGCGAAGAAGCCATCCAGCTGGCCCAGGTCGGCGACTCCGACTGGTGCCTGTACGGACTGATCAGCGACCTCGACGGCGCGCTCAAGCTGGACTTCAGCTTGCTCGCCGTGGACGGCAGCCAGCTGGTCCTGCAAGAAACGCTCGAGGGAACGTCGGCGGAACTGGGCAAGCTGGCCGGTGAACTGGCGACCCGCGTCTGTTCGACCGTCGCGCCCGAAATCAAACTGCCGGGTCTAGCACTTCTGCGCGAAGGGCTGTCGGAGAACCCGCAGGCGATGATGCTGTATCTGGTCGGCCTGGCGCAGAGCCAGCTGACACAGCGCGCCGAGAAACTGAAGGAGGCGGTCGAGGCGGACCCGAGCTTCGTCGACGCCGGACTCGAGCTCGCGCAGAGCCACTTGCTGCGCCGCGAATTCGAACTCGCCGAGGCGCAAATCATCGCACACACCTCGCCCGAAGCGATCAGCCGCGAGAAGCTGCTATCGGTCGCGCTGCGCTTCTTCTCGCGCGGCTTCGTCCAGGAATCGATCTACCTGGCGCGCAAGGCGATGATGTGGGGCCCCGACAAGCACGAGAGCTACCTGCCCTACATCAAGATCGCGCTGCTGACGGGCAACGTCGGCGATGGGGTCAAGTACACCCAGCGAGCGGCCGCCCTGGCGCCCGACGAGGCGATCTACCAGGCCTACCTGGCGCTGTTCTACCGCTTCCTGCAGCAGCCCGAGAACTCGCTCAGCCATGGTCGACGGGGGGTCCAGCTCGGCCCCAACGAGGCGTTCCACCACTATGCGCTGGGTTCGGCGCATCTGTTCTCCGGCGCGATCGAAGAATCGCTCCCCCACTTCCAGCGTGCGCTGGAGTTGAATCCGAGCGATGTGGCGACGCATCGTGAAATGGCGCTGGCGCACTGCGAGATCAGCACCGTCGAAGATGCGCGCGCACACATCGAACAGTCCCTGCAGGTCCTGCCGACCGACTCTTTCCTGCTGACCGTCAAGGCGCGCACCTGGGCCACCGAGGATCCAGCGGTCGCCGAGCAGGCCCTCGAACTGGCGATCCAACATCAGCCTTCGTTCCCCGACGCCCATGGCCTGCTGGGCAGCCTGCTGCGCGAGCGCGGCGAATACGACCGCGCAGAGGAGCACCTGGAGCAGGCGATCGCGCTGGATGGCCAGAACCCGGAGTGGTACCGCGAACTGGGGCGGATGTACCTGGCAACATCCAACCCACAGCAAGCGCAGACTGCGTTTGCGCGGGCCCAGGAGCTGGAGGAGTGATGAGCGAGGATCAGGACACACTGTTCGGTCGGCTCGCGGTGCAGAACCACATGGTGACGCAGGATCACATCCAGCGCTGCCTGCGCCTGCAGAACGAGAGCCCGGCCGACCAGAAGGTGCCGCTGGGGCAGCTGCTGGTCGAACAGCAACTGCTCACCATCACCCAGCTCAACTGGCTGATCGAGACCCAGACCGGCCTGCTGGACAGCCAGGAGGTCAAGGCGCTCAGGACTCCCGAAGAGGCGCTGTTCGGCAAGCTCGCGCTCTCGCAGAACTTCCTCAACCGCGACCAGCTCAACCAGTGCGTGCGTGAGAAGGCCAACCTGGCGCGTCTGAAGATCAACTTCCGCCTGGGCGAGATCATGATCAAGCAGGGCTTCATGACCGCCGAGCAGGTCAAGGTGATCCTGCAGGTTCAGCAGAAGCGCATTCTGGTCTGTGAGGACTGTCACTGCCGCTTCAACATCGCCAGCTTCGAGAGCGATCCCAACCTGACCTGCAAGTTCTGCGGCAAGACACTGATCGTGCCACGCGACTGCGACTCCGTGATGGTCAAGGAGACCTTGCGCATGCCCAAGCTCTCGACCGAATCGGTTCGGCTGGACAAGAAAAGACGCAAGCGCCAGAAGAAGAAGGAAAAGAAAGAGAAGTAGCTACGGCATGAGTCAGGTTACCCAAGCATTGGGATGACCTTCCCCGACAGATAGGGGCTATCCGCGACGCAGAAGCGCCAGGGCAGTTGCTTGCCGCTGCTGATGCCGATGCGCGTGGTGCTGATGGACGCGGGCCGGCGCCGCCG
>CAZMLI010000006.1:0-35122 GCA_964566865.1 uncultured Planctomycetota bacterium
AATCGCTCCAGCAGGCTGCGCTCCGTGCGTAGAAAGTTGGGCAGCCGCGGGGTCATCCGGCGGGTGCTCCCGCATCGAGCGTACGGCCGACGGCGGGGGAGCGGCGCACGCGCCAGATCCGGCCGTCGATCAGATAGTGATGAAAGGCCACGCCCCAGCCCAGGCCGATCAGCAGATTGCGCAGCAGGCTGGCCTCGGTCAGCGCGACGCCCAGCACGCGCGGCCCGTACCAGACCAGTCCGAGCAGCAGGCCCAGCGAGAGGTAGGGCAGCAAGCCGCCGGACGGTTCTCGGCCGTGTCCCCGCTCGTACTGCCAGACGATCCGCTGGTACTGCAGGTTGTGGAAGATCGTCAGCGTGGCGGTGATCGTCAGCAGGTTTTTCAAGCAGCTGAAGACCAGCAGATGGAAGGCGATCACGACGGCCAGCAGCAGGTGCTTGGGGCCCAGGCGGAACGGCTCGATGCGACCCGAGAGTGCCAGGCCGATCAGGCCAGTGAACAGCAGCGCGCACGAGACGTCGAGTGCCAGCCGGGCTGTGTCGAGCCAGGCGATCGGCAGCAGCGCCGGCAGTCCGCTCTCTAGATAACCGGGACTCATGCCGAAGCGCAGGTAGGGGTAGAGGCAGCCGACCCAGAGGATCGCGCTGTCGAGCTGCGACCCGCGCCGGTTCTGCTCGCCGGCCTTGCGCCGGTACATCGAGAGAAACCCGTAGTGCTGGCGCACCAGATGCCAGTAAGCCCAGAGGTAGGCCAGCACCAGAAACCCGCGGAACAGCCAGCCGGCAGAGCCCAGCAGCGAGGGACCGGCCTGACACAGCCAGTGATCGGCCAGCGCGACGACGGGTCCCAGTGCGATCAGGCCCCAGGACCAGGCGCCCGGCAGCGACGCGCGGGAGGCTGCGTCGGGCGCCAGGTAGCTGCGGGCGTAGGTGCCCCAGACGTGCGGGCCGTCGAACAACATGCCCCAGAGAAAGACCAGCAGCACCGCGGGGTGGCCGGCGGTGTAGCTGGCCCGGTCCAGCTCGGGCAGCAGGATGAAGAACAGCAGCATACCGATGCCAGCCAGCACCGACCCCTGAAACCAGAGCAGGTCTTCCCGGCGGGAGATGATCCAGCGCGCGGTCATGCGGCCGCCAGTCTGGACCAGACGGTCGTGTGCAAGCGCCGTCCGTAAGTCGATCCGGCGAAGCCGAAGATCAGCTTGCGCAGCGTCTGTCCGGAGCGACCCTGCCTGGCGTAGACCCGGCTGATCCAGTGGGACCAGCGGATCATCGCCGCGTTGCGCGGCCGGCGCTCGGCCTGGTAGGCCAGCAGCGCACGGTCCAGTGCTGCGTCGCTTGCGCCCGCGGCCAGCTGTGGTCCGATCTGTCGGGCCAGGGCCGCCGCATCCTCGATGGCCATCGTCATGCCCTGTCCGGCGGTCGGGTTGGTGACATGGATCGCGTCACCCAGCAACGCCGCGCCAGGACCGACATAACGCGACGCATGCGCTCGACACAGTCGGTAGAGATGCGAGGCGCAGGGGGCGGGGCGACAGTCGGCGAACAGCGGCGCGCGCTGCGAGATGGCCGCGATCTTCTGTTCCAGGCTGCCCGAACGAAACAGCGGCTCGTCGGCCGCGTGCACCAGCACGCCCAGACCGACGCGCTCGGGATCGCGCGTCGGCACCACCAGCACGCCGCCGCGCCGGCTGAGTTCGATGCGCATCGCGTCCCGGTAGCCTGCGGGCCGCTCGATCTCGATGCCGAAGTAGCTGTGGTCGTATGGACGAGGCTGCACCGAGATGTCGAGCCCGCTGCGCACGACTGATCGGGCGCCGTCGGCGCCGACCACCAGCCGCGCATGCACGGTTCGCTGCTGGCCCTGGTCGTTGACCCGCAGCCCGCAGATCCGTGTCTGTTGCTCGATCAATTCGAGTGCACGGCAGCGGTAGTGTGCTTCGACTTGCCCGCTGTCGCAGGCCGCCGCCACCAGCACGCGTTCGATCTCGGGGTGCGCCAGCACCAGATAGGGATGGTCCTGCCCTGGCCGGAACAGCGGTGCTTCCATCAGGCGCACACCGCGATCGAAGACCTCCATCCGGCACAGTTCGCGTGCGCCGGCGGCGCGAAGACGATCGAGCACGCCCCAGCCGGCCAGCTGAGCGGTGACCTTGGGCAGCAGGCTGTCTCCACGATTGAGATTGCCGGGACCGGCGTGCTGCTCGAGCAGCAGGATGCGCAGCCGGTGCCGGGCCAGGCCCAGGGCCAGCGCGCTGCCGCCGACGCCCGCGCCGACGATCACGACGTCGTACGTCACGGCGTCACCACCTGCAAGGCGTGATGTCGGCAGTGCAGTTCGATCGGCGTGTGGTGACTCGGCAGCTCGCCGTCGAGCGCGACCGGTAGCCTGCGTTGCAAGCTCTCGATCCGGACCCAGGGGCTCGAGGCCTGGATCACCTCTCGGGTCGGCCCCTGCGAGAAGATGCGTCCGAGCTGACGCAGCAGCGACAGCCGGCTGCAGCGCTTGATCAGGCAGAGGTCGAGCTGTCCATCGTCGATGCGCGCCTTCGGGCTGAGCAGGAATCCGCCGCCGTAGCCTCGAGTATTGGTCACCGCGATCAACATCGCTTGACCCTGGAAACAGCCGCCTTTCCAGCTCACTCGAACCCAGCAGGGTTTCGCGCTCCAGAGGGCGCGCACGGTGGCGTAGAGGTTGAGCAGGCGGGAGCGCGGCAACCAGCTCGAGTGGATGATGCGGAGCGCATGGCTGTCGAAGCCGATCGAGGCGACACAGCAGTAACGTTCGGGATCGTCCGTCAGCTGCGCCACGTCGACCCAGCGCGGGGTGCCGCAGCGCAGCAGCTCCAGCGCCGCGTCCGGTTCGGCTGGAATGCCCAGGTCGCGGGCGAAGTCGTTGCCCGAACCGAACGGCAGCAGTCCGATCGGCACCCGGTTGGGCTGTTCCAGCGCGGCCAGTGCCAGACGCACCGTACCGTCGCCGCCAGCCAGGGCCAGCACGTCGAGTTCGGCCAGCTGGCCCTGGCGCACCAGCTGGGTCAGGTGCGCGGGCGAGCGGCTCTCGATCCACTCGATCTGGCCGTCGCCACGCAATTGATCGATCAGGCCCGCGGCGCGTCCCGACCTGGCTGTTGGATTGTAGATCACCCGGATGCGTCGGTGTGTCATATCAGATCGCTCGCGTCAGTCTCAGTAGATCGAAGATCGCGCCCGGTGAGAGTGGCCGGAAGGCGATCAATTCGGGCTCGACGATGTCGGGGGCCCACTTGGTCTTGTAGCGTTGCTGGTCGACGGCCGGGTAGATCGCCCGACCATGCAGGCGCAGTTGTCGCAGGGCCCAGGCCAGACAGCGGCTGGCACCCGGCGGTTCGGGCGTGTCGATGATCCACGGGGTGAAGCCAAAGTGCAGGTACTGCGCACCTTCGACGATCGCCCGTTCGATCAGGCAGTGGTTGCAGAGCTCCATCGCACCGGGCGGCGCGTCCGGCAGGCGACGCGTCAGGTCATGCAGCCAGCCGGGGCGCCTGCCCCAGGCCGGTACGTAGCTGATGAAGCCGACCCAGCGTCCCGCCTGTTCGCGCACGACGAAGATCCGCCGTGCCTGGTCCCCGGGCTGGCCCAGTTCGCCGATCATGAAGTCCAGTTCCCGACCGCCCTTGCCGGCCAGCCAGAGACGGCTGATGTCGTTCAGGCGGGTGAAGGTCTGTTGATTCGCGGGCAGCTGGCGCCCGACTTCCAGCACCTCCAGGCCGAGTCGCTGCGCTCGGCGGATCTTCTGCCGCAGCTTCATGCGCCGGGATCCGGCCAGTGAATAGTCGGCGAGCCTCACCGCGTAACTCGAGCCGAACTGGTTGACGGTGAAGCCCCGTTCGCGAAACAGCTCCGCCTGCTCGGGACGGACCTGGACCGCGATCACCCGTCTGCGGCTGCGGCGCGCGAACGTCAGGAAACGATCGAGCAACGCGGCGCGTGCGTCTGCCGGGGCGTGCACCCCGCCGAGCGCGATCAGGTGCCGGCGCTGTGCCCGATAGGCGATCAGGCCGGGCAAGCCGTCGACCGTAAAGCGCCGGTTGCGCGGCGAGAGCGCCAGGTACCCGGACGGATGGTCGATCAGCTGCGAGGGACGCATCAGGCCGGCTCGAACGAAAGCCCGACGGGCTTGTAGGTATTGCCGAAGATGCCGCGGTCGCCCGAGAGGTGGATCGGCACCGCGAGCATGGCCAGCTCGGGGCCGCCGATCAGCAGCGCCCAGCAGCCGACCAGCAGTCCGCCAAATAGATAACTGTGGGTCAGGTTGTAGGCGTGGTGGTAGATCGGCGCGATGGGCTTCCCCTGGGCGCGGCGATGGGCCAGCGCGCCGGGCAGGTAGCCGATCAGGTCCAGCACGGCGAAGGCCACGACGAAGCGCAGCCAGTCGACCTGCGTGTGATGCAGCAGGACCCAGCCGCTCAGCACCAGTAGCAGCGCGACGTGCTCGGCGCGCACCAGCCACCAGGTCTGGTCGGTGTGGAAACGATTCTTGCTGTCCATCAGGCGGTCCTCCTTGCGTCGGGGTTGTCTTGCCGCGCGGCCAGGGTCACCGGACTGAAGCCGTGTGCCTCGGCCAGCAGCATCAACTCGTCGACCCAGGCCAGCGGGATCCGCCGGCCCAGGCTGTGGTTGCCCGTGCGCCGGGCGAGGGTCAGCAGGATCGTCTCGGCCAGGCAGGCCATCTGCACACCGTCCGGCAGGCCGATCAGGTTGCCGATGCCGAAGCAGGCATCCGCTTGCGGCAGGCGAACCTGGCCGCCGTCGAAGACCAGCAGGTCGTCGCGCGCTCGGGCCTCCGGGCAGGCATCCCGCGGTCGGGCCAGATCGCAGACCAGCGTGCCCGGCGCCAGGAACTCGCTGGGCAGCACCGGTCCGGAGGCGGAGGTGGCGCTGATGACGATCTGGCAGTTGCGCAATCGCGCTATGTCGGTGCTGGCCTCGACGGGCAGGCCGGATGCGGACAGCTCGGCTTGCAAGCGGCGCAGCCCTTGCCGGCCACGGTCCGCGCTGCCCAGCAGCAGCAGCCGGCGCGGTCCTGCCCGAGCCAGCAGGCGGGAAAGCAGGCCGCCCAGCGAGCCGCGCGCGCCCACCACCGCCACCACCGAATCCTCGAGCAGCAGCCCCTGTTGCAGCGCCAGGTCTTGCGTGGCGGCCAGCGCCATGCCGGCCGTCAGGGCGTTGCCGGTGGTGATGCCGGGCCCGCGACCGGTGACCGCGGTGCCGTGACGACTGAACGGCGTCGTATGACCGGCGAGCCCCACGATCGAGGCCCCGAGGTGCCGCGCCAGATCGACGGCGGCGGCGATCTGTCGGCTGACGGACCAGATTCCCTGACGACGCATCTCGTGCGGCCGCAATCCGAGCAGCAGGATCGAACCATCGGCCAGCGCGCCACTGGCCGAGCGGATGCGCGGCGCATCGCACATCAGCACCGGAGGTAACTGACCGAGCAGGTTGTAGAACCGACCGCTGTCGCTGGCATCCAACCCAGGGTTGGTCAGCTGCATCTCGCTCGGGTCGGCCGGGTGAACCAGGAAGGCATAACGCGGGACCGGCCGCGCCTGAGGCTTTCGGGGCGCCGGCAGATGGACCGGCGTCGCCTGCACGGGCCGGTCACTGCGCAGCGTTCGAAGGATTGTCTGGCTCCGGTTCGCCGCCAGCTCTGTGAAGGCCAGATCAAGTTTTTCGACGGCCAGCGAGAGCTCCGACTCCCGGATGATCAGCGGCGGTGAGATGCGCAGGACCGGCGCCGGGCCGGGTGTCGGCAGCACCAGTAGCTGCTGCTGCGCGATGACGGCCGCCACGGCGTGCGCGTAGAGCTGGTGGTTCTCGAGGATCGAGATCAGCGCGCCTTCGCCGGCGCCGATCTCACGCAGCTCGATGCCCCACATCAGTCCCCGGCCGCGAACCTCGGCAATCAGCCGCGGATGACGGCGCGCCAGTCCGGCGAGCAGGCCGCGCAGCAGGCGACCCTTGCGTGCCACCGCCGGGCACAGTTCGGTCTGTTCGAGCTGCCGCAAGACCGCCCGACCGACGCAGCAGGCCAGGTTGTTATTGGCAAAGGTGGAGGAGTGACTCAGACCGAAGTGGTCCTGCCAGAAGGCAGGCGTGACCAGGCAGGCGCCCAGCGGCACCAGCCCGCCGCCGAGCGACTTGGCCAGTAACAGCAGGTCCGGTTCGACGCCCTCGGACTCGCAGGCAAACCAGGCGCCGGTGCGTCCGAGTCCCGTCTGCACCTCGTCCAGCACCAGCGCCACGCCGTGCTGGCTGCACAGCTCGCGGGCGCCGGCCAGGTAGCCGGGCGGCGCGGGGCGGATGCCGTACTCGCCCTGGATCGGCTCCAGCAGCAGCGCCGCGACCTGTTCGCCATTTCGAGCAAGATACCGGGCCAGTGCCTCCAGGTCGCCAAACGGCACCTCGTCGAACCCGGACGGCAGTGGTCCAAAGCCGACTGCGTGTCGTCCACCGGTCGCGGCCAGCGCGCCCAGCGTCTTGCCGTGGAACCCACCCTCGGCCGACAGGATCAGCGGGCGCCCGGTGCGGGCCCGCACCAGCTTGATCGCCGCCTCGACCGCCTCGGAGCCGGAGCTGGTGAAGACGCAGTGCGCCAGTTCACCGGGTGCGCGTTGCACCAGTTCGCGGGCCAGCGCCTCGGCATGGGCCGCCGGAAAGGGCTGGACCATGGCGGGTTGCTGGGTGGCGAGAAATTCCTGCAGCGCCTCGACGACCTTTGGCGGATTGTGGCCGAGGACCACCGCGCCATACTGCGCGCAACAGTCGAGAAAGCGCTGTCCCTGGTCGTCTTTCAGCCAGACGCCCTCGCCGCGAACCCAGCGGCGGTCCAGCCCGCAGAGCGACAGCAAACGGCTTCGTGTCGGATCCAGTGCCTGCTTCATTGCAGGATCACCTCTAAGGAAATACCGTGCCACGCGAGCTGCCGTGACGTCGGATTTCCCACAACCAGCGTCCCTCAAGGGGCTTCGGCGATTCCGTCTGATCCGGCGAGACGCGCGAACTGCGCAGAGAATCGGCTGCAGGTGAAACCTGCACGCGGCGGTTGAGAAGCGTAAGATGAAGGGGACGTGAGTTTCCGTTTTGCAGCTTTACCTCATCAGGAGAAACTGCGTGCGCCACATCTCAACTGTGCTGCTGGCCTTGATGCTCTGCTTGCCCGGCCTGGGTTGCAGAGGGACTCTGATCGTCAAGAACCCGCCTCCCAGAAAGATCCACAGGCCCCCCGGTCACCACGTCAAGGAACCCGTTCACCGGGCCCGGCCGCATCGCCCGAGTGCGCACCACCACTGGGTCAAGGGTCACTACAAGGGTCGGGGTCATCATCGGGTCTGGATCGCCGGACACTGGCTGCGCTGAAGGCGCAGCATGGACTGGATGCGAGTCTCCTGTCTTGTCATCGCAATCGGCACCCTGCTCTGGACCTCCCCCGGGTTAGCGGACGAGCAGCAAATTCGACGCTGGGTCGAGCAGCTGGCCGCAAATGAATACGGGGTTCGGCAGGCCGCGAGCAAGAAGCTACGGCAGGCCGGCAGGCCGGCGGAGCGCTGGCTCGAGCTGGCGGCGCGGGGCCAGGACCTGGAGCGCCGGCATCGCGCCGAGGAGATCCTGAAGGATTTTCGCTATGGGATCTACCCCGACACGCCGAAGGACCTGGCGCAGCTGCTGCGGCGTTACCGAGGCGGCGACGCACGGATCAAGCGCCAGGTCGTCAGGACGCTCGCGCAGCTCGGTCCGAGTACCCACCGGCTGCTGCTGAAACTCTCGACGATGGAATCCGACCCGCAGGTACGGGAGCGCGTATTCGATCGATTGCTGATGGTGGACCTGCTGATCGTCGGCCGGAAGTTCGACGCGGCTGAGAGGTTGATGGAACGGCACGCGTACCGGAGTTTCGCAATCTGCGCCCTGTTGCGTGGCACGCTTCCGGCCAAGATCAAGCAGTACCGAGAGCGGCAGGAGAAGACGCCTACGGTCCGGACTGCCGTAATGTTGACTCACTTGTATCGCATGGCCGACAAGCTGCCGCAGGCCTGGTGGGCCGCGGCCCAGTCGAAGGATCTCGAGCTGCAGGCGGGCATCCTGCATCTGCTGGGTCGCTGGAAGGAGCTGGCGCCCATCGAGGACAAGCTGCCGCACGAGGCCGACGACGAAGGACGTCTGGGCTACCGCGCGGGCTGTCATCGGCTGGCCGGTAACCGGCGGGCGTACGAGGGTATCATCGCCAAGCTGCGAAAGCTGCCCTTGCCCGCGGAAGACTCGGTGGATAGCGCGTCCGGATATCTGTTGGCCAACGGTGAAGTCGAAGCTGCCATCGAGCGACTCGGTCGAGGTAAGAAAACGAACGACGTGTTCAACCTGTTGGTGCAGCAACTGCGGTTCGAGCAGGCGTTTGCTCTGGCCAGACGTGTGCGCCAGAAGGGTACTGCGCGCGAGCGGTTTCTGATGGAGCTAGCGATCATCCGACAGCTACCGAGCCTGGGCGACGAAGGCGGCTATCGCAGGCGACTGCGCGCTGCGCTCGAGAGCCCACAGGCACGCAAGCTTGGCCTGCGCAGCCATGTGATCTACCTGCCGTACCGGATGGGACGCGTCGAGTTTGCCTTCCGACTCTGTGGCGAGGCGCTCTCACGTAAGCCCGCGCCAGAGGATGCCGAAGACTTGCTCGGGGGCGTTTTCGAAGGCAAGTGGCCGCCCGGCCACATCTGGCGCTTTCTCAGCGAGACGGATCCGCACCGCCGGTTGGCACAGCTACGCCGGATAAACGCCGGCACGTTTCCACTGAAGGCGCTGCGGCGAATCCTCGATCAGGCCGAGAAGCAGTTGCCAGGACTCGAAGTGCGGCGTCGTACCGAATGGCTCGCGGCAATGGGGTCGGCGGGGTACAAGGGCCGTGCCCTCTCCCGCGCGCTCCGCTACTTCGCCAGGAATGGGGATACCAGGGCGCAGGGCGACGTGCTGGCTCGGATGGGACGCTGGCAGCAAGCCGCGGAACACTACCGGCAGGCCTACGAGAAACAAACGTTGCCGGCCCCTTACCTGATGTATCTGCGGGGCTGGGCCGTGACGCGTTCGGGCCGGAAGCGCGAGGGCCAGGTCTTGATCTTGCAGGCCGATCTGCTGGCCGGCACCGATGTATTCAAGCGACAGCAGGTCATCTGGATGTTCGCGGAGAAGCAATCGCCCGAGACCGTCGCGCGGCAGCGGTGGCTGACCGGCCGCATGGCGCGGATGCGCTCGTGGAAGTCGAGCAGCAAGCTGTGGAGAGCCGCTCGGACGGCCCGGCGAACGCGTCGTTTCATCGAAGCAGCGGACCTTTACGAACGCTCGATGCTTGGCCGAATCCGCAGCGGAACGGGCTACAGCCAGATGGCCGACTACCTGGAAGTAGCGCACTGGATATGCAGTCTACGGGCACGGGGCTACCTCGCCCGGGGCAAGGTCGATCGCGCGCTGGCCGAGGCGCGCCGCGCGATGAGGTTACTTCCTGGCGACGTGGAGCTGATCGAACAGCTCGTGCCCAAGCTCGGCAAACGCGGGGACGTCTTGTTCGACAAGGTCTGGAAGCTGCACGCCGCGGTCGTTCGGGCCTATCCGAAGAGCGCACAGCACCACCACAGCCTGGCGCGGCTCGGGGCGAGCTGTCGTCGAAAGGTCGAGCTGGCGATCTCGCACGCTCGAAAGGCGATCGCGCTCGATCCAAAAAGCGCCACCTACAAGAAGACGCTGAAGGCGTTGCTAGCGCGATGAATTCTGGCAGTCTGTTGCAAGGGCGAATCGGCAAACCCCTGGGCTGGATTCACCTGGTCGTGGCGCTCCTGCCTTTGCAGATGCGACGAACATCCGGGCCGAAGACCAGCAGGCCGAGATTCGCCGCCTGGTAGCATCTCTGGGCCATCGTTCCTTCACTATCCGAGAGAAGGCCGAGAAGCGCCTGATCGCGATCGGTCCCGTCGCTCGCAAGCAGGTTGAACGGGCGTGCGGTTCCGACGTGCTGGAGGTTGCGCGGCGAGCCAGCCGGATCCTCGACTTCTACCGCTGGGGAATCAAGCTGGCCGAAAAACGACGGATAGATATCCTGCTCGCGAAGTCTCAGGCCTCCGCCCACAGCAGGCAGGAGTGGTGGGGCGCCAGGAACGGGAGCGGGCATTTCGAGTTCAGCAATGAGTGGGCAGCTATGGGACGCAAGCCTGTGGCATATCTGGTCGATCGTTTCGCGTCTTCCTGGAACGACGATCAGCGTTGTCACTTGCTGCAGATCATGTCTGTCAGTCGCGACGCGCGCATTCTCGAACCGGCCTTCCGGTCGCTTCGCGCGGACAACCCGACACTGCGGTATTACGGGATACGTGTTTGCGGCTTGATCGCAGATCCGAGCCAGTAGTTGATTCAGAGAATCTGCGACATGAAGGCGTTGCTGAGGCGCTGAATGCGCAGCGCCTCAGCGCCATGCGCTCATTTCTTATTCGGCTTGAGCGCGGTTTCGTAGAAGGTCTTCCAGATCGGGGGGCCGCCAATGTAGCGCTGGGTGTTGCGCTGGACGACGTACTTCTTCCCTGGCTGCCTGGAAAGGACGAAGACGCCGTAGGGCCATTCGGGCCTGGATTTGCCCATGCTCTGATAGTAGTGATGACGAAGTCGGAGCAACAGCCGGGTCTTCGACGCGTAGCCGCTGCGGAGGCTGATGCCCCTGCAGTTGCTGGTGATGCCGTCCGAGATGACCAGCACGACCTGCTTGGTGAAGTCGATCTGGCTGAATGCCGGGGTCTTGTTCGCCGTCCGGCCGCCGAACATGCGCTTGCGCAGCTTGTCCCACTCCGCCTGACTGGTTACCAGGCGCCGGATTGGTTGCTTGTTATTGGATCCGGAACCGGACCAGGCTTTGATCGCCTTGAGCGCCTTGCCCACCGGCTTCTGGGAGGCAACGGCGATCCGCTTACCGGTCGCAAGGTCGTGATACTGGACGCCGCGGGCGCTATTGCCGGGGCGAAGTTCGACCGCCCAGACTTTCCTGCCGTCTGCATTCGTGACCTTGTTGAAGGTCATCTTGTTCCAGAATGCTCCGACCCTGTCGGACCAGACGGTCTTGCCGGTCTTCGCGTCCACCAGCACCAGATGGTAGGTCAGCGAAAGGTAGGCGGTCTTGCCTTTCCAGCTGATCCCTTTGTCAACGGCCACCAATACACCGCGGGACTCGACCCACTTCTTCGAGGTCCGCTTTGGTCCGTAGGTGATCGACGGTGGCTCGGTGTCCTCCGCGTGTAGCGTCGCGGCGAACAGCATCAGGAGGGCGGTGCAGAACAGGCGAGTGGTCATCGACTTCTCCTTTTGGGTAGTTTCAAGCGATGACTGATGTTACGGGGCCAGCGCCGGGAGAGTGCGACAGGGTTGTCACAAGATGTGACAGCAGCGTCACGATCCGGGGCAGCGTGCGGGATTCAGAGGATCTGCGACATGAAGCGCTGGGTGCGCTTTCGGGTGGGGTGGTCGAAGATCTGCTCGGCCGGCCCTTCTTCGACGATCTTGCCGTGGTCCATGAAGACCACGCGGTCGGACACCTCGCGCGAGAAGCCCATCTCGTGCGAGACGCAGAGCATCGTCATGCCTTCGGCGGCGAGATCCTTCATCACGTTCAGCACCTCGCCGACCATCTCCGAGTCGAGCGCGCTGGTGGGTTCGTCGAAGAGCATGATCTGTGGATCCATCGCCAGCGCTCGGGCGATGGCCACCCGTTGTTGCTGGCCGCCCGAGAGCTTGCGCGGGTAGACGTCCGCCTTTTCGGGGATGCCGACCTTGTCCAGCAGGGCCTTGGCCTTCTCGGTGGCCGTCTTGCGGTCGCGTCCGCGGACGCGCATCTGCGCCAGGGTGATGTTCTGCAGCACCGTCTTGTGAGGGAACAGGTTGAACTGCTGGAAGACCATGCCGACCTCGGCGCGGAAGGCGTTGAGGCCGGACTCGTCGGCGGGCAGCAGCTTGTCGTTGACGCGCACCGTGCCCTCGGTCAGCAACTCCAGTCCGTTGATGCTGCGCAGCAGGGTACTCTTGCCGGAGCCGGACGGCCCGATGATGACGACGACCTCTCCCTGGCAGACGCTCATGTCGACGCCGTCGAGTGCGCGCACGTTGCCGTCGAACAGCTTGACGGCGCCGCGAATTTCAATCAGCTCGGGCAAGGCGAAGCTCCAGCAGGCGGACCATCATCGACAGCGGAAAGGTGATCAACAGATAGAGCATGCCGACCAGCAGCCAGATCTCGAAGGAGAGGAAGTTCCAGCTGATCATGTCCCGGGCGCTCTTGACCAGCTCGACCACGCCGATCACCGACAGCAGCGACGAGTCCTTGACCAGGCTGATGAACTGTCCGGCCATCGCCGGCAGGCTGGCGCGCAGCGCCTGGGGCAGGATGACCGTGCGCATCGCCTGGCCGCGGGACATGCCCAGCGCGCGCGCCGCTTCCATCTGACCCTTGTCGACCGCCTCGATGCCGCCGCGGATGATCTCGGCCAGGTAGGCGCCGGCGAACAGCGCCAGCGCCATGCCGCCGAGCAGGAAGGCGCTGTTCTGGGTCCAGATCTTTCCCAGCGGCTTCAGGGGCTCGTCGAGCATCACGCCGATGATGAAGTAGGCGATGAAGATCTGCACCAGCAAGGGGCTGTTGCGCACGGTCTCGACATAAATCGCGGCCCAGCTGCGCAGGCCCCAGTTGGGCGAGATGCGGGCCAGGCCGGCGAGGATGCCGATCGGCAGCGCGATCAGGATCGCCACGCTGGAGATTTTCAGCGTCAGCCACATGCCGGTCAGCAGCGGGGCGCGACCGTCTTCGTCCGGGCTGTAGACGGTCTTGAACGCCTCCTCCCACTGCCAGGTGTAGCTGTTGTTCTCGACCGCGCGCCAGATTGCCCCTTCGAATGTCGCCGCGATGATCAGGAAGGTCAGCAGGCCCAGTAAGAAGCGAATCAGGGCTACTTCCCGAGTTCAGGCAGCCAGGGCATATCGACGAAGTACTTCTTCTCGAGCTTGGCCAGCGTGCCGTCCTTGGTCAGCTTGGCCAGCGCCGCGTTGAGCGCCTTCAACAGCTCGGGCGAGGTCTTGCGCACGGCGATGCCCAGGCCTTCCTTGGTGAACGGCTCGAGCAGCGCGATGCAATCGGCCTTGTTACGCATGGCGAAGATCGCGTTGTTCGGCTGATCGAAGACCATGCCCGAGGCCCGGCCCAGCTTGACTTCGAGCTGTGCCTCGACGCTCTTGCCAAAGGTCTTGATCGTGGTCTTGGGCAGGAACTTGCGCGCCGCCTTCTCGCCGGTCGTGCCGGTCTGGACGGTGATCACCAGGCCCTCCTGGTTCAGATCCTTGTAGGACTTGAAGCGGTCCTTGTCCTTGATGTTGATCAGCACCGACTGGCCGGTCTGGTAGTAGGCCGTAGTGAAGTCGACGCGCTTCTTGCGCTTGTCGTCGATGGTCATGCCGGAGATGATGCAGTCCACCTTCTCGGTCAGCAGCGCGGGAATGATGCCGTCCCAGTCGATGTTGGTGAACTCCACCTCGACGCCGATCTCCTTGGCCAGCAGGCGGGCCAGTTCGACGTCGAAGCCGATCACCTCGCCCTTGGCGGTCCTCATCTCGAACGGCATATAGCCCAGGTCGTGGCCCACAAGCAGCTTGCCTCGCCCCTTGATCGTTGCCAGGTGCGTGGTCGGGTCCTCTTTCTTGCCGTTGCAGGCGGTCAAGAGCAGTAAGGCGAGGCCCAGGCAGAGGTAGTTGCGCATGATCGAGAGGCTCCTGTGAAGCGGTGTGAACAGGCGTTCTACCCCCAATTCCGCCTGGAATCAACAATTCGAGGTGTTACCCTCTCCATGGTCCATAATGGATTTGGAGATTCGATGACGGGATCCACTATTACACCGGCGCTGATGCTCTGCGCGTTGCTCGCGCTCGCGGGCTGCAGCAAGAGCGAAAAAGAGAAGGAAGAGAAGGACTGGCACGTCGATCCGACGCAGCAGAAGCTGGACGACCAGGAGCCGATCCTCTCGCCTCGTCAGAAGCAGCAAGATGTGGCCCTCAACCCGCAGATTCGCTGGTTCTACTCGGCTTATGAGACGATCGACTACCTGAACCTGACGATCGAAGAGCGGGAGAGCGGCAAGCTGGTGCTCTCCATCTCCGACCCCGATGGCAAGCTCGGGCTGAAGGGCGAATTCAAGCTGTTCGATCCGCCCAAGGGCGTCACACTGGAACTGAAGGGTTCGCGGCAGCTCAAGCCGGGCACCTGGTATGTCCTGAGTGCCTCGGCCGACGGCGATCGCGGGACCCATCTGGCCAAGGTCAGCTTTCGCACGGCGGACAAATAAATGGCCGCCCCGAAGTTCGACGGCTTCACCGAGTACGACTTCGACCTGTTCACCCGGGACAAGTGGCGCTCCGAGACCTACAACGAGCCGCGGCTGAAGGTGCGTCGCAAGCTCGGCGCGCTGGGCAAGCTGGCCGAGGCCCGCTTCGTCAAGCAGAAGACGCCGCTCGCGCACAAGACCAGCCTGCACAACCCGTCGAAATACAACCGGGACTGCGTGCGCTCGATCAAGGCCTACTTCGCCCGCGACAAGAGTGCGCGCAAGGCGCTCAAGCAGATCTTCGGGCCGGTACTCGGCAAGGATCTCGATCCGCATTACAACAATACCCAGCTCTGGATCAAGGTGCAGGTGGACGGCATCGAGTTCAGCATGAGCATCCACCCCAGCGCCTGGTGGGATGCCGAGACCTTTCGCCAGGTCTGCTCGACGCGCAACGGGCGCTCGGAGCTCTGCGACCTGTTGCGGCCGCTGCCCGACTATCATCTGAAGATGCACGACTGGAAGAAGCTCTACCCCTGTGAACGGCTCCAACCCGACGAGCTGGCCGAGATCGTCAAGGTCTACAAGCCGGCCGAGCACTGGTTGCATTGCTACCGGATGATGCCTGCCGAGGCTGTCGTCGAGGCGGGCGCGGACTTTGCAGAGCTGGTCTGGGAGGAGCTGTCCCGCCTGTTGCCGGCCTATTTCTTCATGACCTGGTCGCCAGACCGAAACCTGATCTTCGGCGAAAAATGAGACCCTGGCTGCTGCTGATCATCGGGCTCGCTCTGGCCGGGGACGCGACGGCCGAGAAGCGCTACTACGAGATCCGCATCGAAAAACAGCTCGCGGGATACGTGGTGTACGAGATGTTGCCGGTGCGCAAGGGTGTGACGGAGATTCGCGCGCTGACCAGGCTGCGCCTCGTCACCAGCGGCGGCCAGCAACTGATCCAGCTCTCGGAGACGACCCGGCTGCGCGGGGGCCGGCCATTTTTTCACACGCTCGAGCGCATACGCGCCAAGACCACCGAAAAGGTCGAGGTGCTGTTCGAGCAAGGGCGGGCGCGCGTCTCGATCCTGGGCAAGGGGATCAAGATCGAGCGCACGATCAAGATCGCCGATGCCGTCAAGCGGGGCTGCGGTCTGTTCGCGACCTACCGGCACCTGGTCGGCATCACCCAACCGACCCGTCTGCAGGTCTTCGACCCGGAGACGAACTCGATCGAAACCATGCAGGTCACGCCCGGTCCGCAGAAGGCGGTCACGCTAGCAGGCAAGCGGCTGCGCATCGGCGTCTTCCAGATTGTCTGGGGCGAGCGGCGCGAGAAGGTGATGCTCGACCTGGAAAGCGGCTGGCCTTTTCGCGTGGATCGGACCGCGCCGGTCGCCGCCACGATCGGGCTGACCGATGACGAGGTGGCGCTGCGGGTCAAGGGCCTGGTGCTCGATGCGGCCAAGCTCTATCGCCGCCCGCTGGCCGAACCGGCGAACCAGCCAATCCCCTACAAGGTCTATCACCGGCGGGTGAAGGTTGCCGAGGGCAGCTACCTGCTGCAGTCGGCCGAGGCGCCCGCCGCCTATCGGCTGATCGACAAGACGAACTGGGGCACCGACAAGAACGCGCTGAAGATCCGCCTCTCGGGCACGCTGCGAGCCGACCTGAGTCCGATCCGGATGCGCAAGTCGCGAACCGGCGGAACCAAGCGCGCGCTGGCGATCAACTGCCAGTTCGAGCGCAAGCAGGTCCGGCAAGTCTCGTCGGGCGAGCACGCCGCGCTTTCGGGCGTGGTGCCGACCCAGGGCACCGTCTTTCCGCTCGACCTCGAATGCGTCGGACTCTACGCCGTGCTCGCATCGCAGTTTCCGCACGAGCCGGGCGCCGTGGTCTACTACCGAGCCTACGGCTGGAAGAAGCTGCAGCGCTACTTCATCCGCGTCAAACGCCTACCGAGCAAGCCGGGCGACAAGGATCTGCTACGTTTCCAGCTCGACGAGCCCGGCGGCAAGATCGAGCTGGCCACCGATAAGAAGGGCCGCTTTCGCTGGCTGGCCCGCAAGACGCTGTTGATCGTCAGGACGAAGTGACCCCCTGGCCGGTCAACTGAGCCAGTTATTGGAACGCCCCAGCCGTACTCTGATCCTCGAAAATCTGAAAGCGACCCGCCTGCGGGTCCTCGCCCAGACTCTGGGATTGACCGACTTGGGCAAGACCCGCCAGTCGCTGCTCGAGCGACTTCTCCAGTTTCGCGGATTTACCACGGACCAGTTACTGCAGCAGTTGACGCTGGACGAACTGCGCGATGTCGCGGCACGGGCCATTGGTCAGTTGGATCTTCGGAGCCGGCTGCGTCTTGGCCACGCGAGCTACGTCTTTCTGGATCCGGACGGGACGCTCGAGTCAGCGCTGCACCTAGTGATCGAGCATCCCACGGGGATCATCTACGGAACGCAGTGCGGCGGCACCGCCTGCGAGGAGCGCGCGACGGAAGGCTACCTTGTTCCGTTAGGCGGCCATATGTTCGATGTGGATCGTGGTCGGCTCGACCTGGCTGAATTCACTGCGGTATTTCACAAGGGTACTGCGTGCTTGAACTGGACGGGCACGGAACTTCCGCGAGAGCGTCTCTCACGGTTGCGTGCGCTTGTAGAGCAGGTTGTCTATTGGAAGGTGGAACCTGACTTGGAGTCAGATACACGAGGACACCTGCGGCTCGACGACTCACGGATCGGGGAGGTGGCGGAGGGTTGGATCCCGGTCCTCAGCGACGAGGGGCGGGGGATACTGCTGCATGACAACTGCGATTGACGGACGGGCACACCGGGAGCCTCGCCCTCCCTTTGTCTTTCGCGATCAGTTTCGTGTCAGGAACTAGCTAGCGTGTCAATCGTCGAGCCAGATCTCGCAGGACGGGTCTGTCAGCGTCGCGCTCCGAGCTCTCGCAGCAGCTTCTCGATGGCGGGCCTCGCGCTGGCCGGCGCCCCATCGAGGGCCTTACGCAGGGCATTGATTGCGTCGGTGCGCCGGCCTCGTCTGCCCAAGACCACCCCGTAGTTGACCCAGACCTGCCAGATCCCTGACTCCATCTTCAGCGCGTGTTCGTAGCGGGCGATCGCGGCGTCGAGCTTGCCCTGGATCGCAAGTGTCATGGCCAGGCGGCGGTGGAGGTGCGCGAGCTTGGGCGCGAGCTTGATCGCCTGCCTGTAATCCGCGGCTGCGCCAGGCCAGTCTCGTAGCTCATAGCGCGAGACACCGCGATTGAAGAAGGAGAGGTACTGGCCGGGTGTGATCGCGATCGCTCGGGTGAAGTCCTGGATCGCTTCGCGGTGACGCTTGAACCCCTGCAGCAGCACGCCGCGGTTGATGTAGGCCGGGGTGAAGTTCGAGCCCAGACGGATGGCGCTGGTGTAGTCGGCCATGGCGGCGGCCTTGTTGCCCTGGTCCGAGTGGGTCTGGGCCCGGTTGCCGAAGGCGATGTAGTCGCGTGGGTTGAGTGCGATGACCTTGCCGAACATTTCGAGTGCCAGGTCGAACTGCTTGTTGTCTCTGTAGAGCAGGCCCAGGTTGTTGTAAGCGTCGAGGAAGGCTGGGTTGAGCTGGATGGTGTGTTTGTACTCGCGGATCGCGCCCGCCAGGTCGCCCTTGGCCCGCAGTGCGCCGGCCAGGTTGTTGTGCACGAGCACGTACCTGGGGTTGATCGAAAGCGCCCGCCGGTAGTCGGCGATCGCGGCGTCGAACCGGCGCATTTGCTTGAACAGCAAGCCGCGATTGTTCAAGGCGTGCGCGGACTTCGGGGCGAGCCTGATCGCCTTGGAGTAGTCGGCGAGCGCGCCCTGCAGATCGCCCTTGCGCTGACGGGCGTTGCCCCGGTTGCTGAACATCGAGCTCACCGGTCGGATCTTGATCGCAGCGTCGAAGTCGGCGATCGCCGCATCCAGCTGGCCCAGATTCATCCGTGCATTGCCGCGCAGGTTGTAGGCTTCCTGGGAGCGTGGGGCGCCCGTGATCACCCGGGTGTAGATCTCGATCGCTTCGGCCAGCTTGCCTTGCGATCCCAGAGAGATGCCGCGATCGAGGGTCTGCCGGAGCGTGGCGTTGGGGATCTTCGGCACCGGCACGACGTGAAACGAGCGCTTGATCTGTTGCCAGGTTATGGCGTCCGCTCCGAGTCGGTTGCGCGCACGGATCAGCGGGGCGTAGGCCGCCCGCTGGCGCGTCATGCACAAGGCCTGCCCGGCCAGGACGGCCAGTTCATGGTCCCAGATCACGTCCATCCAGCCGGTCAACGGGGTGATGGCCCGGACCATGCGCAGGCGGCCGAGAGTCGCGCAGCAAAAGCGCGCGGTGTCGCGCTCGGCCTGCTTCCAGCGGGCGGCGCGCCCGAGTTTCGCCCCTTTGCGCGTCAGTACGTCGAGGGCCGCGCCGACCAGGCGGATCGTCTGGGGGTCGCGATAGCTCGCCGCCTCGAAGGCGTACTCTGCCGCGGTTGGGCGCGTCGGATCGCGGCCGGGGCGAGAGAGGCCGGCGCGAATGTCGTCGAGCATCGCCGTCAATCGCACTTTTCGACCGCGCATCAGATCGTCGCGCGCCTGAACCGTCAGCTTGACCCACTGGCGCACGGTCTCGGGCGTCGCGCCATGGTCGCCCAGGACTGAAAACGTCTGTTGTGCCAGCGTGTAATCTCCACCGAGCAGTGCGATCCAGCCGAGCGCCTGGCCCACCTGATAGCGCAGTTTGCGCAGCGACTCATCGTCAGGCGCGAGCATCCGTGCGCGATCGAGGGTGCTGACCGCCTGGAGGTAGCCGCGAAAAACCTGCTCGCGGCGGCTGCGCTCGGTCATCGACTCGACGGCGGCAGGGTCGCCTTGCTGGCGCGCCTGCCGGCGCGACTTCCAGCGCGACTTCCAGCGGTTGTGCAGCGCAGTGGCATTCGGGTGTTCGTCGAGCATCCGTCGCACGCCGTCCGCCATCTTGCGCGCTTGCGCCAGCCTCGCCAGGCTGCGTACCCGGCTGCGGCCGGTGATCGCGTCTGGGTGCCCCGGGGCCAGATGCAGCAGGCGTGCGTAGGCCCGCAGCGCCGCGTCGAACTGCTTGCGCTGCTCCGCTTCGATGGCGGTTGTCAGCGCCCGGGCCACATCCTGTCGATGCTGCCAGCGCATCCAGCCGAGCATCGTCGCCGCGACCAGCAGGCTCGCAACGGTGGCCAGGCTCAGGGCCTTGTTTCGCGCGACCCACTTGGCGGCGCGTTGCAGCGGGTTGTAGCTTGCCGCGGCCAGCAAGCTGCCGTTGAGATAGCGTTCGATGTCAGCCTTGAGCGAGGCCGCGGTCTGGTATCGCGCTGCTGTCTCCGGGGCCATTGCCTTCCGCACGACCGCCTCGAGTTCCCAGGGGATGTTGCGCTCCGGTGTGCGCTGGCTCGGCGGCTGGACCCGTCCCTGCTGCACCTGCAGCAGAATCTCCCAGGGGGTCCCGCCTTGCGGCGGCGGCACGCGCGTGAGCAGTTCATAGAGGATTGCACCCAGGGCATACAGGTCCGAGCGCGCGTCGAGCTGGTCGTGCTCGCCGCGGGCCTGCTCGGGGGACATGTACATCACGGTGCCGAGCAGGGCGCCGTCCTGGGTCTTCGTCGGACTCAGGGCCGACTCCAGGTTGGCGTCGACCGGCAAGCTCGATTCGCCGATCACCTTGCTGATGCCCCAGTCGACGACCAGCACCTCGCCGAACTGGCCGACCATGATGTTGTCCGGTTTGAGGTCACGATGCAGCACGTCGCGGCTGTGCGCAAATCCGATCGCATCGCAGACCTTGAGGAAGATCTGCAGCAGCTCGATCAGCGATGCCTCGTCCTGGCCAGGTTCCCGGGCCAGGACCTGGCCCAGGGTCCGGCCCTGGATCCGCTTCATCGTGAAGTACATCTTGCCGTCGGCGGCGATGCCCAGCTCGTGGACCGGCACGATGTTGGGGTGCTCTAGCTGGCCGGTGATGCGTGCCTCGCGCGCGAATCGCTCCAGTTCCAGCGGCGTGGGGTGTTCGGCTCGCGCGACCTTGGCCGCCAGCTCCCGGCCGATCTCGTCATCGCGCACCAGCAACACCTCGCCCATGGCACCTGAGCCGAGGCGTGCGAGTACTTCGTAGCGGTTCAGCCGCTCGCGCGACTTCGACTCGGAGCGGCGGCTTCTGGAGTCGAGGTGGGTCTTGCTGAAGTGGTCTTCCACGGACAAAGCATAACTAATCGGTCTTTGAGCCGCAAACCATCAACAAGGCGGGCAGCAGCAGGAAGTCCGCGTAGAGCGCCGCGGCGATGGTGACCGCGCTCATCACGCCGAAGTAGATCGTCGGGTAGAACGAGGCGAGGGCCGAGACGCCGAAGCCGGCGCAGAGGATGACGGTGGTGGCGGCGCAGGCCGCGCCGACGCTCTCGCAGGTCTCGAGGATCGCCTCTTTTGGGTCGCTGAACAGGCTGAGGTTCTTCCGGTAGGCGCTGAGGAAGTGGATCGTATCGTCGACGGCGATGCCGATCGCGATGCAGGCGACCATCGCGGTGCTGGTGTTCAAGTCGATGTCGGTGGCCGCCATGATGCCGAAGGCGACGGCGATCGGGAACAGGTTTGGCACCAGGCTGATCAGCGCCAGGCGCAGCGAGCGAAGCAAGATCAGGATCGCGCAGAAGACCAGCACGAGCGCGAGACAGAAGGAGCGAACCTGGCTGACCGTGATCGAGTCCGAGACCTCCATGAAGATCACCGCTTCGCCCGTCACGGTCAGCGTCAGTTCGGGCTGCTCGGCCTGGATGGTGCGTTCGAACAACGCGTGGATGCGCGTGACCAGCCGCTTGCACTCGGTGGAGCCGATCGACTTGGCGCGCACGGCGATGCGCGCGGTGTCGGCCTGTTCGGTGACGACCGGATCCTTGCCCTTTCCTCTGCGCGCCAGCGGCAGATAGAACTGGAACCCCTGTATCTCGCGCTCGGTCGCGGGGATCTCGTAGCGGCCGGTCATCAGCCCGTTAGCGGCGCTGAGGAAGTCGGCGATCGAGATCGAGGTATCGATCGACTCGAAGCGCGCCAGGTCTTGCTGAAAACGAGCCAGCTTGCGCAGTGTTTCGGGGCGCTTGAAGGTGCCGGGCTGCGTGCTGCTGATCACCAGTTCGATCGGCGCGGTCCCGGCCATCCGGCGATCGAAGAAGCTGATCGCGTGGCTCAACGGGTGGTCCGTCTTGAAGTAGCGGACGAAGTTGACCTCGACCCTGAGCCAGGCGACCGAGGCGCCCACCAGGGCGATGACCAGCAGCGCGTTGAGCGAGAGGACCCAGACCGGATGGCTGACAGCGAAGCGTCCGACATGACGTGCGCCGCGCGCGAGCAGCGTGGCGCCTGCCGGGGGGCCGACACGCGGCCGGTCAGGATCTGCCGGGCGTCCGGGAAACAACCGGAGCAGCGCGGGGGCCATCGTCAGCGAGAGGACCAGCGCGTAGAACGCACCGACCGCGGCGAGCACGCCAAATTCTCGAATCGGCTCGACGGGAGAGAGGTACAGCGAGAGGAAGCCCATCATCGTCGTCAGCGTGGTCATCACGATCGCGCTGCGGGTCCCGTGCAGGGCTTCGATCACGGCCTCGGCCGGATCGGCGATTTGCTTGCGGCAACGGGCCCAGTGGGAGAGCAGATGGACCGCGTCGGCGATCCCGACCGCCATCAGCAGCGGAGGCAGCAGCGCCGTCATCGTATTGATCGTGCGGCCGAAGACCGCCATCGTCGCCAGCGTCCAGAGCAGCGCGAGCAGCACGGTTGCCAGCGGCAGCACGAGCCCGCGCCAGGAACGGAACAGCCCGAGCAGGACCAGCCCGATCAGCAGGACACAGGTGGGCACGAAGACGCGCATGTCTCGCTCGAGCAGGTTGACGAAGGCCGACTTGGTCACCGGTGTGCCCGCCAGGTGAAAGCGCAGGCCGTGCTTGGCCTGCTGACGGTCGATGATCTGCTGGACCTGTTTGACCACCCGGATCTGCAGTGACTGCGCCTGGCGCGGGTCGGTTGCGCGGTCGAGCTTGGCAATCACGGCCGTCGCGCGCAGATCCTTCGAGACGATCAGCCCCTGCAGGAGCTGGAGCTGACCGATGCGTTGCGCCATCCGGTCGGCGCTGGCCCGGTCGACCGGGGCGGGTGCCAGCGGCACCAGGGCCACACCGGGCAGCAGCCCCTTGCTGACCAGGGACGGCACCTGGATGTTGGCCAGGCTGATCACCTTGTCCGGGCCGAGTGCTTCGATGCCCTCCAGCTCGTGTGTCAGTTCGGCCAGCGCGGCGAACCAGCGGGGATCCACCACGCGCGCGCCTTCGGGGACTTCGAAACCGACCACGATCAGCTCGGCGCTGCCGAATGTCTCGCGCAGCAGCTGGTTCTCTCTGACGCGCTTGTTGGACGCGGGCAGGATGTTCTCGGTCGAGTTGTCGATGACCAGCTCGCCGAGATGCGTCGCCGCGGCCAGCGTGATCGCTCCGATCAACAGCAAGACGAGCCATGGGTGACGGACCGGGAAGTCGAGCCGGTTCATGTTTTCTGGCGGGTCGATTCCTTCTTGGGTTTGCCGGAGAACAGCAGGCAGAACAGCGCGAGCAACAGGCCCAGGCCGAGCAGGAACTCGGCGTCCAGGTAGTACTTCTGGCTGGTCAACCGATGCAGCAGCTGCGGATCCAGGCCCACCGAGCGCAGGTTCGCCTGGAGCATGAAAACGCCGCTGACCAGGGTCGAGAGCAGGCGCCAGCGCAGGCGGATCTTGAACGCGCGCCAGAATGATAACAGCAAGTACAGCGCGAGCAGGAAGGCCAGCGTGCTGGCGAAGATCGGTACGTAGGCGGTGGTCAGCGGATCGAAGTGCGCGGTTTCGATGGTCCCGGCGGCCTCAGTCAGTCGGTCGGGCGCCAGCTTGCCGGTGGCGGCCAGTCGTCGCAATGCCGGCGCGATGGCCTTGCGCGCGGTCAGCCGGAAGGCCATCTGGGCCACGTTCTCAGGCCCACGAGGCATGGCGGCGATCTCTTCGGGCGGCAGCTTCGAGATGCGCTGGCGCGCCCGACAGACGACGTAGCTGTAAGGAAACTGCTGCGCCACTCTGGCCCAGGTCCGATGGGCCTGCTGCGGGTTGCGGTTGGCCAGGTGATCCTGCGACTTGTCGTACTCTTGCCGCGCGGAGAATTCGTAGTGCAGGATCAGCACGTCGAGCAGGCCAAATAGCCCGAGGAAGACGAGGAAGAAGAGCATCTTCGCCCCTCGCCGCTTGGGCCGCTTGGGGCGGCGTGGACGCGGGTTCTGCTTGGGAGGCGGTTGGGGTGTTTCTTCAGCTGTCATGGACACCGCATCCTATCACAGGCAGATCCGTGAACCGAATTCAGCTTTGCTAGCCCTGCTTCCTCGCGCTGGGCTTCGGCTCCAGCTCCCGCGGGTCGCCGTACTCGCGCAGCAGCTTGTCGAGCCAGCGCTCGGCCTGGGCGTCCATCCGGACGATCTTCAGGTGCCGTCGATAGTGGTGGATCGCCTGGTGTTTCTGTCGTTTGTCGGGCCAGAGGGCCAGCAGGAAGGCGAGCATCTTGTGCGCCTTGGGGTGGTTGCGGTCGATCTCGATCGCGCGTCGGTAGTCGTCCATCGCCTTGGTCATGTTCTGCTCTGCGCCGAGGTCGTCGTTCCACTTGCCCCGATAGCACTCGGCGCGGTTGTAGAACGCCGCGGCGTACACCCGGTGCAGTTCGATCGCTTCGGTCAGGTCCTCGATCGCCGCGTCCCAGCGCTTCTCACGGGCGTAGCTGGTGCCGCGCCGAAAGTAGGCGCGCGCGTGCTTGGGTTTGATCTCGAGAATGTTCCCGTAGACGGACCGGGCCTTGGGGTGGTCGCGATCTCGCTCTTTCAGGTCCGCTTTCTTGAAGAGCTCACGGACTTGGGTGAGCTTCTCGGCCTCGGTCGTACTGCAGCCCACGAGCAGAAGCAGCATCGCAAGCAGGCAAAGCTGGCGTGTCATATCTCTAATCATCCAACAGGTCGATGGGGAGCTTGGGAATCGAGCGGCGCAGGATCGGCTTGGCGTCGATCAGGCGCAGGTTGGCAATCTCGAAGGCGGTGACGTCCTGCAGTTCGTCCGCCTGGTTGATCACGTAGGGGGTGATGAAGATCATCAGCTCGACCTTCTTCACCTCGGTGATCGTGCTGCTGAAGAGAAAGCCGATCAGTGGGATGTCGCCGAGGATCGGGATCTTCGAGCTGGACTCGCGTGTGCGGTCCATGATCATCCCGCCGAGCACGATCGTCTGACCGTCGCGCACGGTGATCGTGGTCGAGGCGGTGTTCTTGATGAAGACGGGGCTGGAGACGCCTTCGGTGATCTGCACGGCCTGTGATTCGGGCGCGATCTCCGACACCTCGGGCTCGACCAGCATCTTGACCAGACCCTTGGGGCTGATCGTCGGGGTGACCCGCAGGATGATGCCAACATCCCGGTACTGGATCGTATTCAGCGTCGTGCCCTGGTTGGTCAGCCGGGTATTGGTGACGAAGGGCACCTCCTGGCCGATGTTGATCGAGGCCGACTCGGTGTCCTGCACCAGGATGCGCGGGGCGGAGAGCACGTGCAGTCGGCCGTCCTTGCGCAGCGCGCGCAGCAGCACCTCGAAGTCCTTGCGCACGTGGCGATACTGGAATGCGCCGGGGGTGCGCTCGGGCACGTCGAAGTCGCTGCTGAAGGTCGAGGTCTTCTCGCCGGCCGGCAGGCCCTCGCCCTCCTTCTTGATGTCGGTGAAGGTGAACTCGGTGCCCATCTCGGTCGTACTGTCGAGATCGACCTCGACGATGTAGGCCCGGATCAGCACCTGCGGACGTTCACCGTCCAGCTCCGCGACGAGATGTTTGATCGTCTCGAAGTTGCGGCTGGCGGTGACGAAGATCAGCGAGTTGGAGCCCGCGTCGGCCTGCACGTTGACCTGCCCGGTCAGCGCGCCGACCTTGGCGGTGGTCGAGGTCGAGGTGGTCTGCGTGCGCCGGTTGCCGCCACGCTGATTGCGGCCCCCGCCCTGCGCGGCGTTGTTCGTCGTCGCGCCGCCGAACAGGTTGTTGAGGATCGTGCGCAGCTCGGCCGCCTGGGCGTTCTGCAGCTTGATCACCAGCGTGCTCTCGTTGTCCGCGTTGTTGGCGTCGAGCTTCTTGATCACCTTTTCGATCGAGCCGAAGTCGGTGGCGTTGGCGGTGACGATCAGCGAGTTGGTTCGTTTGTCGGCCGAAACGCGTACCTTGTCGGTATTCTGCAGGCCAGCCTTGCCCTGCCGGCCACCGCCCTGGCGGCCTCCGCGCTGCTGGTTGCGACCGCCGCGCTGCTGGAACATGCCGCGTCCGCCTTGATTGCGGTTGTTCCCGGAAGACTGCTGTTCCAGGTCGAACACCTCCTCGAGCGTCGACTTCAGCTCCTCGGCGTCGGCGTTGTCGAGCACGTAGATCCGCACCTCCTGGTCCGGCAAAACCTGGTTATCCAGGCCCTGGACCAGGCTGCGGATCAGCTCCTGGTTCTCCTTGCTGGCCGCGACGATCACGGCGTTGGTGCGCTCGTCGGAGGTGACCTTGATCGTCTGCTGCGGGCTCGAGCTGCCCTTCTTTGCGTTGGCCTGTGACATCATCTGCATGACGCGTTGCCAGCGCCCGCCGCGGCCCCGGTTGTTTCCCTGCTGCTGTTTCTGGCTCGACTGGCCTTCGAACAGTTGCTCGATGATCTTGGCCACGTCCACCGCGTTGGCGTTGGCCAGCGGGTAGAGCCGGATCACCAGCAGCTCGGAGACGGGCTTGTCGAGATCCTCGATCAGCTTGTCGATTTGCTTGAGCGTATTTTCGGAGGCGGTCACGATCAGCGTATTGGTTCGCTCCTCGACCGTCGTGCGCACGACCTGGCTGGCCAATGACGCGCCAGCGGCTCCGCCTCCGCTACCGCCGCTGCCGCCCCACATCTGACGTATCCGGTTCATCCAGCCGCCGCGCCCGCCGCGACTTTTGCTCTTGCTGGCGGTCTGCGGGGATTGGAGCGGCGCGAAGAGCTGATCGATCGCCGCCGCCAGTTCCGTGGCGCCGGCGTACTTCAGTCGGTAGAGCTTGACCTTGAGCACTTCCTGCACCGCCTGGTCGAGCTGCTTGATGATCGTCAGGAAGCGCTTGACGTTCGACTCGGTGTCGGTCAGCAGGATCACGTTGGCCCGCGTATTGAGCAGGAACTGGCCGGTCTTGGAGGTCAGGTCGTTCAGCTCCTTCTTGACCTGGTTGGCGTCCAGGTACTGCAGCGGGATGACCTGCGTGATGATGTTGTCGCCGAGGGTCAGCTTGTCCGGGTCCGAGCCATAACGGATCGAGTGGTTCAGCCGCTTGGCGTCTTCGAGCGTGACGATCTTGACGATGTCACCGATCTCGACCGCCGCGACGTTGTAACGGATCAGCGCCGAGTTGAGGAAGGCGATCGCGCGATTGCGCTTGATCGGCCGGTCGCTGACGGCGGTCAGCTTGCCCTCGACGGTCGTCTCCTTGATGAAGGTCATCTTGAGCGTTTTCGAGAGCGCCGTCAGTACCAGGTCGAGATCGGCGTTCTTGAAGTTGAAGGTTATCTGCAACTGTTCTCTGTCCTTGTCCTTGTCCTGGCACAGCGCGGGGCCGGCAAGGAGCAGGGCAAGCAGCAGGGCGAGGATGCGGGTCGCGTCGTGCGCTCTCATTTCTTGCCTTTCTTCTTCTTCATCTTCTCACGGCGTTCGCGGGACTTCTTGGCCCGCGCACGCATGCGCTGGAGGATCTTCTCACGCGCCGAGGTGGACAGCTTGGGTAGCTTCTTTTCGGGCTTCTTGTTGCGGCTGGTATTACGTGAGCCCCAGGTCGACTTGCTCCCGGTGACGTCGCCCTCGAACGTGTCGCCGAGGTTGATCTCGACATCCTTCTTGGTCTTCTGGTGATGCAGGCCGAGGCGGTCGAACAGGATCACCTTGATCTTGTACGGCCCGACCTGCTCGCCCGTCTGCAGTAGCAGCTTTCTCTCGCCGTCGACCGTCTCGACGGTGGCGTAGTACAGGTTCGAGCTGTTGTCGTAGATCGTGCCGGTGAAGCGCAGCTCCTCGCGCACGTCCACTTTCTTGCCCGGCTTCTTCGGGTCGGCGCCCTTGCTCCGTTTGCGGGTCTTGGGCTTCGGCTTGTACGGCCCGAAGATGTTCTTCTCGACGATGAACTTGACCGTCTGCTTGTCGCTGCGCGACTTGCGCTGCTGGGCTGCGGCCGGCGTGGCGGCGCAGCAGAACAGCACCATCAGGATGGTCGTGAAGCGTTGCATCATCCCTCCTCTCCCGTCTCCGCGACCAGCGTCGAGAAGCTGACGTTGACCTGGAAGCGGCCCTTTTTCTGCGGAATGATCGTGATGTTCTCGGCGCGCATGAAGTCATCCATTCGGCGGATGCTCGCCAGCAGGTTGGCCAGGCCTTCGTAGTCGCAGGTCAGGTTGCACTGGTAGGGGACCCGCCGGGCGCTGACCTTCTTCAGCTTCTCGCCATGTCCCTTGGAGTGGCTCTTCAGCGAGACGTCCTGTTTGCGCAACTCCCGCTCGAGGTTCTTCCAGAACTGGTCGGCGTCGGCCGTGGCCAGTTGTGTCTTCAGGCCCTTCCAGCGCTGGCGGTACTGGCGGTTGACCCGGTTCTTCTCCTCGAGCAGCGTGACGTCGCTCTGGACGGTCTTGCGCTGCTCGGTCAGTTCCTGGTAGCGCGTCCAGGTCGGCTTGATGCCGGTGATGTAGATCAACGCGCAGCCCAGGACCAGGACGGTTGCCCCGCCCAGCCGCTTTTCTCGGGATGTATAACTCACTTGCTCAGCCTCATCTTCAGCTTGCCGGGGATCAGCTTGATCTGGATGGTGAAGTCATAGACGTAGGCCCCGCGTCCGCGTCCCTTGCTGGAGCCCTTCAGCTCGGCGTCGAAGGCGGGGTCCGCCTTCAGCGCGTCGGCCAGGATCGTGCAGTCCCGGTTGGTCTTGGCCAGTCCGCGCAGCACCAGCGTGCCCTTGTCGCGGAACTGCAGATGCGTCAGGAACCCTCGCTGGGTGTCGATGCGCTCGGACATGCGCTCGAGCACCTCGATCCAGGGTGTGCGCGACTCGTTCCACGGCCCGAGCTCCTCGACCTGGTCCCGATAGACCTGATAGCCCTTGGCGGTCTGCTCGAGCTCCTTCTGCAGGTCGGTCAGCTGGTCGGTTTGCGCCTGCATCGCCGCGAAGCGTAGCGGCGGCACCAGGTACAGCGCGATCAGCAGGACCACCAGGGTCGTCAGCGCCGCGATCTTGCTGTCCCACTTGAGCCAGTCGAGCGGGCCCCGTTTGGGGGGCAGGAAGTCGATCTCGCTGGCCCCGGTCAGGTAGGTCGCGGCCGCGCCCATCGCCGTGACGTAGAGGTGATCGTCTTCGAACGTCTCCGGCTGCTCCAGCAGCTCGCAGCGGAACGGGTGCAGCGACTCGATCGGCACGTCGAAGCGTTTGCGCAGCAGCTCCGTCACGCCGTCGCAGCCCGCGCCGTGGTCGGTCAGGTAGATCGTCTGGATCGCGTCCTTGCCGCCGTGAAAGCTGGTGAAGGTGCGGGCCAGCTCGTCGAGGAACTGCTGGTTGCCCTCGCTGGTCGGATCGGCCTGCGGATCGACTCGGGCCAGGCCCGTCGAGGCGCTGCGCGAGAGCAGCGAGTGTGTTCCGTTGAGCACCGCGATCTCGGTCATCGTCTGGCCCACGGCCACCAGGCCCTGTGGTTTGCCGGGCACGAACCCCTCGGACAGCTGGAAGGCGCGGATCGCGTAGAGTGCGCTGACGCCGGCCCCCTGTGGCTCGATCCCGGCCGCCTCCAGCACCGAGAGGTGGCTGCTCAGCCGATCTTGCTGGACGAAGGCCGCCAGCACGCGCTGCGGGCCGTCGACCGATTCCGCCGCGCCGGCGGCGGGGGGCAGCAGGCGCAGTCCCATCACCACCTGCTCGATCGGGAAGGGCAGCTCGCGCTCCATGCGCAGTTCCGCCATTTGCCGCAACTCGGCCGGGCTGCCCTGCGGCAGGTTCAGTTCGCGCAGGATCACTCGGTGCCGGGGCAGCGAGACGATGCAGTTGCGGGTGCTGATGCCGGCCTCGTCCAGTGCGGCGCGCAGGGTGGCGCCGCGCGCCTGCAGCACGGCGGTTCGGTCGGAGGCGTCGGATGCCTCGAACGCGACGCAGAGTTGACCGAGGCGTTTGAGCTGGCTGCCCTGCTTCGCGAGGTGGACGACGCGGGCTTCCTGCTCGGTCAACTCGATGCCGAGGATGGGCGAGACGCCGCGGGATTTGCTGATCGTGGCCATTATTTCTCCGGCAACCGCAAGGGGCCGTAGCGCTGAAAGTCCCGCCGATGCAGGATGCGAAACTTGTCGTCCGTGCGGTCGACGACATACCAGCGCCGGGCAAATGCGCTCCCGCCCTCGACCCAGCCCTGTGCCTGGAAGCGGTACTGGAAACTGCGCACGGTGGCCAGGTTGGCCAGCTTGCGGAAGGTCTCGAGGCCCAGCTCGGTGATCAGCCAGGCCAGCGTGTTCAAACCCTCGGTCTTGTCCGAGCGGAAGGCGATCAGCGTGTCCACCTCCTCTTCGTCCAGCCCGAGTGCGGTCAGCACCTCACGCGGCGCGGTGACGACGTTGACCCGGCCGATCAGGAACTCGCCGTCGTTGATCGTGATCTGGTCGACGACGCCGAGCAGATCCTCTTCACCGATGTTGCTGACCCGGGTCAGGTCGGCGATCGAGGCGTAAGGCCGCGTGAACGGGATGCGCTGGATCTGTTGCGGCGAGAGCTTCTCGCCGAGGGCGGCCGTCAGCTCCTCGGCGCTCGCGCTGTTGATGTTGATGCGCGCCTTGCCCTCGGGATCGACGTCCTTCTCGTAGGAGTAGATCGTCAGGTAGCGCCAGAGTCCCGCGTCGAGCTGGCCGTCGCGGTTGTCGTGGGGCGAGTGTTCGGTGCCGTCATCCTCGTTGGCGTCGAGCCGGCCGTTGAGATTCCAGTCCTCGCCGTAGAGAATCAGCGGGTCGAGCTGGCGAACGAAGAGCAGCTCGCCCAGCGTTTCGAAATGCTGGTTCTTCGTGCCATAGGGCGAGGCGAGCAGCGCGTAGAACTCGTCCTCGGCGCCGTTTTCGCTGGCATCGGTATTCTCGTCGCGCCAGTCGATGATCGCCTCGGCGATCTCGGTCGTCATGCCGGGCAGCGCGGCGAGCTGCTCCGCGGTGGCGGTCAGCAGGTTGATCCGCGAGGCCTCGTCCGAGAGACCGTAGCGCAGGGCCTTGCTCTCCAGGTCGTAGCTGAGCACGGCGGCGAAGTGCTTTTCGGTGACCGCGATCTTCTTCAGCTCAGCGGGGTTGTCGGCCCATGGCTGGCGCTGGCCCGGCGAGGACTGGTTGTCCTCGTTGCTCAGGTAGACCTGGACCATCGCCACTGCGCTCTGGCAGGCTAGCTGCGCCTTGTAGCGGCTGGCGCCATGCCCCGCAGCGGCGCCCGCGACGGCGGACTCGCGCAGGAACAGCACGGTCCAGAGCGAGAGCAGGATGATCAGCCAGGAGATAATGATCAGCGCGATGCCGCGTCTGGTGCGCTTATTCATTGCCGCCACCCATTTCACCGCCGCCTTCTTCGGCCGGGGCCAGGTCCGGCATACCCTGGATGCGTAGCGCAATCAGCTTGTAGAACTTTCCGCGTTCGAAGTGCCGCATGCCATCTTCTTCCGCCTCGCGCAGCTCGTCGAGCTCCTTGGGCGTGCGGGTCTTGTAGTCGAGGTCGATCTCGAGCACGATCTGCACCACCGGTGGCCGCTTCTCCGTGCTCTTGGAGTCCCAGCTGTCGGCCCACGTGCCTTTTCCGTCGCCGTAGCGCAGCGCGAACGAGGTGACCTCCGGCGCGAGCTGTCGTTCGCGCCAGATCGTGGCCTCATCGGTGGAGAGCGAGGTCAGCTGCCGCTTGACGCGTCGGTAGAGCCCCACCTCGTCGGTCGCGGGGTCGAGGTCGAGTCGGTAGGCCACCTCGATCAGGTCGGTCTGTCGGATGAGGGTCTTGCGGGTCACGTTCCAGTCGAGGTTGAATTCGATCCGGCCGGCGCTGCTGATGAACTGCAGCGAGTCCGCGTCGCTGTTGCCCTCGGACAGGTCGGTGCCGACGAAGCCGGTCTGTTCGTGGTAGCGCGACGTCGTCAGCACACAGCCCTCGAGATCGTGGGTCAGCCGCTGCAGGATCATCCGCGCGATGCGATCGACCTCGCCCAGCTGGGCGGCCTCTTTCTGCGCGCGGCTGACCGACCAGAGCATTCCGCTGATGCTGGCCATCAGGGTCGAGAACAGCCCGAGCGTGACGAGCATCTCGATCAAGGTGAAGCCGCGCGACCCGCGCCGGATCATCGGTCCTCCTCCTGGGGGGCCTCGGCGAAGAGGCGGGTCGCCGTCAAGGAGGCCTCGCCGGTTCCAGCCGGCCAGAAGATCGTCACCTGCACCTTGAACAGCGCGCTGTGCTGCGAGTCGCTCTCGCTCTTGACCTCGTAGCGAATCTGCTTCCAGCCCTCCTCCTCGAAGTCGCCGTCGGAGTCCTCGTTCATCGGCAGCCCGCCGGCCTGCACCATCACGAAGACGGCGTCGAGGAAGCGCAGGCCGTGCGCCTCGTGGTGCGACTGGCCGGCGAAGCGTGTGGCCAGGCTCACCGCCTGGATCAGCACGACCATCACCGTTGCCAGCAGGACGCTCGAGACCAGCATCTCGACCAGTGTCATTCCGTGGCTAGCGCGAAACACCTTTTTCCTCGTTCTCGGCCGTCCACTGTGACTCGGTCAGCGTGCGGATCCGACCGGTGCTCTCGATGCGCAGGTAGATCGGTTGTTCCCCTTCGTGGGTCGAAACTAGCTTGATCTCGACGGTCCGTGGCTCGCCGCCGGCGGCCTGGTTGTCGTCGTCCAGTTGATGCACCTGGTGCTGCCCGTCCGGGCTGAAGCGGAGCACCAGCTCGCCCTCGCCCTCGGCCGTCAGCTCGTCGAGCTGCTCGCGCAGCTGGTGCTGATCCGGGTCGAGCACGACACCGGCCCAGCGAACCGAGCTGTGGGGCGCGCGCGTCTGGCTCCAGGACAGTCCGGGGTTGGTCCACTCGCCCGGCTTGTCCAGCGGGTCGGTCTGTTCCTCGGCCCGCAGCCCGCTGGAGGCGCCGAAGGTCAGCACCACGCGTTGATCCGCGCCGGTCAGCGCCGCGCGGTCCGCGGCCAGCCGCAGCGTGGCCGCCAGATCGCGGGCGGCGACCGTCAAGCGGTCGGCGGCGATGCCGGCGCCCATCTGCACGCTGACGATGGCGGCCAGGCTGGCCAGGATCAAGACCACCAGCACGAGCTCGAGCAGCGAGAAGCCAGGATTACTTCTTTTGCGCATCCGTCGTCCAGTTAGCGATGTCGTCGTCGCCGCCCTCGCGCTTGTCAGGCCCGTAGCTCCAGAGGTCGTAGCCCTTCTTGTTGTGGTCCCCGGGCTGCTTGTACTGATACTCGTTGCCCCAGGGGTCGGTCGGCACCATGTCCTTCTTCAGGTACGGCCCCTTCCAGCTCTTGACCTCCGCCGGCGCTGTGATCAGCGAGGCCAAACCCTCGTCGGTCGACGGGTAGGCATCGTTGTGCATCTCGTAGCGATCGAGCGCCTGGCCGAGCGTCTTGATCTCGACGCTGGCCCGGGTGATCTTGGCTTCCTTGCCCTCGCCGGCCAGCTGCGGCACGACGATCGCGGCCAGCGTGCCGAGGATCACCAGCACCAGCAGCAGTTCGATCAGCGTGAAGCCGACCTGTTTCTTCTTACGGTTCATGACGTGCGTACTCCTATGAAATCTTGATCGCTTTGGAGAGGGTGAAGATCGGCAGCAGCATCGCCACCACGATGAAGCCGACGATGCCGGCCAGCAGGCAGATCATCAGCGGTTCGAAGGCGGTGACGAACGCCTTGACTGCCCGGTCGACCGCGACCTCGTAGCCGTCGGCCATGTTGACCAGGATCGAGTCCAGATTGCCCGACTCCTCTCCGACGCCGATCCGGCCGCGAAAACTGGCCGGGTAGATCGGCTCGTCGGCAATCGCCTCGCCGATCTTGGCGCCCTCCATCACCTTGGCCCGAACTCGCTCGATCGAGTCGATATAGACCGAATTGTCTGTGGCTCTACCCGCGATCTCGAGCGCGGAGAGCACCGGCACGCCGCTGGCCATCAAGGTGCCCAGCGTTCGAGACAGCCGCGAGAGCGCGGCCTGGGTCGAGATCGTGCGGACCAGCGGCAGCTTCAGCAGCATGCGATCCCAGAATCTCTGTCCACGCTCGCTCTGCGCCGCCTGGGCCAGCGTCACCCCGGAGATCACCCCGCCGATCAGCAGCGCCGGCCACCAGGTCGACATCAGGTTGCTGATCGCCAGCAGGATCAGCGTGGGCTTGGGCAGCGTGGCGCCCATGTCGGCGAACAGCTGGCTGAAGCGCGGGATGAAGAAGGTCAGCAGGTAGATCACCGTGGCGCTGCCCAGCACGCCGAGGATCGCCGGATAGACCAGCGCTTCCTTGATCTTGCCGGCCAGCGCCTCGCGCTTCTCGCGAAACTGAGCCACCCGCTCCAGCGTCTCGGCCAGGAAGCCGCCTGCTTCGCCGGCCCGCACCATGTTGATGAACAGGTCGCCGAACAGCTCGCCGCGTCCGGCCAGCGCCACCGAGAGCGCCTCGCCGCTGGAGACGGAGCCCTTGATCTCGTTGAGCAGCGCCGTGACCTGGGCCCGCGGCGCCTCGCGGATCAGGATGTTCAGCGCCTCGCCCAGGTTGATGCCCGCGCTCAGCAGATCGGCCAGTTGACGCGAGAGCGCGGTGACCTCGCGCCGGGTGACGCGACCGAGCCAGCGCGAGGCCTGCGCGGCGCCGCCGGCGACCTCGGTGTCCAGCGAGACCTCGAGCGGGAACAGCCCCTCGGACTCGAGCTGCTGAACCGCGTCCCGGCGGCTCTCGGCCTGCAGCGTGCCTTCGCGCGGGCCGGCGGTTGCGCTCTTGGCCTTGTAGAAGAAGGTCTGCACGGGCTAGAGCACCTCGGCCTTCGTCACGCGCAGGATCTCGTTGAGTGTGGTGACGCCCGATCGCAGCACGTCCCAGCCGTGTTCACGCAAGGTGCGCATCCCGTTGGCGCGGGCCAGTGCCATCAGCTGGCTGGCCGGGGCTTCCTTGACGATCAGGTCACGCAGCCCCTCGGTCAGCGGCATCAGCTCGTAGAGCCCGGTTCTGCCGGTGTAGCCGGTCATCCGGCAGGCTTCGCAACCGCGGCCTTGCCAGATCGAGCTGATGTCCGCCGGCATGTCCGGCGGCACGCGTTCGAGCGCACTGCGTGGGATCTCTTCCTTGCAATGCTGGCAGGTCAGACGCACCAGCCGCTGCGCCATCACGCCCTCGACCGAGCTCGAGACCAGGAAGGCTTCGAGTCCCATGTCGAGCAGTCGGGTGATCGCGCTCGGCGCGTCGTTGGTGTGCAGGGTGGAGAAGACCAGGTGGCCGGTCAGCGCGGCGCGGATCGAGATCTCCGCCGTCTCGAGGTCGCGGATCTCGCCGACCATCACGATGTCGGGGTCGTGGCGCAGGATCGCGCGCAGGCTGTTCGAGAAGGTCAGGCCGGTCTTCTCGTTGATCTGAATCTGGTTCACGCCGTCGAGGTGGTATTCGACCGGATCCTCGACGGTGATGATCTT
>CAZMLI010000007.1:0-10993 GCA_964566865.1 uncultured Planctomycetota bacterium
GAAAGTCGTCGTCGAGAGGGGGATCGATCCTCTTCGCGGCTCGTTTCGCAGCTCGATATTTGCGAGCGCGGCCTTTGTCGGTGGCGGCGGTGCGCTCGTGTTCGAGTCGCTCCGCCGGGATCTCCACGCCGATCAGCGTGAGCTCGATCACGGCGCAGATTCGATCGACGCAATACCAGCGAGCGTAACCGCGAACGAGGTCCTTTCCCTCGTACGTCGGTATCCACGACCTGGCTGACTGGAGCCTTGCCGACCGCTTCATCCTCTTGCGTCGAGGACTACGTGCGCGACGCGCAGCCACCTATCCCGCCATTCCTGAAGAGCTGATCCTGCAGATTCATTGCAGCCTCCTTCTTGCGAGTCCCCATGGTCTCCAGTCGCCGGCTAAAGTCAACCTCGGGGCAAGTGAATGGGCGAACTGGAGCCAGGCTAAACGCAGAGGGCGGGGAGATCTGGATCGGTCTGAGAGTCAGCGAGTTCGAGTCACATAAGTCGGACAAAGTTGGCTTGCGGAGGAGGTCTTGGAACAGAACAGTCTGTCGAGTAGCATCGCTCATGGCCGGCCTGTTTTCCTGGGGTTCGATCTGGCTTTGATAGCTGGTTTTACCTGCGAAACGGCACGCCGGCCGACCTACTGCTGAATGATCCGGGTTCTACTCTCCCGGGGGGAGATCGACAGATGACTGACAGGAGGAAGGGCCGCCGGACGAGTCGTCGGACATCGCAGTCGAACGATCATCGCCGCAGGCCGGCCGCGGTGCGCTCGTCGGGTGTCCGCAACCCGCGGCCGAAGTCGAGTAGCCCCGTCGGGCTGTATGTCGCGGTTGGCGGGCTGTGCATCGCCGCGATCGCTGGCCTGATCCTGGTCTTCAGCGGTGGGGACTCCAACGAGCGCGCTTCCGCTGGCGAGCGTACGGAGTTTGCCAGGGGTTCGGCGCCGAAGAAGAAACGGCGATCGACCCCGCGAGCCTCCCGCAGGTCGACTGCCACCAAGCAGACCCCGCCGACGCCCAAGCAGCTCGCCGAGACGCCCGAGCAGCCCGCCGAGACGCCCGAGCCCGCCGAGGCGGACTGGGAGCGGGCCGCACTGCGCAAGGCGTTGGCTACCGCCAGACGTCAGGTTGACGCAGCACTGGCGCGCAACGATCTGAGCCAGGCCAAGCAGGTGCTGATGGATCTTGCGCTCGACTTGATGGACCTCGCCCAGGATGATCGCTTGCGTCGCGCGCTGGCAAAGCTTCAGGCGAAAGTCGCGGCGCGGGAGAAGGCCCTCGCGGGAATGCCGGTCAAGCCGGTCAAGCCGCGCGCTGGGTTGCCCCAGCCCTCGGGGCCGATCGACTGGCGGGCCGAGATGCGGACATTCTTCCGCCATTTCAATTCGAGAGATGTTTCGGCAATGGAGGCGCACGCCCGCGGTCTGATTCGCCGAGCGCCGAAGATTTTCTTTGGCTACTTCTGGCTCTGCCAGGCCCAGATGCGCATGGAAATCTACGATGTGGCCTACGAGACCATCAAGAAGGCCATGGTGCTCTATCGGTCTGGGCCGCAAGAACTCAAGTCCCGGCAGCGGGAGTACTACTGTTATCGCGCATTGATCGGGGTGCTGGACAATCTCGGCGAATTCGAGAAGGCGCTGGAAGCGTCCGATCGGAGCAAGGCGCTGGCGGATGGCGATCCGGACTGGTGGACCCTGAGAGCGATACTGGAATTCAAGGTCGGCGATCCTGCGGCGTCGCTGGCGACGGCAAAGCGGGGAATCCAGCGCGCAAGGAAGACCGGCAACAAGCTAAACGTCGTTTCGTCGCTGCGGCTGATCGGCGACGCGTCGCGTGTTCTGGGCAAGCATCAACAGGCGATCGAGGCATACGGGGAACTGGTCCGCAGCTCCCGGCCGGTGTCCCAGGATTTGGGGCACATCGGGCTGGCCAAAGTGGCGGCGCTGATGCCCGGGCGCAAACGAGACCTACGCGCAGGCTTCCGCGAGTTATCCCAGGTACGCGTGCGGCGGTTGCCCGTGTACAAAACCGTGCGTGCGATGTTGTTGTCCCTCAGTGGAGAGCACGAACAGGCCCTGCAGCAATACGAGCGAAATCGTCTCTACTGGCGTCAACGAGACTCGCAGGCCAACTGGTATCACGGTCTCAGCCTGCTGGCACTGAACTTCCGCGAACGCGCGATCGAACGGGTCACCCTGGCGGCCCGGCGGGACCCCGCCTATCGCAGGCTGCTCGATACGGAGTCCTGGGTCTGGCCGATCGCGGCGGCGGTCAAGCGCCGGCTGGAGGATTTCGCTCGGGGCAAGAACGTCGAGCAGCGCCTGGAGGTTGCGACCGAGCAGGTGACGACGGTCGTGCTGCTGGCGCAGATTCGCGGTTTCGTCCGGACCTTTCGCTTCAAGAGGGCGCTGGCCAATCTGAAGCAACTGACGGGCGCGGTGCGAGGCTCCTCCCGGCGTGATACCCAGGTACAGCAGCAGCGCGTCGAGCGGTATCAGGCGCTCAAGCAGCTGCTGATCGACGGGATTCGGCGCGGTCCGCTGAAGCACTACAAGTTGCCGCTGGCCGGTGCGAAGGCGGTTGGCGCCCGGCTGTCCGGCGCCGACGATACCCACTATCATCTGGCGCTGCCTCGCGGGGGGAGCGCGAAGGGCCTGTGGGCCCAGCTCTCCTTCGGGGCCCTCTGGAAACTGTTCGACGTGTTGAAGCTCAGCGCGGCGCAACAGCTGGCGCTGGCCGACCTGGCCTGGGACAGCGATGACAGCAAGCTGGCGGAGCGTTCGCTTGCTCGGGCGTGGGTGTCGAAGGGGGACCGCGGCGCGATCGCGAAGCTGATCTCGCGTCGTCGCGGGGTGGCGGTCCCCGAGGGCGGGTGGGTCTTGCAGGGGGGGCGCTTCATCACGGCTGGCGAGAAGCGCAACGTCGACAAGGGATTGGTCTTCTTTCGCGGCCGCTGGGTCAGCAAGTCGGACAAGCGGCATCTGCTGGCGAATCACGAGAAGATCGGCGGCAAGTGGATTGCGCTGACGGCCGCGCAGCTGCGCGAGCGGGGGTACATCCAGTACCAGGGACGCTGGCAGACTGCCAAGGAGATCGCTCAGCGTCGCGGGGACTGGAAAGAGGCCTGGACCGAGCGCACGGCGCATTACGTGATCAAGACCAATCTGAGCAAGCGGTTTGCCCGCAAGCTCGCGGTCGCGATCGAGCAGGCTTACGTGCTGTACCAGCAGGTGTTCGGCGGCAAGCCCAAGGGCACGGAGCCGATGCGGTTGATGGCATTCCGGACCTACGAGGACTATCGGTCGTACTGCGAAAAGACCGGCAACCTGGCGCAGCTCAACGCGACGGGATTCTCGCCCAGCGAGCCGAGAACCGCGTGTGGCTACGACAAGCTGAAAGACGAGCGCAGCCTGTTGCAGACCATGCTCCACGAGGGCGCCCACCTGTTTTACCAGCTGTCCTTTGGTGGACAGCCCGAGTCCTGGCTCGCCGAGGGGATGGCGACGTACTTCGAGGGGTTCAAGCAGCGGGGCAAGGACCGGATCGAATTTCACCACAAACCACGGATGCGTCGCACCCTCTTTCGGCAGGCCCTGAGCCAGGGCCAGCACATCCCGCTGAAGGACTTCTTCGGCGCCGACGCGGGCAAGCTGATCAACTCGAATGCAAAGCGGGCGCTGGTGTTCTATGCGCAGGCGTGGGCGCTGCATTACTTTCTGCGCACGACACCCAACCCACACTATCGCGTAGGTTTCAAGCGGTACTGGGTCCTCGTGGCGCGCGGCAACAAACCCAATCTGTTGAAGGTGCTCAGCATCCCGGTCGAACAGCTCGAGCGGGACTTCCTGGCCTTCATCAAGGCGCGGTAGCAGCGACAGCATCTCTGCCATCCGGACCTCGTCGTCAAGGACCTCATAGGAGGAAACACAAGCCGTCGCGCAGCACGTTCAGCCGGCGCAGCCAGGCACCTGGTAGAATCGTACCCGTGATCCTGGACCACCCGATCATCAGCCAGCGCTACTTCTTTCCGCGGAGTAGCCCGCTACAGGACGCCACGCCCGTGGACTGCGGCGAGGCAACGCTGGCCTGCTACCGCCTCGACCGGCATGTCGACGCCCCGACCGTCGTGCATTTCCACGGCAACGGCGAGATCGTCGCCGACTATCTGCCCGACTTCGCCGAAGCCCTGCTCGACCTGGGCGTGAACGTCTTCTTTGCCGAATACCGTGGCTATGGCGGCTCGACCGGCGAACCCGCGCTGGCTGCCATGCTGGCCGACATCGTCCCGATTCACCAGGCCATCGGGCTGCCGCCCGAACGCCTGATCCCGTTCGGCCGCTCCGTCGGTTCGATCTATGCGATCGAGTACGTCCAGCGCTACCCCCGGTGCGCAGGCCTGATCCTCGAGAGCGGCATCGCCGACCCACTGCAGCGCGTCCTGCTGCGTGTGACGCCGGAGGAGCTGGGAACCACCGCCGAAGCCCTGGCGTCGGCCGCAGCAGAGTCCCTCGACCACCAGGCCAAGCTGGGCGGCTATCACGGTCCCGTGCTGGTGATGCACACCGCACACGACGGGCTGGTCGACGTCAGCCACGCCGCGCGCAACGCCAGCTGGACCGCCGGCGACCGGACCCGCTTGCTGGTCTTTCCCGACGGCGACCACAACAGCATCATGGCCACCAACTGGCTGACTTACCTACAGGCCCTGGCCGAGTTCTTCGAGGGGAAGCGACCGTAGGATGGCGCAGGGGCAAGTCGACTCGGTTTTTGCCAGCCCTGTGGCATACTGATCGCCGATGTCCACGCTCTGGGGTATCCACTTCGCTCCGGTGTGCCAATGGCTGCCCACGGACTTGCGATACCTGAGAGTAGGCCCAGTTTGCTACGCGGAGCGACTTGTCCAGATCGTGCACGGCCCGGACTGTGTCGAACTGTTCCGCAAGCAGCGCACCGTGTTCAGCGTTTCGCTGTGACCATGCTTCGATATGCTCGAGCTGGGCAAGGTGATCTGACTTCGCTCCGTTGCACTCTTGCAGGAGTCGCTGCAGGTTTTGCAGGAACAGTACTTGTTGCTCTGCTGTGGGTGAGGGCATCAGCCCTTCTTCCAGCATGCCGCTTTGTTTGGGAAGATCCATCGGACGAGCGGCGTTTGTCGCTCAGTCACTCGGTCGGTCGAGACGGCGCAGAATGGGCGCGTGTCCATGGTCGTAGTGTGCCAGATTGCGGCGCATCACGACACTCACGATGCGCGAGTGGTCAGGCCGCGCCTTCCCAGTCCCGGCTAGGCCGCTTGAGGTTCCTATTCATACGGCGTGTGCTTCCGGCTCGTTGTCTATGTTAGACTTTGGCAGTGAGCCCGACGCACTGGATCGCTCTGGCTCTGGTGAGGTGACGCGAGAAGGAGGGCAAAACGTGACCTCCAGGCTGGGCCGGGGGATACTACGACTCGTGGTCTTGGTGCTGACCATCGTTCAGACGGGAGCCGGCTTGACTGCTCTCTACTGGGCCTGCGGCCAGCATTACACCATCCCTGAACTCGAGATCGTCACCGGGCAGATCCGCAGCGCCCAGCTCGTGGGTTACGCCAACCTGCTAAGCGATGACCTGCAACTGGAGCTGCGGTTGCAGGACGATCCCCGCCGCTATCGCTATCCCTTCCGACCGCATCTCGCCGAGTTGGCGGTGCAGGCGATCCAGAACAAGGGACGCGTGGTGCTACAGGTCGCCCGGCTCGACGGTCCGTTCGACCGAGCCCATGGCATCCACATCTCCGGGGTGGAGCCTGTCAGCCCAAGGTCGGTCCGGGACACCGAGTGCATGGCTGGGCTCGCGCAGGTGGTCGTCGGACTCCTGTTGCTCTGCTTTTGGCGCATCTGGCTGAATGGACTGCTCGAAGATCTAGAACCCCGATCCAGGAGAAGGGTCGAGAAGGCGACCACTCCCGTGCTGATCTTCCTCGGTACGTACCTACTGGCAGTCTGCCTGGGCGGCCTTTGGCTGCTCTGGTTCGTCCATGCCGAGCTGTTGGACCATCGGCTGATATCGGGCCGAGTGATCAAACGGGAGATGAGCATGAGCGAGGGGCCGACTGGCTGCGATTACGATCTGCACTTCTGGCTGGAGGGCTATCAGAGCAAGTTCCGATACAGCAGCTCCGATCCAGAATTTGTGCGAAGTGCCAATAGACTGCTAACCGCCAGTGAAGTCTCTTTCCACGCACCGGCCCGTCGGTTGTCCGGAGACCGGTCAGTTTCGATCTTCTCGCTGAAGGTGGAAGGGAGGCAGATAATCGGACGCGAACGACTTGTGGCCAATCAGTGGAGATTCCTGGGGGTATTCGGTGGCCTCGTCCTGTTCTGCTGCTGGTTTGCCGGAACCGTCTTCGCCGAGCTGCTGCGTTCCCGTCGAGAAGACGGCTGATCCTGCCGGCGACGAGTGGGACTTCGATGACGGCGACGAGAATCAGAGGCGATTGCCGAGAGTGTGGCAGCGATTCGGCTGGTAGGCCCGGGGGACGTGGATCCGGGCGGCCGGAGGAGGCGCAGTCATGGCTAGCATGATGTCGGACACGGATCGGCCGCTCGAGGGTCAGGTGGCGGTCGTCGCGGGGGCGACGCGCGGCGCGGGGCGGGGAATCGCGCGCATGCTGGGCGCGGCGGGTGCCTGGGTCTACTGCACCGGGCGCAGCGCGCGGGGCGCGTCGGGTGGCATGCCGGGCCGGCCGGAGACGATCGACGAGACGGCGGAGATGATCGTCGCGTCGGGTGGACGGGCGACGGCCGTGCGCGTGGACCATACTCAGGAGGATGAGGTCGAGGCGCTTGCGGCGCGCGTGCTTGACGAGGCGGGGCGGCTGGACATCCTGGTCAACGACATCTGGGGCGGAGATCCGCTGATCGACTGGGATCAGCGGTTCTGGCAGGTCGACTTGACGAAGCTGCGGCCGCTGATGGAGCAGGCGGTGTTCACCCACATCATCACCAGCCGCCATCTGGTGCCGTTGATGATCGAGGCGGACCGCGGCCTGATCGTGGAGGTGATGGACGGTCGTCACCAGGGCTACCGTGGCCAGCTGCTCTATGACCTGGCGAAGTCTTCGGTGGTGCGCCTGGCTTATGGGATGGCGATGGAGCTGGTTGAGACCGGCGTCACGGCGCTGGCGATCACGCCGGGCTTTCTGCGCTCGGAGGCCGTCTTGGAACATTTTGGCGTGACTGAAGAGACCTGGACGGAGGCTGTGGCGCAGGACGAGTACTTCGCGGAGTCCGAGACGCCGTGCTTCTTGGGCCGCGCGATCGCCGCGCTGGCGGCCGATCCACGGGTGCGTGAGAAAGCGGGGCTGACGCTTTACGCGGGCGACCTCGCGGAGGCGTACGGCTTCACCGACATCGACGGGCGCTCGCCGCACTTCCATCGGCTGTTCGAACGTCGCGTGGGGGAGATAGTCGCGGCGCCGGGACCGCTCGACGAGACGGCTCGGTTCCTTGTCTGGTCGCGCTACTGCCAGATCCATCGCGATCTGGCATGTCGGGAGGAGGCGCAGTTGCTCGCCGAGCGGCTGGGGGTCGAGAATGCCGGCGCGGGAGTTGGGCCCGTAAGGGGTGACACAGGGCGCCAAGCTTGAGACCTGAGGGCTGAGAAGGGGGGTTGACATGTAAGCCTCATATGAGACAGTGGTGTCTCATATGACGTTCAAGCCCACGCCTCGACAGCTCGAGATCCTGGATGCGGCATTCGCCGTACTGGCGACCAATCCGGCGGCATCGATGGCCGATATTGCGATCGCCGCCGGCATCGGTCGGGCCACGCTCCACCGACACTTCGGCACACGTGAGGTCCTTTTTGCCGCGCTGTCTCGACAGGCGATCCGCGAGATCGACGATGCGACGGCCCATCTGGATGACTGTGCGACGGCGCTCGACGCGCTGCGCGAGTTGTTCGAGGTGATCGTCCCGCTGGGGGACCGTTTCCACGTCCTGACGTTCGAGCCGGCCCTGCTCGGCGATCCCGAGCTGGCGGTCGAGAACCAGCGACAGCTCGACGAGCTGCGCGAGCTGGTGGACGCGCTACGTCAGGAGGGGGTGGTGGCCCCCGACGTGCCAGCCGCCTGGGGCGTCGCCGCCATCGACGCGCTGATCTACGCCGCCTGGACAGCCGTCCAGGACGGCAGCATCGCAAAAAAGGACGCGCCGGGCCTGGCGCTGCGCACCGTCCTGTCCGGACTGGGAGTAAAGGGAGACTCGCATGATTGACCGCCGTATCGTCGTCATCCTGATCTGCATTGGTGGGCTGCTAGCCGGGGTCGAGCGGATGCGGGCCGACAAGCCTGGAAAGAAGCCGCCGGCGCGGGGCGTCTCCATGAATGACTCGGCCGGAGTCATCGGCGCCCGCGCGCTGGACCTTGATGGGGGTGTGCACCGACTCGGCATGAGCGACCCGCTGCGTCACGTCGCGCTGATCTTCATCGATCCGGCTTGCCCGATCTCCAACCGCTACGCCCCGGAGCTCGACGAGCTGCGAGCACAGGCCGCCAGGCGCAACGTCGATCTTTTCGGTGTGCTCTCCGACCCGGCGGTCAGCGTGACGGCGGCGCGCGCGTTCCGGACGAAGTACGGGCTGAAGTTGCCGATTCTGTTCGACGCGTCGGGCGATCTGGCAATCCGGCTGCGTCCGACCACGGTGCCCGAGGCATTCCTGATCGATACGCGCGATCGCGTGGTCTATCGCGGTCGCATCGACAACCGCTTCGCGGCGGTCGGCCGACTGCGTCAGAAGATCACCCGGCGCGATTTACTCGACGCCTTTGGTCGTGTGGCTTCGGGCAAGCCGACCGCGCCGGTTCGCACGGTGCCGATCGGCTGCATCTTCGAGGCCTGGAAGCCGGCGGGGCGCACGGGCAAGGTGACCTACACGAGGAACATCGCGCCGATCCTCGACGCCAACTGCGTCAGCTGTCATCGGGATGGTGGCATCGCGCCGTTCGCGCTGCAGACTTACGAACAGTCGCAGCGGCGGGCCGGGATGCTCGCGTTCGTCACGAAAAAGCGGCGCATGCCGCCCTGGTCGGCCGACCCTGGACACGGATCGTTTCGCGACGAGCGTCGACTGAGCAAGCACCAGATCGGGCTGCTCGACCGCTGGTCCAAGGCGGGTGCGCCCAGGGGCCAGGCGGCGGATCGTCTGCCGGCCCCGAAGGTGTTCGCCTCAGGCTGGCCGCTCGGCAAGCCGGACCTGGAACTGAAGATGCGCCAGTCGTTCGAGGTGCCGGCCAAGGGGGCGGACATCTATCGCTACTTCGTGATCCCCTCGGGCATGACCCAGGACCGGGTGATCACGGCAATGGATTTCAGGCCGGGCGACGCGACGGTGGTGCACCATTCGATCTTCTACATGGACTATTCCGGCCGGGCGCGTCGGCTGGATGCCAGGGATCCCAGGCCAGGCTTCCGTGTCTTCGGGACGGAGAACTTCATGGCCACCGAGGGCGTCGAGGGCATTGGCGGCTGGGCGCCGGGCGCAGACCCGTTCAAGCTGCCGGCCGGCCTGGGGATGCGGATTCCGGGCGGCGGAGACATCGTGCTCGAGATCCACTACCACCTGACGGGCAAGCAGACCACCGACCGCAGCACCCTCGCCCTGTACTTCGCCAAGAAGCCGGTCAAGCGCTACGTCGAGGGACTGGTGCTCCGCACCGAGGATCTGTCGATTCCCGCCGGTGAGCGCAACTACGTGCGCCGGATATCGATGGACGTGCCGGCCGCTTTCGACCTGATCAACATCTCCCCGCATATGCACTACCTCGCGCGAGAGGTGCACGTCGAGCTGATCTTGCCGAGCGGCAAGAAGCGCTCGTTGATCAAGATCTCGGACTGGGACTTCCGGTGGCAGAACGTCTACACCTACCGGCAGCCGATCCGCGTGCCGAAGGGCAGCCGGCTGGTTGCGCACTATCGCTTCGACAACTCGGACACGAACCCGGCCAATCCGAGCGATCCGCCCCGGCGAGTGGGCTTCGGCCCGCAGACGACCGACGAGATGTGCGAGCTGTATCTGACCATCGTGCCGGTCCGCGCAGCCGATCAGCCCAAGCTGTTGCGGGCCTCGCTGCTGTCCATGCTGCGCTCGGCGGATCCGAGCCTGCCACTCGGTCTCAGGCTGGACGCCAAGAGCGCGTTCGACCGCCTGCTGCGGGCCAGGATCTGGGAGCCGGTCGGCGAGCAACTGCTCGAACAGATCGCTGCCTCGGACAAGCTGGACCAGGTACTCGCGCGTTTCCGCGCGATCGAAAAACCGACGGCGCGACAGGCCACCGTGCACGGCATGTTGCTCGCGCTGGCCTCCGTCTTCGAGTCATCGACGCGCAAGCAGCTCCAGCTGGGCCTGGCTGCGGACCAGGCGATCAACCGGGCCCTGGCGCAAAGTCCGGAGCACTGGGACGCATTGCTGGCCAAGGCTGTGCTCCAGGCCTACTCCGAGGACAGTCAAGCGGAGGCCGACGCGATCGCCCGTTTCGAGCGGCTGATCGTTCGCCAGCGTCAAGGCGCCAGGCAGGCCGGTCACGCCCGAACCTACTTCTATTACGGCGAGCTGCTCGAGAAACGGGGCAAGCGCAAGCAGGCGCGCTCCGTCTGGGCCGAGGGTCTGAAAGTGCACCCGACAGACAGGAAACTGCGAGCGAAGATCAACTGAGACGGTGGCTCAGAGCAGCTTGTAACGCTTCATCTTCTTGCGCAAACCCTCCCGGCTGAGTCCCAGCGTGGCGGCTGCGACCTTCTTGACGCCGGCGGATTGCGCGAGGGCCTCGATGATCAGCTCGATCTCCAGGTGGGCCACTTCCTGCCGCAGGTTGCCGCTCTCGCCGGTCTTTCGGCGGGCGCCGCGGCGAACGCCGTCGGAGAGGCCGTCGACACCGATCAGCTGTCCGGCGTCGGCCAGTGAGACTGCGCGTTCGATCTCGTTCTCCAGTTCGCGGATATTGCCGCCCCAGTGGTGCCTGC
>CAZMLI010000007.1:11093-29061 GCA_964566865.1 uncultured Planctomycetota bacterium
GCGCGTTCGATCTCGTTCTCCAGTTCGCGGATATTGCCGCCCCAGTGGTGCCTGCGCAGGCAGTCCAGCGCTTCCTTGTCGAAGCCGGCCACTCGCTTGCCGATGCGAGCGATCGCCAGCTCCAGCAGGGACTTGATCAGCAGGGGCAGGTCCTCGATCCGCTGGCGCAGCGGCGGCATGTGCAGGCCGACGACGTTGAGACGGTAATAGAGATCCTCGCGGAAGCGATTGGCGGCGATTTCTTGGCGCAGATCCTTGTTGGTGGCGGCGATCACCCGGATGTCGACGGGCACGACCTTGTGGCCGCCGATGCGGGTCAGCGTGCGTTCCTGCAGCACATCGAGGATCTTGGACTGGGTCACCAGCGACATGTCGCCGATCTCGTCCAGGAAGAGCGTACCGCCGTGCGCGGCCTCGATCTTGCCGATCCGCTGGTCGACGCCGGTGGCGACGCGCTGTTCGATGCCGAACAGCTCGCTCTCCAGCAGGCCCTCGGGCAGCGCGGCGCAGTTGAGGGAAATGAACGGGCCATCGGCACGGGCGCTCAGGTAGTGCACGGTCCGGGCCAGCATCGACTTGCCGGTGCCGGATTCGCCGGAGATCAGCACCGACGTCGGGGTATTGGCAATCTTCTGGACCATCTCCTTGATGGAGCGCATGCTGCTGGAGAGTCCGATAATTCTTTCCAGTGCGCTGTGTTTGCCCAGGGCCTGCTTGAGGTTGAGATTCTCTCCCTCGAGACGTTTGCGTGCAGCATCTAACTCCTGGTACAGCATGGCGTTATCGATTGCTACCTGGGCCTGTCCGGCCAGCGCGACGAGCAGCTCCTCGTCTTCGGAGTTGAAATGGCCTTCCTTCTTGTTGAGCACCTGGAAAACGCCCGTCACTTGCTGCTCGGCGCCTCTGAGCGGGATCGCGAGCAGGTTGTGCGTGCGGAAGCCGGTCCTGCGGTCAATCTGGGGGTTGAAGCGCTTGTCGGCGTAGACGTCTCTGACGTTGATCAGCTCGCCCGTACGGGCCGCATGGCCGGCCAGGCCGCTGTTGGCGGAGAAGCGGATCGCCTCACTCTGGTCCACCCCGATGGCGACGAAGCTGGTGAATTCCTCGGTTTCGAGGTCCAGCAGGAAGACGGTGGCTCGTTCGGCCTCCATGATGCGGGCCGCTTCCTCGGTGATCAGCGCGAGCAGGCGGTCGAGGGATCGCTCACGGTAGACCCGGGTGCAGATGTGCAGCAGCGCAGAGAGGCGGTTCTTCTGCCACATAAGCCGTTCCAGCCGCTCGGAAACGGGCAGGGAATCGGTCGGTCGCGTACCCATCAAGGGGAATCATACCACGGAAAGCAGCGGAGAGGGCCTGAGGCGGCCCTCTTGTGGCTAGATCGGTGTCTAGATCGCGTCTTCGAGGAAGCTGCGAATCGCTTCGCGCAACTTCTCGGGAGTATCGAGGGTACCGGCCCGGAGTTCTTCTTTGAGTTGCGCGATTCGCTCGGCGCGCACCTCCGGCAGGAGGTTGATCGAGTTCAGGCGCTTGCCGACCTCAGATATCTCGAGACGGTCCCCACCCCCGCTCGTGGCAGCATCCTTGCCACGTGCTTGATCGGCCTGCCGCTGTTTGAGCAGCCGGATCCGATTCGGGTCAAAAGGTCCCTGGATTTCCATTGGTCACATGTTCTTTCCGCCGAGCGGGTCCCGCACCGTTGCGAATCCCTCTCAGCGCCATATTAATCGTCAAATGGGTCAGCCAACTTGAGGTAGAAGTTGGTTTTTTTTCGGCGCTGCTCAGTTAGTTCCATGCAGTATAATCGGCTCGATCCCAACCACACTACACTACCCATAGTGGAATGATGCAGAAAAAACGGACCTGCGACCAGGCCTGGGACATGGTCGTGACCTTCTTTCAGGCCAAGCGGCTGTTCCAGGAGCAATACCAGCACTACGAGACCCAGGTTCTGGCCCTGGCGGCGGACCGGGGGGTCGATCGCGGCGAGTTGACGCTGGAAGCGGTCGAGGTCAGCCGACTGCTGGATACAGGCTCTCTGAGTATCCTCTGCAGCAAGTATTTGAAGTCCTTGAAGCAGATCAGCCACGAGGTTCACCGGGAAGAGGAGTCCCGCGAGCTGTTCGATTACTACGTGGCCACCATCTTTCACGAGATATCGATCCTCAAGGAAGAACACCAGGAGATCGAGCAATATGGGCCCGAGGACCGCTCACCGCAAGAGGGCGAGGACTACAACCTGATCCTGGCAGAGGTCCACGAGTACTTCCCCAAGCGGGTGCATCGCTGTCACAAGCTGTTTCAAGAGGCGCAAAAGAGGCTGATGGAACTGCTGGATCGGCATCGGCTGAACAAGGTGTTCGTTCGCTCGCTCTACTTGATGGGCGAGGAGGTGCTGGCAACGGCCTATGACGGCACGCTCGCCGACTTCTACGAGCAGATGTACGACGGAGGCATTGTCGAGGGTTTCCTCGAGGTTGCGCGTTCCTTCTTTTCCGGGGGCTTCCATGAGCTTGCGGCGGAGGCGCTCGGCCGCGCCAACGAGCAGGTGGAGGCTGGATTGCTGCCCGAGGCCTATCGGGACGGTGTGGTGGCGAAGGTGGCCGAGATGGAGCGCCTGCTGGCCTCCGCCTGACCATGTCAGAGCCAATAGAAGATGAGTGGGGCGGTCAACCCCCGCCATTTTCCCTGAGGAACTTCGTCTTGCTGGGTGGTCTGATGAGCTTCATGCTGGGCACGTTTGCCTGGGTCGTCTTGCCGGTTGCCCGTCGTATGCAAGGCGAGCGGACCGAACTGGTGCGCCGCGCCAAGCAGAATCTCGAGATCCTGCCCGGGTCCGAGCCGGTCTGGCGGGGATCACTGACTGCCGATGAGGGCCGGACCGAGAGAGGTCTGCGGCTGCGGATCAACCGGACAGACAAGACCCCTTTGCTCGGCGTTGCGGCGGGTCGGTTCCGGATGGGACACGCGCGTGGCGAGCAGCGCTCCGCCCCCGAACATCAGGTGACCCTCGGCGCTTATCTGATCGCCCTGCATCCGGTGACCAACTCCCAGTATCGACAGTTTCTCGAGTCGGCCCAGGCGGCGAACCACCGAGGCTGTCACCCGCTGGAGCCTGCGAAGAAGTCGCACCGCCCCGCTTTCTGGGGCAAGGCAGGCTGGAACGCGTCGCTGCAGCCCGTGGTCGGCGTCGATTGGTTCGACGCCTACGCCTATGTCAGCTGGGCCGGGCTGCGCCTGCCGACGGAGGCGGAGTGGGAGCGGGCTGCGGGTGGGACCGACGGGCGGCGCTTTCCGTGGGGCGAGAGCACACCTTCTGCCGCGCTGGCCTGTCAGGGGCAGTCGCACCCGGAAGCTGTGCTGGAGCTGGCGGATGGGGACAGCCCGGTCGGCGCGCGCCAGATGGCGGGCAATGTCTGGGAGTGGTGCTACGACCGCTTCGACAGCGGCTATTACCGGCGCAGCGCCGCCGAGGATCCAAAGGGTCCGGCCGGCAGAGGCCATCGGGTGGTTCGCGGCGGATCCTATCGGTCAGGGGTGGAGGCGCTGCAGGTGCGCTACCGGCACTGGCGTTCTCCCCTGACCCGCGCTGCGGACCTGGGCTTCCGCTGCGCCCGCTGATGAACTCGCGCCTCGCAATTGGTTTGACGCTGGTCAGCGCGCTGGCGGTCTCTGGTGTCGTGGCGCTCTGGTTGTCGAGCGAGCGGATCGAACAGCACGCCGTCCTGGGCGCGCTGCGTCACGGCACCTCGGATGAGGCGGTGGCGCAGGCGATCGCGGAGCTGTATCAGACCAGACCCGTCGAGGCCGACCGGCTGATGGTGAGGATCCTGATGGAGCAGGAGCACCAGAATCACGAGCGGTTGATTCGCATGCTGGAGAGCTCCGGGAGAGAAGCGGTGGTGCCGATTCCGCCGCGCCAGCGCCATGCCCGCGCTGTTCTGGCCGATCTCGACGCCGAGGAGGCGCACCGCTCGGCTGAGGCCGACTTCCTGGCGACCAAGGGGACCAGCGAACTGGAGAGCAGTCTGCCGCTGTTGAGCTGCGACCGGGTGCTGTATCGTCGGATGCGGCCCTGGTGGGGCAAGCGTCTGCTGCCGGCCTTGCTCGAAGTGGCCGGCAAGGGGGAGCCGGTCGCGGCGAACCAGGCGCTGAGACTGATCGCGGTGGCCAAGAGAGACCCCGAGCTGACGCCGAAGCAGCGGATCTCGCTGGCGCAGAACCTGACCGCGCTGCTGGCGCGTCAGGGGCTGGATGCCGCCGCGGTGCTGCGGGCGGCGGGCGCCCATGGTTCCCTGCGCTCGAAGGCAGCCTTCGCGCGTCTGGGCCCACACCTGCGAGGTGTCGCGCGGGAGCCGGCCCTGGCGCTGTTGCTGGCATCGATTCGCGCCAGCCCTTCGCTGGCGGCGGTGGCGCCGTTGCTCCGCGGCCCGCCCTTGCCGGCGGAGGTCCGGCTGGCGCTGGCCGGCGCCCTGCCGCTGCGCGCCGACAGCCTGCCCTTGTTGCTGACGCTGGCGTCGAGCTTCGCCTCGCGGCCGCTGCTTGCTGCGATCGTGCGAAAGCTCGCGGACATGCCGCCCCGCCTGCTCGCGGTGTTGACACCCGCGCAGCATCTGGCGCTCGCGCGTGAGCTCGACCGCGGGCTCTCCGGGACGCAGGATGTCGGGCAGTTGCCGGCTGAAATTGCGCGCCTGCTTCGCGCGCTGAGCAAGATCGAGCCCTATCTGGCCCTGACCGGGTCTTTGCTGCGGCGGGCCAGGACCGACCCGAGCGCTGGCACGAGCGCGATCCGAGCGCTCGCAGCACTCTGTCAGCAGGCCGACGGGGCCAGCTTGACCCGGGTACGGGATCCGTTGCTGGCGCTGGCGCTGGATCCGCAGCGGCGGGCGGATCTGCGCCTGGAAGCGCTGCGCGCGCTGCAGCTCTGGAAGAGCTCCTTACCCCTGGATGGTTTGACCGGGTCATTCTCCGGCGCCCGCTCGCCCGCGCTCCGCGGGGCACTGCTGGAGCTGCTGGTCGGACGGCGGTCGGACTCCCTGGTCCCTTTCTTTCGCAAGCTGCTGGCGACCAGGGATGGTCGGATCGCCGCGGGCGCTGCGCGGGGACTGGTGCTCTGCAGTGGGGCGAGCTGCGATGGCGAACTGATCGCCCTGCTCGACCGGCGGCCCGAGCTGGCGCAGGCGCTGCTGCCGGCGCTGGCGCTGACGGGGACGAACCGGGCGCGCCAGGCGATTCGCCAGCGCGCTCGATCGAAAGATCCACGGCTGCGGCAAGCGGCGATCCGGGCGTCGGGCCTGATGGGGGATCGCGAGATCCTGCCTGTCGTGCGCCAGATCTTCGCGGATGCCGGCGCCGATCCGGCGCTGCGTCTCGAGGCCGGTCGGGTGCTGGTCCGACTGGCGGCGGCGCCCGAGCTGGCCAGCCTGCTGAAGCGGCTGCGCTCGGAGCCCGTCAGCTTCCGGCTGCATCTCGCGCGGGAGCTGGTCATGCGCAAGTATCGTCCGGTGGTTGCGTTGCTGATCGATGAGATCGGCGAGGACCAAGCCTGGGTTCGCGGCGTCGCGCTCGAACTGCTGCGCGAGCTGACCGGCCAGGCTCTGGGCCAGGACCAGGACGCCTGGCGCGCATGGTGGCAGACGCAGAAGCAGTAGCCCGCCCGGTCGGCAGCGCCTGAGCAGGACCGCCCGGAGTTGTTCAATTCTAGCACATTTCTTGGCGAAGACCTGGCTGGCCGGGAGCCTCAGGGTAGCGGCGCAACGGGCCGGCTGAACCTCGTTGGCCAGGCCTTTGCTTTCTGCGTAGTCTCTGGCTGCATACAGGCCAGGAGTCTGGGACGAGGCTACTACGACTTGAAAAAGGCAAGCTGGTATATCGACCGGTTGTTGATCGCGTTCATGGCCGGCATGAGCGCCCTGGTGCTCGTGACCCTGTTTCAGTACAGCAGCCTGGGCGATCGAGAACGCACCACGGGATTTGCTTCGGAGGACTACCGCCGGATCAACAACTTGCGGGCCACCAGCAAGAAGTTGCTGGTGACGATAGATGTCATGACGACCGAGTCGAGCGGGGTCTTGCTGATTGTGGACAAGCTGGAAAGCGTCTGCCGGGACGATCTGGCCTACCTCGAGAAACGGAGCCAGGTATCCAGTTCGGGCGAGGCTGCACGGCTCATCGTGGCCTTCTCGACGATGATGAAAAGAGCGCAAGAGGCGTTGATTCGGGAGTCTGATGCTCAAACGACCAGCAACAGCCAAAATAACCAGGCTGTCGAGGACGACCTCTTGATGGAGATCGAGGATGAGGGACCGGAAACAGCGCGAATGACCAAGGAGCCGGAAACGCCGGGGACGCGTTCGAACGGCTCGCGTCTGAAGCTCTATGAAATGGCCAGTCAGGCCTATCTTCTGCAACTGACCCAGATGCACCAGGACTTTTCGAGCCGGGCGAGGGTGGAGCAGGAAGCCTTGCAGGGAACCTGGTTTCAAGCCTACCTGATGGTCGGCTGTCTCGTGCTGATCCTGTTCGGGCTGGCGATCGCTGGGCGCAAATGGACCACCCGTCGACTGGTCGGGCCAATCGAGGCGCTGTCGTCTGCGGCCATTCGGGCCAAGGACGGCGGAGAGCTGGAGCTGATCTCCAGCGGCCCGCTGGAGGTGGTGAGCCTCAGCCGCGAGCTAAGTGCTCTGGTGGAAGCCATTGGAGCCAAGAACCACCAGGTTGCCGAGGCCTTGCACACGAACAGGGAGTTGATCGCCACCATTCCGGACTGCGTGCTGGTGCTGGGCTCGGAGGATGAGTTGCGGGACGTCAATCCAGCGGTGACGGAACTGCTGGGCTGGTCGGAGGAGGACCTGAAAGGACGGCTGATCGACCACCTGATCGCCGACGATCCGGAAAAAGCGATCTATCACGATCTGCTGGGCAGAGTGGAATCGGGTCGTCTGAGAGACTTCGGCCTCTGCTTCTGGTCCGTGGGCGGCGCGCGGATCCCGATGAGCGTCAATGGCGCAGTGACGCATGTGCGCTCGAAGAAACGAACCATCCTGGTCGCACGCGACAACCGTGAGATGCTGCGGTTGAATGCCGCGGCTGCGGCAAAGGACTCGGCTGAAGCGGCAAACATCGCCAAGAGCGAATTTCTTGCCAGCATGAGCCATGAAATCCGCACCCCGATGAATGGTCTGCTCGGCATGCTGCAGTTGCTCGAACGCTCAGAGCTCTCGACTGAAGATCAGGATTACTTGCGCACGGCGCACACGGCGGCCAACCAGCTGTTGTCGATTCTGAATGACATCCTGGACTTCTCCAAGATCGAGGCCGGCAAGCTGAGGCTGGAGATGGTTGGTTTCGACCTGCGGCAGTCGATCCGAGAAACGGTCGGGCTGTTCTGGCTACAGTCCCAGGAAAAGGGCCTGGAGCTGGTGGTCGACTGGCATCCCAGTGCCCCACGGCGAATCCGGGGCGATATGGTGCGGATCCGGCAAGTGCTCTGCAACTTCCTCAGCAATGCGATCAAGTTCACCCCAGCGGGCCAGATTCTGGTCGGCGTCAGGGTCGACGACCAGGAAGATGGGCCGTCTCTGCTGAAGCTATCGGTGCAGGACAGCGGGATCGGTGTGAAACCGGATCGCCTGGAGCAGATGTTCGATTCCTTCTCTCAAGAGGATCTGTCCACCACGCGCAAGTACGGCGGCAGCGGGCTGGGGTTGGCGATCTGCAGGCGCCTGGCCGGCCTGATGGGAGGGCGTGTCGAGGCCGTCAGCACACCGGGAGAGGGCTCGACTTTCTGGCTCGAACTCGAGCTCCAGCGAGTGCGAGCGGTGAAGGACAGCGCCCCGGTCATTGACGATCTGCGGCAGATCCGGGTACTGGTTGTCGACGACAACAAGGTGGTGCGCGGGGTCATTCAGCAGCAGTTGAGCAATCTGGGCATAGACGGACGCGCGTGTGGCTCGGCAGAGGGAGCGCTGGACTGGCTGCGAGATGCGCAGCAAAGAGGTGCCCCGTTCAAGATCGCGATCGTGGACTACTTTCTGCAGGGCATGAACGGGCCCGAGTTGGCGGAGATCATCCAGGATGACCCCACGTTGGCGTCGACCGTGATGATCCTGATGACCGGCAAACTGGCTAACATGAGACTGGACAGCGCCTCGGTCGCCGGACTCGGCTTCCGCGGCTTGCTGCAGAAGCCTGTCTGGCAGGAGGAGCTGTTCGGAACGTTGCGTCAGGCCTGGCTCGGCCGTGGAAGCGCCATTGAGAACGACAAGATCATCGTCAGCGTCCCGGCAACTGCGCGTGATCCGAGGAAGGACTCATCAACCGCGGGACTGGGAATGCGCGTGCTCGTGGTGGACGACAACCCGGTCAACCTGCAAGTTGCCAGCCTGTTGCTGAAAGAGCTCGGGTGCATCGTGAATGTCGTCGAGGGAGGAGCCCAAGCCTTGGACATAATGCAGGCCGAGAAATTCGAGCTGATCTTCCTCGACTGCCAGATGCCCGAGATGGATGGCTATGAGGCAGCGTCGGAAATGCGCCGTCTGTTCGGCTTCAGCGGCTTCTCGATCATCGCGCTGACAGCGGATGTGATGGAGGGAACACAGGAAAAGTGCCTGAGCGCAGGCATGGATGATTACCTGCCCAAACCGCTGGTGATGGCCGCGCTGGAGGAAATGGTTCGCCGCTGGAATCTCAGCAGTCGGGACTCACCGGAGGAGCCAGCGGATTCCGGGCCCGCACCGAGCGCATCGGACGCGATACCGCAGATCGACCAGGCGAGCCTGGAGAATCTGCGTACGCTGGCCCGCAGCGGCGGCCCTGGATGTCTGGAGAAGCTGCTGGGGTCGTTTCAACAGCAGACCACGGAGAGCATGCAGGCAATGAAGCAGGCGCTGGAAGCGCGCAGCCTGACCGGGGTGTCGCGCGCGGCCCATGCGATCAAGGGCAGCAGCGGGACCTTCGGCGCACTGGCGCTATCCGCACTCTGCGAGGAGCTGGAGCTGGTAACAAGCGTCGAGGATTCAGCGCCGCCGACCCGCCTGGTCAGCAAGCTGGAAGAGGAACTGGATGAAGTACAGTCGCGACTGCGACTGGAGCTGATGAGATGACGATCGAGCTGAAGAAGATCCTGCTGGTGGAGGACCAGCTGGACATGCAATTGGTGGCTCAGCTGGCGCTGAGCTCGCTGGGGGGTTACGAGGTGTCCTGCTGCGCTTCGGGAGAGGAAGCACTTCGCCTTGCGAGGGCGGCGCCCCCCGATCTGGTGCTGCTCGACTATCAACTGCCGGGACTGAATGGGGAGAGTACGCTCCAGGAACTGCACCAGATCCCCCAGCTGGAGCAGCTCGCGGTGATCATGTGCACGGCCAGCGCCACGGAGCAGGATGTCGCCCGTTACCGCAAGCTGGGCGCGATCGGGGTCGTGGCCAAACCCTACGACCCGCTGAGCCTTGCGGGTCAGGTCGAGCGGCTCTGGGCCGCCTACCAGGTGAGCCCGTGATGGGTGCGGAAGGAGTGCCTCGCATTGGTGTCGTGGCGCAGCCCGCCCTGTTCGAAGCGCTGGTCAACGTCGGCGCGAGCCTGGAGTGGGTCGCGCTGGCTGCAGAGGAGCCCCTCGCAGTGCAAGCGATCGCCCAGCGCGTGGTCTGGATCGTCGTGGGACCGGCCCAGCCGCTGGATCCGATTCTGCAGCAGTTCGCGGACAATCTGCAGACCGCGCACCTGCCGCATCTTCAGTTGAGCGCGGCGGGGGCAGAGGACGATCCGAGCAGCCTGGCCGAGCAACTGGCGGCCCGAGTCAGCCAGTTGCTCGACGAGCGCGAGGCCGAAGGCGAGCAGACGGTGCAGGCCTGGCTCGACAGCCAGCCGATCCCGCCCATGCGGGAGCTGGTGCTCTCGATGCTCCGAGATCGGTTGAAGGACACCATGGCCCAGCTGGAGCAGGCGATCCTCTCGGGCGAGCGCGAACGAATCGCTGGCTTGACTCACCAGTTCCGGGGCTGGAGCGGGACCTATCAGATGCACGATCTGTATGCCCTGATCGAACGGATGGATTGCGCGATCGCACGGCCCGAGGAGAGCCTGGCCGAAGTGCGCAGCTGCTGGCTGGAAATACGCCGGCTGCTCGAGCGGATTCCCGCGCGCTATCTCAAGCCTGAGGAGCGGACTGGGTCCCCAGCATTCCCGTGAACTGTAGTAGCTCGAATGGACGCGCAACCGTGCGGTACATGCCTTCTTCGAAGCCGCAGCCGGCCAGCACCTGCTTGTCGGGGTAATGCCCTCCGGGAAAGACCAGGATCCAGTCCAGGTCCAGATCCTTGACTGGCCATGGCTTTCCCTGCGCGGCCGCCGCCAGCATGTGAGAGGAGGGCGCGTGCAGCACCACCCGGCTCTTCTCGGGGAGATCCTTCAGCTCGTCGAGCGAATCCAGCGGGATGGGTTGCTGGTTGGCGCGGCGGATCAGCAGCGGAAGCGGGCTCTGCTCGACCGGTTCCAGCTCGAGGAAGTACACCGCCGCATCCGGGGCATAGCTCGAGCCCCGGATCTCGCCCAGCACCGGCTTCATCTGGATCAGTCGCAGCTCGACTCGGGAGAGCAAGGTGTGATCCAGCTTCACCGACTTGCCCAGCGCCTGCAAGATGGGCGGCGGTGGATAGTCCAGTATCGGGTCCGAGTCCTCCCGCCCGCTGGCAGCCCTGACAGACCAGCGAGCGAGCCAGACCACCGCCGATAGCTGCCGATACTCGTCGCTCGAGAGCAGCAGCATCTTCTCCGGGGCCTCCAGGCTTCCGAGCACGCTGAGCCAGGCATCGCCTCCTGGCATCATCTCCCAGTCGAGCAAGCTGCACAACAGCTGGCAGGGGTCGGTCTCCATCAAGCCGCGGATGGCCCTGTTCAGCGAGATCGATTCTTTCCAGGCCAGCGTCAGCGCCTGCTCGAAGGATTCGGCAGCGAACTCGGAGAGCAGGATCGTGCCCAGAACTGTGAGGAAGCCGAGCTGGAAGGCCTGTGACTCGTTCGTGCCGACTTGCTTTGCGATTTCCCTGCTGACCAGCGCAGTGGCCAGGCCGGTCTGCCAGACTGCCTGACGATCGAGCACGCTCGGGACGGGAGGGTCCGGCATCTGCTGGATCAGTCCCAGCACGAAGCACAGACTGCCGACTTCCTGCGCGTCCAGCAACGCTAGGGCCTGCGGCAGCTCGACCACGGGCGCAGAGCGCCCGTTACCGGCTCGGGCGAGCAGCACTTCGATGATCTGGGGTTTGTCCTCCAGCCACTGTTGAAACTCATGGGTGATCCGCGTGAAGCGGGTCAAGAAAAACAGCTCCTTGAGCTGGCAGATCACCTGCTTGATCACCCTGTGTGTGGAGAAATCATACTCCAGTTTGATGGACTCATCATCGGCCGTGCCGCCGAGCTCTGGCGCAGCCCCGTTCGGTTTCCGCTTGACCCCGAGATGTTGGAGCACCGTTTCGAGCAAGAAGTCCAGCTCGTAGGGCTTGATGATGAAACCGGCCGCACCGAGCTGCAGCGCGCGGAGCACATGTTGCCGGCTATTCTGGCTGGTCTGCATCACGATCGGAACCGAGGTCTTCTTCTTGTACAACCGCAGCGCATCGTAGCCCGACCAGTTGGGCATCATCACGTCCAGCAGGATCAGGTCCGGTGCGCACTTGATGATCGCGCGCATCCCCGCCATCACGTTCGGGCTCGTTTCCACTTCGAGCCCGTAGTAGTTGAAGAAAGTACGGAGCATCTCGCGGATCTCCGGGTCGTCATCGACAATCAGCAAGCGCCTCATGGAATGCGCCGCGCGGGAGGCGGCGCCAGTGCGCTGCAAGACGGACTGTGGGGTCGTCGTAAGCTATGGGGTCGTCGTTTGAAGGCTATCATGACCTGTGCTTCGCTTCGGTCTTGCTGCCTTTCTCTAACAACCTGCCAGACTTGGAGGGATCTCGGCGCCGAACATACCCTGTTATGCCGCACTCAGGTCAAGAGCATTCAATCAGGGGATCAATCCCGGATCATTGTTTGGGTGCTACATCCCCAGCAGCAACTTCAGTCCGCTGAACACCAGCACGACAATCAGGATACGGAAGATCCAGGGGGCGCCCTTTTCGACCGCCGTGCGAACCCCGAGGGTGGCCCCGAGCATGTTTCCGCAGGCGAGCACCGCGCCGAGTTGCCAGTCGACCTGCGCCTGGCCCGCGAAGATCGCCAGTGCGAATGCCGTGTAGACCAGGATGATCGTCACCTTGGCGGCGTTGGCGCTGAGTAGATCTTGACTCTCACCGAGCACCAGCGCGGCGAGGATGATCACCCCGACGCCGGCCTGAATGAATCCACCGTAGACTCCGATCAGTGCGAAGACCAGCATCGAGAGCCAGAGGCGCGGCGGACGCTTGCTGCTCTGCTCCTCGAGCCAGCGCTGGGGCCGCGCGAGCAGCAGGCACATCATCAACAGCAGGACCAAGCCGATGACGCGCTTGAACAGCTGCTCGTCCATCTGGGTGGCCAGCCAGGCGCCTCCGAGGCTGCCCAGCACGGCGGGCGCCGCGAGCAGTAACGCCCGGCGAAAGTCGCCGATGCCCTTCGCCTGGTAAGCGCGCACGGCCACGATGTTCTGCGCCAGGATCGCGACCCGGTTGGTGCCGTTGGCGATGCCGGCGGGCAAACCGAGGAAGATCAGCGCGGGCAGGGTGATCAGCGAACCGCCGCCGGCGACGACATTGATGAACCCGGCGCAGATGCCCGCTCCGAAGACCAGGGCGTACTGCAGGGGTTCGGCGATCAACCCGTCACGCGGGCGATCGCCTGCAGCAGGGCGTCGTGAACCGGTCCGCCGTTGGTGGCCAGGATGCCGCGATTGCGCACCAGGCGCTCCCCGTGAGAGAAGTCGAGCGGCGCGCCGGCGCTGTCGGTGACCCGTCCACCGGCACACTCGACGATCAACGCGCCGGCCGCATGGTCCCAGCCGCACTCCTGGTAGTCCGGTTGGTCCGGATGGGGCAGACGCAGAAATGCCTCGGCCTGGCCCATCGCCACGAGCGCGTACTTGGCCTGACTGTCGAGCTGCGTCGGCGTCTCTGTCAGACCAATCTGCTGACAGATCTGTTGTTGTCGGCCCAGGTGACTGTGCATGGCGACCCGGCTCTGCACGACGCGCGCGGCGCTGACCTCGCGTCGGTCGCTGACCCGGACGGGCCCAGCTCCGTCGATCCAGGCGCCTGCGGCGTGGGTCGCGCAGAGGATCTGCGTCTCGCCCGCCGGGCCGAGAACGGGGCAGCCGAGCAGGGCGAGTGCCGGCGCGCCCTCGTCGATCAAGGCCAGCGCCACCGCATACTGGCCCTTCACCAGAAAGCCCTTGGTGCCGTCCAGCGGATCGAGCAGCCAGTGCCGTCCTGAGTCGCCGGATTGTCGCCCCGAATCGATCCAGTCGCAGATGGTCTGCCCGTCAGCCTCCGGGAAGCGCGGCCGGAGCAGCGTGATCAGCCCCTCGAGCAGTGCGGGATCCGCCCGCGGCGCGTCGGACGACTCCTCCGAGATGAAGCGGTCGGTGGCAAAGGCCGGCCCCAGGCTGCGCATCACCGCGGCCTGCGAGGCGAAGTCGGCCAGGGTTACCGGGGATCCGTCGGACTTGTCCACTGCGTCGACCTCTCCCCAGACCTGACGGGTCAGCGAGCAGGCCTCGGCGACCGCGGGTAGGGCGAGATCCAGTTCTGCTTGATAGCGCATGAGGCTATTTTTCACCATATTCGGTCCGGGTCAAGGGGGGCATTTGGGGGATCCACTCCGCTCAGGTAGCCACCACTGATAAGCTTCGCTTGCTCCCAGTAGCCTTGCTCCTGTGAACAGGCGACAGGGAACTGGGAACTGGCGATTGGAATTTGAAATGGCCGAAACTCAGCTCGATCGGGCTGTTCTGATCGAGGCCATGCCGTCCAATATCGCACATCAGCATGCCCAGTTCCCAGTTCCCAGTTCCCTGTTCCCTGTAGCCTGTTAAATTAGCAGAATGGGGGCTACCGGCGCGAAGCGATGTCTCTGAAGTCTGTGGTCCTTCCGTTGGCACACCTGAGCGAAGTGGATACCCCAGCGAGGGGCATTTGCCAGCGGTGGGGGGCTCCGCTAGAATGAAAGCTCTGATGCCTCACTTCTCGACAATCTTGCTCACCGCGTGCGGGTTGCTGTTGTTCAGCGGCTGCGCTAGCGGGCCCACTGGTGGCCCCGCAGATCGTGAGCAGGCCTTGCGGCATTTTACCAGAGGGCGCGAGGCCTATCGCGCGGAGCGTTACGCGGAGGCGCTCGAGAGTTTTCGCAGCGCGCTGTCCTACGGCTCCGAGGACTCGGATACCCTGTCTGTCATCGGAGAGCTGCTCTATCTGCGGGAAGAGTACAGCGCGGCGATCGGTTACTTCGATCGCGCGCTGGCCGGCGCGGATGCGGCCGGCCGCCGTGAGGTACACAGCTGGCTGGCCTGCTGTTACTTCGCACAGCATCGCTACGAGCGCGTGATTTCCCACTGCCGCAAGGTGCTGGCGTCGGATCCGGGCAACCTGATCGCCTGGCACAAGCTGGCGGCGTCGCTGCGAGAGCTGGGCCAGGACAAGAGCGGGGCGAGCGCCTGCTTGCGGGGCCTCTCCCGCTACCCCGACGCATCGCTGGAGCTGCGCAAGCAGCATGCTTACTTTCTCGGCCGCCTCGGCAAACCGGTCGCCGCGGAGCGTGCCTATCAGCAGATCCTCAGCAAGACCGGCTGGCTGGCCGGCGAGGAGGACGTACGCCGACTGGGACTGGTGCAACTGGGGCGCTATCAGCAAGCGCTGGCGGCCTGGCGCGGCAAGGGCACCAGCTGGGTGGTGGCGCGGCCCGGCAACCGTCTGGCCGAGCGGTTCCTCACCATCGAGCGAGCGGCCCGGCAGCCGGACGCGCACGCGGAGATCGCGCAGGCGTTCGAGCGGGTTGGCTGGCTGGCAGAGGCAGAGGCGGCCTATCGCCGCGCCGGCGGGAAGCGGCGCGAACTGCGTCGTGTGGGCGCCATCCGGCAGCTGATCGCCGCCATGCGCAAGCTGCTCTACGCGGGCTATCGCGAGTACAGCGCGAGCGAGGGCAGCCGTTCGCTGGAGCGCACACTGCAACGCATCGAGGCGCTGGGGCAGGCGGCGGGCCTGGGCCCGCTGAACAACGCGGAGGAGATCTCGACCGTCAGTTTTCTCTACCGCTACGTCGATCCGGGGTTCGACTCAGAGTCACGGCTGGTGCGTTTCTTTCGGGACAACGGGATGCTTCTCTTGCTCTTCGACTTCTTCGGTCCCGTCGAGTGCAACCTGAAGAACCTGCTCTACTGGAACCCGCGCGCGCGTCGTCAGCTCTGGGGCCAATGGGTCGATTACGAGCTGATGATCTGCGAGCGCAGCCGGATCCAGCACTATCGCGAGTATCAGGTGCACAGCAGTTTCGGCGGTCTGACCTTGAGCCCGCAGAGCTTCTGGCTGGACGTGGAGACCTATGCGCGGATTGCGCATCAACTGGTTGGCGGGTTCAGGCGTCTCGAACAGAGCGACCGTCCACTGTCGCAATCCCGGCGCGGCAGCACGAGCCCGCTGGAGATTCGCGACGCCGGTGCGCTGAAGGACCGGCTGGCCTACGTCATCACGCGGCAGGCGGCGGATGCTCTGCCGGCCGGCGACCGGCTGACGCAGGACCGTCAACGCGCCGTGCTGCTGACGCAGTGGCTGCTCGATGCCGCCGAGTATCACGAGCTGGGCCACATTCAGTTGCAGCGCAACTACCTGCCGGTCAGCGCCCACCTGTTCCGTGGCATCGGACTGCTTTTCCAGGAAGGGTTCTCGGCCCAGAATATCTCCGCCTGGTCCGAGCGACAGGCGCAGTTGACCGCGCTGGTGCATGCGCGGCAGCCGCTGGTCGCGCTGTACCGGACCGTCAGCTCGATCGGCAAGAGCGCGGAACGTTCGCGCCACGCCAAGGCCTACCGCGGCATTCTCAGTGGGTTCGTCGGGTTGATTCACGCCCAGCCCAGTCGCTTTCCGAACATCGACGTTCGGCGCAACATCCTCGCGCAGCTCCACCGACTGACGGCGGATCAGGTGCGCGAGCTCGCGCAGGAGCTCTACTGAATCATGCTCGCCAAGAGAATCATTCCCTGTCTGGACGTCAAGCAGGGCCGGGTCGTCAAGGGCACCCAGTTCGTCGATCTGGTCGATGCCGGCGATCCGGTCGAGGTGGCGGCGCGTTATGACCGGGAGCAGGCGGACGAACTCTGCTTTCTCGACATCACCGCGACCCACGAGGGCCGTGGGGCGATGCTCGACGTGGTGGCGCGAACGGCAGAACAGGTCTTCATCCCGCTGACGGTCGGAGGCGGGGTCTCGAGCGTCGAGGGAATCCGCCAGCTACTCGAGGCCGGGGCCGACAAGGTTGCGATCAACTCTGCCGCAGTCTCCGATCCGGGCCTGGTCGAACGGGCTGCCGCACGTCTGGGGTGCCAGTCGGTGGTGCTCGCGGTCGATGCGCGACGACGTGAGGATGGCGGCTGGGAAGTGGTCACGCATGGGGGGCGCAAGCCAACAGGACTTGACGCCGTGGAATGGGTCGTCAAGATGGAAGAGATGGGTGCTGGAGAGATCTTGCTGACAAGCATGGATTGCGATGGCACCCGGGCAGGCTATGATCTGGCGCTGTGCCGCGCTTGCGCCGAGGCGGTCAAGATTCCGATCATCGCTTCGGGTGGTGCCGGCAACCCGGAGGACCTGCTGGCGGCTTTTACCGAAGGCCTGGTGGATGCCGCGCTCGCAGCATCGATCTTCCATTTTCAAACGCACACGATTGGTGAGGTCAAACGGTACCTGGCCTCGAACGGCGTGCGGGTTCGCCCGCCGCTGGATCCTGAAACGGTCACTGCAGAGAGTTAGAAATGAGCGAGACGGACGGCAACGACATCGACAAGCTGTTTCAGATCATGGTTCGCCACGATGCATCCGACCTGCACCTCAAGGTCGGGTCTCCGCCATTGCTGCGCCTGGCAGGCCAGGTTCGCGAGCTGGATTCACCCCCGCTGAAAGGCGCCGAGGTGCGGCATCTGCTGTACCAGATCATCAACGAGGATCAGATCAAGAAGTTCGAGGCTATCGGCGACATCGACTTCGCCTACGGCGTGCCCGGCGTCGGTCGTTTCCGCATCAACTCGTTTCGACAGCGGGGCTCGATCTCGATCGCTTGCCGCAAGGTGAACGTCACCATCCCGAGCTTCGAGGAGCTCAACCTGCCGCTCGCGCCGTTCAAGAAGATCACCAAGATGCACGCCGGACTGGTCATCGTCGCCGGCGTCACCGGTAGTGGAAAATCGACCACGCTGGCCTCGATCATCGATTACATCAATGCCCGGCGGCGCTGCCACATCATCACGATCGAGGATCCGATCGAGTACCTCTACAGCGACAAGAAGGCGTTCATCAACCAGCGCGAGGTCGGGATCGATGTCTCGGCCTTCAAGGATGCGCTACGCTACATCGTGCGCCAGGACCCGGACGTGATCCTGATCGGCGAGATGCGAGACAAGGAGAGCTTCCAGACCGCGCTGACCGCGGCCGAGACCGGCCACCTCGTCTTCTGTACGCTGCACAGTTCCACCGTGCCACAGACCCTCGGCCGCATCCTCGACCTGTTCCTGCCGGAGCAGCACGAAGCCATTCGCAAGCTGCTGATGTTCAACCTCAAGGCGATCATCTGTCAGAAGCTGCTGCCGTCGATCAAGGAGGGCGTCGGCCGGGTGCCCAATACCGAGATCATGATGAGCAATCCGACGATTGCCAAGTTGATCGTCGAAGGGCGGGATACCGAGATCGGCGACCTGATCCGTGGCATGGGCGACGAGGAGAACCACGACTTCAACCAGAGTCTGGTCAACCTGATCAACGGCGGACTGATCAGCAAGCGGGTGGGCCTGGGGATCTCG